>DATNAF010000330.1:0-11821 GCA_035572845.1 Terriglobales bacterium
AGGAGGAGAATAAATCATCCATACGTGACTAAATACTCCTAATCAGCAGTGACTCCAGCCGGACGCGGCGCAGCCGAAATTGCCTCCACAATCTCCGGAGGCAAACCGAAGCGGACATTCTCCGGCATGACTTCAACTTCCTGCAGATTGTTGTATCCCTTGGATCGCAGGAACTCGACAACCTCTTCCACCAGGCACTCTGGCGCGGACGCGCCGGCAGTAAGTGCGATGGTAGTCACGTTTTCCAGCCACTCGGGCTGAATGTCTTCGCAGTTATCAATTAAATGCGAAGCAGTGCCCAAATTACGCGCCACTTCGACTAAACGATTGGAGTTGGAGCTGTTTTCTGAGCCGACCACCAGGAGCAACTCTGCGTCAGAAGCAACGTGCTTTACCGCCACCTGGCGGTTCTCGGTGGCGTAGCAGATATCCTGCGCGTGTGGCCCTTTGATGTTAGGGAATTTGCGGCGGAGGGCTTCAATGATGTCTTTGGCTTCGTCCAGGCTCAACGTGGTTTGCGTGAGGTATGCCACGCGATTGGGATCGGGAACCGAGAGTGATTCAACTTGGGCCGGCGATCCGACAACCTGGGTTACTTCGGGCGCCTCGCCCAACGTACCGATAATTTCATCATGGTCGCGGTGGCCGATGAGGATTAGCGAATAACCCTCCTTGGCAAACTTCACCGCTTCCACATGGACCTTGGTTACCAGAGGACAAGTAGCATCAATCACCCGCAGGCCACGCTCTTTGCTGGCGCTCCGGACTTCGGGCGAGACACCATGGGCGCTATAAATTACACGCTCACCATTGGGAACCTCGTCGATGGAGTCGACAAAAATGGCGCCCTTACCTTGAAGCTCTTCGACCACAAAGCGGTTGTGAACGATCTCCTTGCGGACATAGATCGGGGGCCCAAAAGCTTCGAGCGCGATGCGCACGATATCGATAGCGCGGACCACCCCGGCACAGAACCCGCGGGGCTTCAGCAAAAGCAGGGTTTTCTCGGTCTCAGACACGTCTTCTCCTGTGCTTTAAGGATACACGTTTCCTTATACGAAATTTGTTAAAAGGTTAGCCGAAAGTACGCCGCAGGTCAATGTAACCCCAAGCAGCCATGGGAATTAGCATCGGGTGGAGAAAAGGGCGGGGTGAACGGAAAGACTCACCAGATTCTATTTACTCCATATCGATCAAAAACACGGTCATTACTCACTATTGTCAAATTTTCCGCTTGTGCTTGTGCGATTAACATGCGATCGAATGGATCTTTGTCTGGGCCAGGAAGCAGGCCGGCACGAATTCCGTGATCAGCCGTTATGGACATTGACTGAAAGCCGTCTTGCTTTAGGGATTGTTCAAAATCCCGGATCAACTCTGTCGCACCCGCCGGAAGGCGTCCTAAGTTGACCTTGATTGCAATTTCCCAAGCAGAAACCGCGCTGATGATAATAGGCTCTTGCGATTGTGCAATTCTCTTGCGGGCACGCTCACTCAGCAACTTGTCGCCCGTAGTCCACCATAGGAGGGTGTGTGTGTCCAACAGCAGGCGCAAGGCTCACTTCCACCAGAGATCGAGTTCTTCGGCAGGCAGCGGTTCGAAGAACTCTGGGCCTACTTTAAATTTCCCCTTGAGTCGGCCGGGGGTTCGTTCTCCCCGCGCAGTGTAAACCGGGACAAGCCGCACCTTCGGTTCCGAACCCCGAGCAATGACAATCTCTTCCCCGTTGCATGCTTCCTCTACCAATCGAGACAGCGTTGTTTTGGCTTGGTGTATGGTAATGGTTTTCATTAGCTAAGTTATGTTAGCTAACCATCCGTATCGTGTCAAGCCCCGTCCAGCAAGCGACCGCCCACTCCAGAATCCAAGGTGCCGGACGCCGGTTTGACAAATTCCGGCTGCTCACTTCAAATCGAGTTTCACGTCCATAACAGATTGTCCGCATTGATTCCATGGAGGTTCGATGTCTCGTGCTCTCAAGCTAGCAGCTCTTGCTTTACTGCTTTGTGCAGTGTGTTGCGCCCAGGACCTCGCCTCCTTTGAAAAGCGGGTCACGGTCAAGAAGCTGCCGAACGGGCTTACCGCCGTCGTTTGCCAGCGTCCTGACACCGCGCCAGTGTTTTCGTTCTTCACGAATGTTGACGCTGGATCAGTGCAGGATCCTATGGGCAAGACCGGCCTGGCGCACATGTTCGAACACATGGCGTTCAAGGGCACGGAAACAATAGGCACCAAAGATTACGCCGCTGAGAAAGTCGCCCTGCAAAAAGTCGAAGACGCTTACGCCGCCTATATTCGCGAGCGGGACAAGCGGGTCGACCGCGATGAGCAAAAACTAAAACAACTGCAAGAAGCATGGCAAGCTGCCATCAAAGACGCACAGCAATATGTGATTCCCAACCAGTTCTCTGAAATCGTCGAGCGCAATGGGGGCGAAGGCATGAACGCGTTCACGGCCGATGATCAGACGGCTTACTTCTATTCATTTCCCCTTAACCGGCTGGAACTGTGGGCCTACCTGGAATCGGCGCGCTACACCCATCCCGTGTTCCGGGAGTTTTACAAAGAGCGCAGTGTAGTAACTGAAGAACGCCGCATGCGCATTGATAGCAATCCCATTGGCCGTTTGCTCGAGCAGTTCGTGGAAGAAGCCTTCTCGGCGCATCCTTATCATCGTCCTGGCGTCGGATACATATCGGACCTCAATTCATTTTCTGCCACTGACGCCCAGCATTTCTTTGACACTTACTACATTCCATCCAACATGGTCGTCGCGATAGTCGGGGATGTCGATCCCGTCAAAACCATGGCGGTGATTGAAAAGTATTTCGGGGCGATTCCTTCGCATCCCAAGCCGGATGAACGCACCACAACCGAGCCGCCGCAGAACTCTGAGCGGCGGGTAGTGCTGCTTGATGCCTCACAGCCCGTCTATCTCGAGGGCTATCATCGGCCGGATTACCGCGACAAGGATGACGCGGTTTATGACGCGCTGGCGGATTTGCTCTCCGAAGGACGGACTTCGCGCCTGTACCGCGCATTGGTGCGCGACAAGAAAATTGCTTCCGAGGCCGAGGGCGGCACCGGTTATCCCGGGGTTAAGTATCCACATATTTTTTATTTCTTCGCGACGCCCATGCCCGGCCACACTCCCAAGGAGGTGGGCGATGCCATCCATGCCGAAATCGATAAATTGAAGAAGGAAGACATTACGGATGAAGAACTCAAGATGGTAAAAACCCGGGCTAAAGCGAACTTGATCCGCAGTCTCGACAGCAATGATGGACTTGCTCAGAATCTAGCGGTGTATCAGACACTCTATGGCGACTGGCGCGAACTCTTCAAATCGGTCGATCGCATTGATGCGGTCACTAAAGCTGACATCCGCCGGGTGGCTAATCAGGTGTTCATTCCGACCAACCGCACCGTGGGCGTCATCGAAACTGTTCCTGCTACCAGCGGAGGTGCGCAATGAACTTCGCGGCCCTCCGAAAGCTCACATTCATCGCCGTGATTTTTACTCTGGCGCAGCTTGCAGTCGCACAAGAACCCTGGACCAAAATCCCCATTCCCCCGCTGCCCGCGTTCCATCCGCAGGAACCCAAGCGGATCGTACTGCCCAATGGCATGGTCATTTTCCTGCAAGAGGACCACGAGCTTCCAACCATCGACGGTGTGGCTCGCATTCGCGGCGGAGCGCGCGCGGAACCCGCAGCAAAAGTAGGTCTAACCGGGATCTACGGCGAGGTCTGGCGGACAGGTGGTACGAAGGACAAAACCGGCGATCAATTGGACGATTATCTTGAGGTACGGGCCGCAAAAGTTGAAACCGGCGCCAACGACGACTCCACAACGATTTCGCTCTCCTGCCTGAAAGATGATTTCAACGATGTGTTCCAGATTTTCAGGGAGGTACTGCGAGCGCCGGAATTCCGCGCCGACAAGCTCGACCTCGCCAAGCGCGAAGCCTATGACGGCATTTCGCGCCGCAATGATGAGGTCAACCAAATTACCCATCGCGAGGCCCTCAAGCTGGCCTATGGGCCAAATAATCCCTACGCTCGCGTGCCTGAATACGCGACCATAAACGCAATCACGCAGCAGGATCTAGTGGACTGGCACCAGACCTATGTCCATCCCAACAACATCATCATTGGGATCGTCGGCGATTTCGATTCCGCTCAAATGGAAGCGACGTTGCGCAAAGCCTTCGGCGATTGGCCGAAAGGACCGGCTGCCAAAGCTCCTGATATCCACTTTGAGCCTGCGAAACCTGGCGTTTACTTTGTGAAAAAAGACGACGTCAACCAAAGCAACATTCGCATGATTGGCCTGGGAACCACGCGTAATAATCCGGATTACTACTCCATCGAGGTCTTCAACGAAGTGCTGGCCGGAGGGTTCTCATCTCGATTGGTCCAAAGTATTCGTACCGCGCAGGGGCTGGCTTACGCAGTCGGCGGCGGCATCGGGACCCGGTTCGACCATCCTGGGATCCTGCAGCTCGCGATGGGAACGAAGAGCAGTACTACTGTTGAATCCATTAAAGCTCTAGATGCTCAGATTGACCAGCTAAAAACCAGGCCGATTGATGATGCTGAGATCGCCCGCGGGAAAGACGCTATCCTGAATACATTCGTATTTAATTTCGACACTCCGGACAAAGTTTTGCGCGAGCGCATGGCTTATGAGTTTTACGGATATCCCGCGGATTTTCTGGAGCGCTATCGCGCAGGCATTGAGAAAGTCACCACGGCCGATGTGGCCCGCATCATTCCCAAGTACTTACACAAGGACCAATTGGCGGTGCTGGTAGTTGGCAATCCAGCCGAGTTCGACAAGCCATTGTCCACCCTCGGCTCGGTGAAGGATCTCGATATCTCGATTCCACCGCCTCCTGCACAGATGGGAGGAGCGGGTTCGGCAGGGGGAACCCAGCCCTGATGCGGGCTAAGATCATTTCCGGCTAATGGGCCGCGGCGGTTGCGCGACTCATTCGCTTCGGCTCAAGTAATACCCTTACGGATTCCGAGCGCTTTGCTGCTCGTTTCTTGAGCCAGGCCTGCAGGGCGCGCTGGCATGCCGGAGCGATTTTGCTGAAGAACAATCCGGCCCGGCCATTCCCGTCGGCCCAGATGAAATCGCCGGTCGCGTGAATCACTTCAGCGGTTCCCGGCAATAGAAAACGCAATGGCACACCACGCAATGGAGTCAAGCCTTCGGCGGCCTGCAGCGAAAGTCCCTGCTCAGTCACATCCATCACCAGCGCGGGGACGATCCCAGTTGGAAACTGCAGGTAAGCCAGGGTTTCGCCCTTTTGCCGCGTCGCGCTGCGGCGATCTCCGCGCATGAAGCCACGCGCGGCGCGGAATGAGTGCAATACCTGATTCGGATCGAGAGGCTTGTACAAAACAAAGTTGGCTCCGGCCTGAAATGCACTGCCTACAGGAGTCGCCGCGCCGATCATGCCAAACAGCACCGGGCGCCTTTTTTCAGGCACGCTGCGTGCCATCTTGGCTACGCAAGCCGCATCCGGCAGATCAAAATCAAGAATGAGCGCTGAATGGTACTCAGTAGCCAGAATTTCGAGGGTTTCAGAAACCGACGCAGAGACTTTATATTCGATTCCCAACTCGGCAAACGTAGCAACCAATACCTTGACTGCTCCGTTGCTGCGGGACATCACTAGGGCATTGATTCCCATAAACGCAGCTTAGTTCCACAGCGGACGGCATGAAAGATATCGCCTGTAACACCTACCATGTTACTTCGAGCTTTTTGGCAGAAAAAAGCCCCTCATTGAAAGGTGACCGCACTTAGTTATTGTCCTCGGGAGGTCGCTTCTGAGGTCTAAGCGAAGCCTTCCTTCGTGGACCTTCGTGTCCTTTATGGTTATTGGTTTTTCAATTCGAGAGCTTCAACCACGAAGGGCACGAAGGTTCACAAAGGAAAAACGTAACCTAGTTCTTCCGTCTGGGCCCTTCAAAGTCAGGCGATTGGCCTTCCTTCGCGGACCTTCGTGTCCTTTGTGGTTGCCGATTTTCAATTCAAGAGCTTCAACCACAAAGGGCACGAAGGTACACAAAGGAAAAGCATAACCTAGTTCTTCGTCCGGGCCCTTCAAAGTCAGGCGATTGGCCTTCATTCGTGGACCTTCGTGTCCTTTGTGGTTGCCGATTTTCAATTCAAGAGCTTCAACCACAAAGGGCACGAAGTACACAAAGGAAAGACGTAATCTAGTTGTTATCGTCCGGGCGCTTCAAGAGCAGGCGCTTCCTTCGTGGACCTTCGTGTCCTTTGTGGTTATCGATTTTCAATTCAACCGCATCAACCACGAAGATCCACGAGGGGCTAGTATCCTTTCCTGAGATTAGGCCACGCGCCGCTCAGGTTGCGAGCCAGCTTTCCTGTGCTCAGCAAACAGATCGATCATGGCCCGGTTGAATGCCGGAATATCGGATGGCTGGCGGCTGCTCACCCAATTCTTGTCCTGAACGACTTCTTCATCCTGCCACTTTCCGCCGGCATTTCGAATGTCGTCTTGAATGGTGTGATAGCTGGTCAACGAGCGCCCTTCGACGATGCCCGCGGAAACCAGCAACCACGGCGCGTGGCAGATTACGGCAATTGGCTTTCCGGACTGATTCATCTCGCGCACGAATTCCTGCGCCCGAGGATGCACCCGAATTGTATCCGCGTTCAATGCGCCGCCAGGCAGTAGAACTGCGTCGAATTGTTCGGCGCGAGCCTGGTCCAGAGTTTTATCGACGCCGTAAGTCGAAGCTTTATCGCTGTGATTCAGGGACTGGATCTTTCCCGCTTTGGCCGCTATCAGCGTGGTTTCTGCGCCTGCGTCATCCAATGCTTTGCGAGGCTCTTTCAATTCGGCGTCCTCAACTCCGTCCGTCGCCAGAATGGCCACACGCATGCCCTGCAGTTTCCCTTTGTCAGCCATGAATCCTCCTATGTTTTTCCTAGTGTGACGCAAAAGCTGTTCTGATTGGATCAGGGCAAGACTGTATCCCGGCTGAGGAGGGCGCGTGCCGCAAGATCACGAGTTCAGTCAGTGCTGCTCGTCATCCGCCACCTGAGCACGCTGCTGGAATGCGGCCAGGGCTTGGCGAGCGCTCAGTGCATCCTTCGAATTCGGGTCTCGAAGCAGGTAGTTATTGATGTGCTCGGTCGCCGATTTGTAATCTTTTTTGCTACCCAAGATCAGTCCATACAGATATTCCACCTGTGGCAATTGATGCTGCGGGTCGAGGCGCAGCGCACGTGTAATGCTGTTTTCTGCTTCCGTCATCTTTCCCAGGTTGTAATAAGCGGCCGAGTTCAGAAACCAGTAAACCGGCGAGGAATCCGGAAATCGCTGAACGAGAGTGTCGGTCATTTCTGCCACCGCTTGCCAGTTTTGCTGCTGCGCCGCAACCAGAGCGAAATCCACGTAGCCTGTAGCCAGGCTTGAGTCACTTGTGACCGCCTGCCGGAAAGATTCCTGAGCATCAATGAAACTGCGTTGCCTGGCTTGCAGTTGTCCCAATTCAAGCCATGCCAGCGCATAGCGGGGATATGTATGAACGGCCTCCTTGAAGTGATCGTAGGCCGCCATCAATTTCCCTTTACGCTCCTCCTGCTCGCCTTTGTCGAAGGCCTTGCGAGCTTTTTCCGGAGTGGCCAGGGAACTAACACTCACAGTAAAGCGTGGGTCCCCGCTCCACGTTGGATCACTTGGCAAGGAAGGCAGAATAATGCCACCGACATCCAGGTTTGCGCCGCGTTGCGGCCGTAGGGGGTCAGGCAGGACCTGCTGGTCTTTGTGTTGCATCGGGCTCGCGTTCGGGCCGGCGCTGTCCGTCAAGATAGCCACATCCTGCGATTGTGTATTGGAGTTCGTTTCGGCTGCCTGAGCAAACACGAAGCCGGGAGCAAAGAAGAGAATCAGAGCGGCGGAGAACCTGAATGACCCCATCATTTCACTCCTTTCGGAAATGATCGGCAATTAGATGGTAAGCAAGTAGCGCAGGCACAAGCCGCGACACTCTATTTCGGGTAAGAAGATCTCTTATGGGTTCTCGGGTAAGTTTGTAGAACCGCAAGCTCATTTCGCTTTACGAGGATTTTTGCACTACCGTAACCGCAAACATGTTCTCCAAGGAAAGTAGCTGAAGTAGAATGAGCTCACTTTATTTCGCGTTGCGGGCACAAGCCCGGACGTTCTCGGTGGCAGTTTGTCCGGTCTTAAGAGAAATGATTCGATCCTAATTCGCGTATTAGGAGAGTGCCGCAGTTGCTGGCCCCACCTCTCCGGAATAGCCTTTCTCAGCTTTCTTTCCCTGCCGCTCACACTGCTATTTCCACTGCCCCTGAAAATCGTGGTCGATAACGTCCTCGGATCACAGCCTCTGCCGAAATGGCTGCTGTGGAATGCATCCTTTCTCCCGCGCGATTGGACCGGCATGCACCGTACGGCACTCGAGTTCGCCATTGTGGTGCTGCTTGCAATCGCCATCCTAGTAAATGTTCAAGGCCTGGCGTCGTGGTGGTTACAGACATACACGGGTGAAAAGCTGGTTTGGGATTTTCGCGCTCGCCTTCTCAACCATGTGCAAAGGCTGCCTCTGGTCTTTCACGATCATTACGGCGCAACCGACTCGGTCTACCGCATCCAGCATGACGCGCCATCGATTCAGTATGTGACGATACAGGGCATGGTGCCGCTGCTTACCGCATTGTTCACCTTGGCGGGAATGATCATTGTGACCGCGAAGATGGATCTGGAACTGGCGTTAGTGGCCCTGCTGATTACGCCCATACTTTTCCTGCTCTCGTTAGGCTGCAGCCGGATCGTGCGCAAACGTTCGCAAACCATCAAAGGCCTGGATAGCTCGGCGATGTCGGTGATTCAGGAGGTCATCGCCTCCATCCGAGTGATAAAGGCTTTCGGACAAGAAGGCCGGGAGCATGCGCGCTTTGTCCGGCGGTCTGGAGAGCGTATGTCTCACCAGGTGCAACTTGCGTTGCAGCAGGCGGTATTCAACGTCCTGATCGGATTGACCATCGCTGGAGGCACGGCTGCCGCGCTCTACATTGGCGTCCAGCACGTTCGCGCCGGCGCGCTCACCATAGGTTCGCTGCTGATGATCATGGCGTACGTGGCACAGGTTTACCAACCCCTCCAGACGCTGACCACGAAAGCCACCGAAATGCAGGCCGGCCTTGCGAGCCTGGAGCGTACGTTTATGCTGCTCGATCAGGAACCGGAGATTTCAGAGGAGAAAGCCGCCTTGGCTCTGGACCGCGCGAAAGGCGAGTTTGAGTTCCGGAACGTTTCGTTTTTTTATCAGGACTCGCAGCAAGGGCTGCGTGATATCTCTTTTCACGTCCCCGCAGGCAGCCGAGTTGGAATCGTCGGCGCAACCGGAGCCGGAAAAACAACGCTGCTGAATCTGCTGATGCGCTTCTATGACCCGTCAGAAGGCACGGTACTGCTGGATGGCACTGGCATTCAGAAATATCGAATTGCCGACCTGCGACGTCAATTTGGAGTCGTGCTGCAGGAGCCGGTTCTATTCGACGCCAGCGTTGCAGAGAATATCGCGTATGGAAAACCCGACGCCAGCGACGAGGAAATTGTTGCCGCTGCCACGGCTGCAGCTTCGCATGAATTTATCTCGGCACTTTCCGATGGATACGAAACCCAGGTCGGTGAGCGCGGTTCACGGCTCTCCGGCGGAGAGCGTCAGCGAATCTCGTTGGCGCGAGCCTTTTTGCGTGATAGCCCGATCCTGATTCTCGATGAGCCGACGAGTTCTGTTGATGTTCATACCGAAGCCGCAATCATGGAGGCGACTGAACGCCTAATGACTGGGCGAACAACTTTCATGATCGCGCACCGGCTGAACACGCTGAAGAGTTGCGACATGATTCTCAAGCTCGATCAAGGAAAGCTGACCGAAGTGAAACAGTGCACTCCGCAACAATGGTCGAGAGCCGCTGCAACTTAGGGCTTTTGCACAACCAGCAGCAACAGCTCCCCGGGGCCATGTGATTTGGTTCGCTTTCCTTCGTGGACCCTCGTGTCCTTCGTGGTTAATGATTTTCAATTCAAAGGCATCAACCACAAAGGGCACGAAGGTCCACGAAGGAAAGCGAAGCACTGGCGGCGAGGATGCCAGAGTTCCACATAAAGGAAAGCTGACCGAAGTGAGGGAGTGCACTCCGCAACAATGGTCGAGGGCCGCTGCAAATTAGGCGTTCTGCACAATCAGCAGCAACAGCTCCCCGTCGCCATGCGATTTGGTTCGCTTTCCTTCGTGGACCCTCGTGTCCTTCGTGGTTAATGATTTCAATTCAAAGGCATAAACCACAAAGGGCACGAAGCTTCACGAAGAAAAGCGAAGCACTGGCGGCGAGGATGCCAGAGTTCCACATAAGAGCCATGTGATTTGGTTCGCTCTCCTTCGTGGACCTTCGTGCCCTTTGTGGTTAATGATTTTCGATTCAAAGGCATAAACCACAAAGGGCACGAAGGTTCACGAAGGAAGACAGGGGCCCACACCATTTGCCTATTACTTGATATCTTTCATCGGCATCATGGTGCCGTAATCCCTGCCAGATGACTCCACTCCCCGCGCTACTACGCCCTCAAATGCGTCGCGGACTTCAGGATATTTCTGCACCAGCGCCTTCATGACTGCCATGTTTTCCTGAAATGCCTGCCCAGTATCCGCAACACTGGCAGTTTGATATCTGACCAGCAAATCCAGGTTATCTTGAACCGGCAGTGGATTAAGCTCGATGAGTTTGTAGGTCTTTCCATCCGCAGCGACCAAATCCGCTGTTTTCCCGTCCGCAGGGACATCTGCAGGCTTCATGCTCGATTCTTCCCCATAGAGCTTTTCAATAGCCTGAGTCTCCATGAAAGGAACCGACAGTGCGAGTTCGCGGCCTTCAAGGTAATAAAGCCAGGCATTGTGGACCTGGCCCTTGGACTTGTAGGTGTTCGCATGATCCAGGAACCACTTGCTGTCATGGCCAGAAAGTTGGGCGGGGCGAAGAAACAGGCCTCCAAGCTTCCAGTCCGTACCGATCTGCTGGAGCACAAAAGAAACCGTGTACGGGCTTTTTTGCGTGGTTACATCGAGGATCGAAACCCCGTAAGTTCCCGGCGGCAAGTTCGGGATTACAAACTCGGTGCTGTTGGCGGTTTGCCCGGCAGCGCCAAAAACTCCACACAGAAACTCGGCTCGGGCCAGCGGCGCAGTCCCTTCGGCCTTTAATTCAAAAGGAGCACGCGCGGTGGCATGGGCGCCAGCGAGGTTCGCCTGGTTCTCCTTAATGGTGGCTTCCATCCCGGCAAAATTGTTCGCCAACGCCGGAATTGCGTTCTGCTTCAGCGATGCCGCGTCTCCGCGCGAAACCATGTCGAAGTAATGGGTTGCGGCGCTTTGAATAGCCGACCGCGTAGCCGCGTCCATCTCATCAGAGGTGATGCAGGTCTGCGCTAATCCCGACGCCGAGGCCAGCAAAATGATGGCAACCACCAGACTCATCAAGCGGAAATTGTGATCAGATTTCATTGCCCGTCCCACTCGCGGCATCCGGGCCGCGCAAATTTAAACCCGCTACTTTGGATGCGAGTTGTTGGTTTCAAGCCAATACGCTTACCCGAACCTGACACTCTTCAAAAATTAACATAACTCCATAAGTGAATGAAATTGCAACCGCCATACCCCACCGGGCGTTCTGGCCTCGCAAGCCGAGGACAGAGCTGAAACCAACCAGTTCTGCCGCTTTCTCATCGAAATGGCTGCCCGTAAA
>DATNAF010000331.1:0-6600 GCA_035572845.1 Terriglobales bacterium
TTGACCAGTTCAGTATTTATTTTCACCGGTTCGCTGCCAACATCGCGGCGATAGACGTTGTATCCCGCCAGATCCGATTCGCTGTTTCCTGTCCAGATTAAATCAATGAAGGGCTTCTGTCCCGGACCGGAAAATACCGCCTGCAATCCGGTTGGCGTAGCCGGCGGAAAGGTGTCGTACGCGACTACTCGGACAGATGATGAATCATCACCTTCCACCTGCTCCGGGCCGTTTGGGCGATTTACTACCGTCACCACTGTCACGTGATAGTCGTATGTTTTTTTCCACTCGAAGCCGGTATCGAGGAATCTTGGTTTCGCATCGGCCAATACAGGAACTTCGCCTGCAATATCGTCGTGGTTATTGGCCGCATCTCGTCGATAAATTCGATACTCATACTTCAGGTCGGGAACGTTTGGCGAGGGGAGCACGGGATTCCATGTAAGCTCGACCCCACTCGACGATAAATGCGCTGCCAGATTAGCTGGCGCCGATAATGTCGGCGCAGCCGAAACCTGCACCTGGTTCGAAAGTCCCGCGCTTCTGCCGTAGGAATTCAGGACACTGACGGCATACGAAAGATTTGAAGTCGGTGATTGCAACTCCAGGCTTGGCGAGAGCTGATCGGTGTATTCCTCCTGCGGCGGCGTCGGCAGCTGTGACTTGCGCGCTATTCGGCGGGAAGAGGTCCCTTGAATTGGAGCTTTTTGCGGCGGCAGGTCGATGACCACTGTTTCGCAATCGTGCATCGGCGATTCCATACTGCGGCAGATTCGCGTTGGGCCAACATGCCGAAAGCTCTGATGGTCCTCGGTAAATTCCGGCACTGACCAGCTGAGATGAACCAGGTTGCCCTTACGAACCGCTTTAAGATCTCTCACTGGCCGAGCCAACTCGAGCGATGGCGGCTCCGGAATTCCGGGCGTCCCGCAACTTGCACCAAGCACGGTGATGAACAGGCAGATGCCCAATTGCAGTCTTGCAGAATTCATCGGTGCGGACAGAGTAACAGAGAGCAAACTGAGGCTGGGGGAACGGGCGTCCCGCGCGTTCACGAATGGAGCTAGAGAATATACCGGCTCAAATCCTGATCTTTCACAATGTCAGTCAAAGCTTTGCTGACGTATTCGGCATCTACGGTGATCTGCTCGCCCTTTCGTTCTGGAGCAGAGAAGCTGATTTCATCGAGCACTCGTTCCATGATCGTGTGCAAACGGCGCGCACCGATGTTTTCCGTGCCTTCATTCACGCGAAATGCAAAACGAGCAATCTCGTCGAGCGCTTCTTTGGTGAACTCCAGCTTGACGCCTTCGGTGTCTAGCAGCGCCGTGTACTGCTTGACCAACGAAGACTTCGGCTCGGTCAGAATGCGGATGAAGTCTTCCATGGTCAGCGACTGTAATTCCACACGAATGGGGAAGCGCCCTTGCAGTTCGGGAATCAAGTCGCTTGGTTTAGAAACGTGAAAGGCCCCGGCGGCAATAAACAAAATGTGGTCAGTGCGCACCATTCCGTAGCGGCTGTTTACGGTTGTGCCTTCGACAATCGGCAGAATGTCGCGTTGCACGCCTTCGCGGGAAACATCCGGCCCATGCCCGCCTTCGCGGCCGGCAATCTTGTCGATCTCATCAAGAAAAATAATCCCTGAATCTTCCACCCGATCAATCGCAATGCGCGTGACCTGGTCCATATCGATGAGCCGCTGCTCCTCTTCCTGGATCAGGTATTCAAACGCCTCGTTGACCTTCATCTTCCGCTTCTTGGTGCGCTGGCCGAAGATGTTGGGCAACATGTCCTTGATATTGACGTCCATCTCCTCGACGCCCTGGTTAGAAATAATTTCGAAGGATGGGAAATTTCGTTCACGAGTTTCGATTTCGACGACCCGATCGTCGAGCTTGCCTTCGCGCAATTGCTGGCGAAGCTTTTCCCGAGTCCGTGAATAAGAATCCCCCGACGAAGCTTCGAGTGTGAACCCGGGCTGTGGATTCGGCGCTGCAGGCGCCGCAGGAGGAAGCAAAATATCCAGCAGCCGCTCTTCGGCGTTCAGTTCGGCTTTGTCGGCGACGTCCTCAAGTTTCTCCTCGCGCACATTATCGATCGCAATCTCCAGAAGATCGCGAATCATCGACTCGACATCACGTCCCACATAACCGACTTCAGTAAATTTCGAGGCTTCAACTTTCAGAAACGGCGAATTCGCCAGCTTCGCCAGACGGCGCGCGATCTCAGTTTTGCCCACTCCCGTGGGCCCGATCATAATGATGTTCTTGGGAATGATTTCTTCCGCGAGCTCCTCAGAAAGCTTCTGCCGCCGCATGCGATTGCGCAGGGCAATGGCGACGGCGCGCTTCGCGTCCTTTTGCCCGACGACATGCTTGTCGAGTTCGGCGACAATCTCGCGCGGTGTCAGCTCGTCAAGTGCGAGCTGTTCTTCTTCGGCGCTAGCGGGTAGGTAAATAGCCATAAATGCTCACGTGTGAACAGCCGCCTTCGGGGGCTGTTCTCGGATCAAAGATCCGATAATCTTCTGTCAACCAAATCGAGCTACGCTCGACGGACAGCCGAGGGCGGCTGTCCCCACCTAAATTCACAACTCTTCTATCGTAACCTTCTCGTTGGTATAGATGCACATTTTGCCGGCAATCTTCATCGCCTCTTCCGCGATCTGGCGTGCGGGCAATTGGGTGTGCTCTAATAGCGCCTGCGCTGCGGCCTGCGCATAAGGGCCGCCGCTTCCAATGGCTGCGATCCCGCCATCGGGTTCTATCACATCTCCCTGTCCGCTCAGCAGAAATGTCTGCTCTTTATCTGAAACTAGCAGCAGCGCTTCCAAGTGCCGCAAAAATTTGTCCGTCCGCCAGTCTTTGGCAAGTTCTACCGCACCGCGGCCAATGTTCCCGTGATACTGCTCCAGCTTGGCTTCAAAGCGGCTGAACAACGAAAACGCATCGGCGGTCGAACCCGCGAATCCCGCCAGAATCTTGTCCTGATACAGCCGGCGGATCTTCTTGGCAGAATGCTTGATAACGCCTTCGCCAAGCGTGACTTGTCCATCTCCGGCCATGACCACGTGGCCATCCCGGCGAACGCACAAAACTGTAGTGGAGCGAATCAGACGCTTCTGAGGCATGAGAGCGATCTATGATTATAGCAGCGAAACCGCAGGCTTATCGCAGCGTCTCGCGCCGAATTCGGAGGACTGACTTGATGCCGACCCGCAATTCCGTTTACGCTCATTCCTCATGATTCTTGCGGGAGACTTGGGCGGCACCAAATGCGCCCTCATTCTTTTTGACATCGATGCTCACCGCTTGCGTCCCGTTTTTCGGCTCACTGAAAAGACCGCCGATTTCCCCGACATCGAATCTTTTTTCGCCAACTTCCGCGAACGCGCAAAGCGCGAGGGCCATTCACTGACCAACCTTACCGCCGCCGGATTCGGCGTAGCCGGCGCGATCGTGAACGATGCAGTCGTCTGCAACAATCTCCCGTGGACAATCACTCGCAAACGTATCGCGGACAGTCTGCAGATCGGTCCGCGACAAGTTCTGCTGCTGAATGATGTGGAAGCCGCAGCATCCAGCCTGGAGCATCTCGAACCCAAAGATCTGCTCGAATTGAATCCCGGAACTCCGCAGCCGCGCTCTCCGAAAGTTTACGTAGCCGCCGGAACCGGATTAGGCGAGTCGATTTTATTCTGGAACGGCAACCGCTATCAGGTTTCAGCATGCGAAGCCGGCTTGACTGATTTCGCACCAGGCACTGATCGCGAAATCGTGGTTCTGCAATATCTGCGCCAGCGCATGCCACGTGTCTGCACCGAGGAAATCGTCTCTGGACGTGGCTTTCGTGCCATTCACGAGGCTACCTTCCCCGAAATGCATCACCCCTTTTTCGACGATCCGGAGCTCGATTCAGCCGCCAACATCACGCGACAGGCATTCGCGAAAGAGTGCTCAGGCTGCGAAGAAACTCTGCATATGTGGACTGAAGCCTACGGTTCGGAGGCCGGCAACATGGCGCTGCGCGCGCTTCCGTTTGGAGGAGTTTATGTAGGAGGCGGCATCGCGCTCAAAATTCTTACGAAATTAAAAGATGGAACATTCGTCCGAGCCTTTTGCAACAAAACCAAACTCGCGGATGAACTCGCGAAGATTCCCATCTCTGTCGTGCTGAACCAGGATGCGCCGGTGCTGGGCGCGGCGTATGCCGCGCTCGCGGCTTCCGAAACGTAGTTCGTCCCCGATTTTCGCGCTTGCCTGCCCCTCTTACCAGGATTATGCTGGCTTCCTTCCTCAAAAATTTAGTTTCCAGCAGGAGTCCTTATGATCCCCTTTGACGGCCAGTTTGCCGAAAATATTGTGCTGCCTCTCGCCCAAGCCGCCTACGACAGCACGCAACCTCCGACAAATTACACGCTCAATCAGACTGCGTTCGAAATCCTCGCTAATCCCGCGCATCCAGCAGTACAGAACCATCTCGCCAGACTTGCACCGCCCGAAAGAACCAAGCGCCAGAAGATGCTGCAAAGCATGCTCGACCAGCCGAAGCAACATCAGCCTGCCATCACCGATGCCGCGGTCCGCGCTCTTCCGCCGAACCCAAATGCCAACCTGCACTTCGGCTGGTTCTGCCTCGATAAACCGAATCAACGGCTGATTGTGGCCTTCCGCGGGACGCAGTTTATTCACGACTGGCTTGACGATTTTGATTTTGTTCCTGCACCCTACGCACCCGTTCCGGGGCGCGGCACCGTGCACGAAGGCTTTCAAATCGTCTACCTTGCCGTACGCGACAATCTAATTGCGCTGCTGAACAAATATTCCGCCGGATACCGCGAGGTATTAATTACCGGGCATAGTCTCGGAGGCGCGCTTTGTCCGCTGGCCACGCTTGACCTGCTGAACGTGAACTCAAATCTTTCGCCCGTTGTCTACACCTGGGCCGAACCACGCGTCGGCCACAACGATTTCGTAACTTTCTTTAACACCCACGTAAACATCTGCTATCGCATCGTAAATCTGTGGGATGTAGTGCCACACCTCCCGCCCGATATCGCCGGCTACGAGCACGAAGGCAATCAAGTCACAATTGACAGCGGATTTTCACTCGACGTTGTGCACAATCACGTACTCTCAACCGGATATGTGCCGGGCATGGCAAAGTGGAATCACGACCATCCGCCGCAAGAGACGCAGCATTTTGGAAGAATGGCGATGGCAGCATTGGTGGGACAGACGCGGTAAGCATGTCAATGGATCGATCTTGGAAAAGCACACATGGCAGGCGATGCTGCTTGCACGGTGATTATCAATAGGAAATACTGTCAGTTGCAAAACAGGCACTACTATGACGACTATTGCCAAGCTATTCGTGCGCGCGAAACACTGGTACATTTTTCTTGCATTCATTGTTTTTTCATTAGCAACCGCTTTTCTAACTGGACCTGACGGTGCGGCCGACATGGCAATCGCCGGGCTCGCCACGTGTATATTCATGCTCTTCTTTGTGGGATGGTTATGGTCTATGGGGCGGTTCCTGAATTCGCTGCTACCGGATCGTTTGAAGCTTAGGGAGGGGTTTTTTCAGTTTGCGTGTATTTATCCGCTTCTCTACGTGCCTGTTTTTCTTGCGCTCTTTGTATTGTCGTTGCGAACTAATCCATCAAATATCATTTTCGTATTCCCATTCCACTTGTTTGCGGTTTTTTGTATGTTTTACCTGCTGTACTTTGTGTCGAAGAGCCTTGTCCTTGTAGAAAATGGGAGAGCAGCAACGTTCTACGAGTATGCGGGGCCTTTTTTTCTTCTTTGGTTTTTTCCAGTTGGCGTCTGGGTAACGCAGCCAAGAATCAATCGGCTATTTGCGGGAACAGTGAAGGATTCCTTGGCTGCGGGTTAAGTACCTGAATCAACAAAAAAGGTCGGACCCGAAGGCCCGACCTTTAACAAACTCAGCGAAATTTACTCTTTCTCTTTTTCTTCCTTGGATTCGCTCTCAACCGCAGCTTCGGCCTGCTGGTTGGCTTCCTGCTCTTCCATGGCCTTCCGCGTTTCTTCTGCTTTCTTAGCGCGGGCGTCGGCACGCTTCTGGCGCTTTTCATCCAGTAGCTGCTCGCTGCCGAGCAACTCAATGAATGCCTTGTCCGCTCCATCGCCCTTTTGCCAAGCGGTGCGAACGATGCGGGTGTAGCCGCCGTTGCGGTCGCCGAAGCGCGGGCCGATGGTATCGAACAGCTTGTTCACGGCTTCGTCGGTCATTAGATACGACAGAGCCTGACGACGTGCCGCCAAAGTTCCGCGCTTGCCCAGCGTAATCATCTTCTCAACCGTCGGGCGCAGGGCTTTCGCCTTGGGCACCGTGGTTTCGATCCGCTCTTCGATAATCAACGAAGTCGCCATATTGCGCAGCAGCGAGCGCCTATGCGAAGTGGTACGTCCGAGTTTGTATCCTGCAACTTTGTGGCGCATGTGAACCCCAGTTTTAGTGGCTAGTGGTTAGTTGCTAGTCACTCAAGAATTCGTCAGTGGCAAAGAACAAGTGGCTAGTCACCAACAACTAGCCACTAGCCACTCAGTAGTTATCGTCCGGTCCGTA
>DATNAF010000332.1:0-5817 GCA_035572845.1 Terriglobales bacterium
CCCGCGGCCAGTCCACATGCCGGGGACGCATTCAGTATCACGCTGCTCGCAGTGCGGAACATTGCTGGCATCGCTTTCTGAACCGCTTGGGCAATGTCCAAAGTGCGCCTTTGAGTTGCACTCGTGCAAGCAGTGCACGTATTTCGATCCCTCTCGCCGATTCGAGTGTATGCAAGCAGTCCCTGAGAGAATTGCGAAGAAAGACGCCCGCAACGAATGCACCTTTTACTCAATCAGCGTGCGGGTGGAGAAGCAGACCTCAACCGGACCGGCGGCAAAGCCCAATTCTGCGCGCCAGGCGTTCGATGATCTATTTAAGGACTGAACAAAAGGATTGAAGATTTTAGATTGAAGATTTCAGATTGAAGATTTGAGATTTGGTGTCAGATTGGCGATTTCGAGGCAGTCGCTGGAATAGTTGGACTTCGAATCTTCAATCTTCAATCTTCAATCTTCATTCTGCAATCTGCAATCTGCAATCTGCAATCTGCAATCTAAAATCATTTCACCTCATCTGAGCTGTCTCAAGGCTTTTGCGTAGGTCTGAGCAGGACTTCGCTGGCAAACGATTGTGGCGATTGGGTCACCAGCATTGCAACCACATGCGCCACGTCATCCGGTTCCAACATTTTATTCGGGTCTTTGCCCGCGTGCGGACTGAGTTCTGTATCCACGGATCCAGGGCAGACAACGGCAACGCGAATATTATGGGGCCGTAGTTCCTCGGCCACGGAATAAGTCAGGCCGTTGAGTCCCCATTTCGACGCCGCATACGCGGCGCCATTCGGGAGGGCATTTTTCCCCGCCAATGAAGAAATGTTCACGATGTGGCCGGTTTTGGCCTGAATCATCATGGGCGCGAAACTTCGAATGCAGTAATAGACGCCGCGCAAGTTGATATTCAGGACCTTTTCCCACTCTTGCGGTGTCAATTCATGTAGCGGGGTCGAAAACGAGCCGACACCCGCGTTATTCACCAGGATGTCTGTCCGCCCGAAGCTTTGGTTGATGAACGAGGCAACCGCCTGCACGGATTCGAGATTGCTAACGTCGCATTGCATGACTTTGCTCTGGCCTCCGCTTGCGGAGATCTGAGAAGCGGTTGTCTGCAGCGGCTTAAGCGAGCGCCCACTCAAAACTACGTTCGCGCCAAGAGCTGCCAATCGGAGCGCAATGGCAGCTCCAATACCGCGTCCCGCGCCGGTTACGACCGCCACTTTTCCCGACAGCGGGTTAGAGTCACTGCTGTTCATATGCCAGACTCCCTTCAATCAAAGTTGAAAACCGCCAGAATCCCGTTATGCATCTTAATGTGAGGCGCGGGTGTGGAACAGTGAAACTTGCTTAACTTGAATAACATACATATAATCCCGCTCACCGGAACTCGTCTTTCGCCCTGGCAGTCCCCAAGGGGCGCTGTGGAGTTCAGGGTCTTGTCTTCGCTCTACCGCGATGTGGTCGAGGGTTTAGATTCAGATTTGTCGTTGCAGCGATTTCCTGAAATTCAATTTCCTAAGGATTCGAGGAGCGATTGGAAATGAAAACAACTGTTCTGGCGTTTGTGCTGGTGACCGCCTTAGCGGCCGGCGCACAAGATGCGACTCCACAGCAAACTCAACCCGCTGCACCGCCCGCCGGCGGCCAACAGCCTGCCGCACAGGCAGGTGGGCAGTCCAGCGCAGCCGCGCCGGAAATTAAAGATCCGGCAGAATACAACGCCTACATTGGCGCCATTCAGCAGAAGGACCCCAACGCAAAGGTCAGTGCGCTGGAGGCATTTCTTACCCAATATCCCAACAGCGTGATGAAGACCACGGCCCTTGAGTTACTGATGGCTACCTATCAGCAGACGGGCAACCAGGCCAAAGTCGTCGAGACAGCTAAGCGCGTACTACAAGCCGATCCCTGTAACTTGCGCGCATTGGCGTTGCTGACCTTCCTGGCGCGGCAAGCTGTTTCGTCGGGGCAGAACCCGCAGCAGAATCTGTCTGACTTGACACAATATTCCGGCAAGGGTTTGGAATGTATGCAGTCAGCCCCCAAGCCGGCAGGTGTTTCCGACGCCGATTACGACAAGCTCAAAAAGCAGGTCGGACTTATTTTTAACGGCGGCGCAGGTTTCGCCGCGCTCCAAAACAAGGACTACGCCAAGGCACAGACCAACCTGAAAGCTGCGGTGGATGATGAACCGAACGACCTTCAGAACGTTTACCCTCTTGCGATGGCGTATTTACAAGCCAATCCGCCCGACACGTTAAACGGCCTGTTCTATATTGCGCGAGCCACCAGCCTCGCACCTGCTGGCCCAGCTCAGAACCAGATCCAAGCCTATGGAGAAAAGGTTTACAAGAACTATCACGGCTCCGACGAGGGTTGGACAGACTACGCTCTGCCGACGGCAAAGACTGCTACGGCACCTCCAGCGGAGTGGGGAGAAAAGATCACCAAATATGTTCCTCCCACACCCGCTCAGCAGGCGCATGATCTGGTGAAGGACAAGACTCCCGATCAGATCAAACAATTGAGCTTCGGCGAGTGGGAACTCGTTCTGGCTGCCGGTACTCCGGAAGACCAGGACAAGGTGTGGAATGTCATCAAAAACGTGCCGTTACAGATGGAAGGCAATGTGATTGAAGTGACTAGTCCAACTGAACTGCACATTGCAGGCAGCCAGGATGACATTGAGCAGAAGCGGGCGGACATTACCTTGACGATGTCTGGACCAATCCCTAAACTTCGCATGCCGAAGCCTGACGACACCTTCGACTTCGAGGGCACACCGGCATCCTACACAGCGACGCCGTTCATGATGATGATGAGCGACGGCAAGCTGCTGAAGAAGGCGGGCACTCCGGCTCCCAAGAAGCCAGTTCACCGGCGGCCGGCACATCGGTCGCAATCACAATAAAACGATTGCCTAACAATTAAGGCAGCCCCTAAGGGGCTGCCTTTTTATTTCGAAAAAATCAAACTCAGCGAGCGAATTTTTTCTCGTACGTGATCGGCCGAGCGGCATGCGGCGGACGCCTGCCGCCATCGCGGAACTCACGCACGTCAAGTTTCAATTCGCTGATGGTCCGGCTCAGAGTGTTGCGATGCATTCCCAGTTGTCGCGCAGCGCGGCACTGGTTGCCTTTGTTTTCCTCGAGAACAGTCGCAATGAAGCGCTTTTTGAATTCTCTGACCGCTTCGGAATAAAGAATGTTGCTCTTATACATCTGGTGTACGAGTGCTTCCAGTTGATCTTTCACAGGATCTCTCTTTCCGTTTTCTTAAACGGCCAGACTACAAAAGCTTATTTCATACGTTGACGCGGTTTGGCGGCTTGCCCGCGTCGCAAATAATCCAGTCCCTGATAAAACTGAGACCGCAACTCTGACGGTGCGACCCAAATTGCTGCCCGTCCAACGACTTGAAAATATGGCGCCAGCGACGATCCTTGCAGCCAGCGTGAGTTCGGAGCGAATGCCGTAATACCTAAAAGCACAATGGCTACTAACAAAGAGCCGCGAACCAAGCCCAGCAGCCCGCCCAAGAACCGGTCAACGCTACTGAGCCCAACTTCTTTTATCAGCCAGCGAACCGTCCGACCCAAAAGCCCAGCCAGAAGCAGCACGAGGCCGAAAATCAGAAGGAAAGCTACAATTTCCGCCAGCCAGCGCGAGCTGATGTATGGCGAAATGTAAGCAGTCAAGCGCTGATATTGCCAGGCAGCGACGATATATCCGAACACTGCGCCGGCAATGGCAAATGCCTCCTGAAAGAAACCAGAAATCGCTGCTTGAACTACTGACACCAGCAGCACCAGCACAATCACTACATCTGCGACGTTCACGCGGCGCGCTCCCCTAAGGCGCCGTTCTTACACATCCAACTCACGTCCAGTTAAGCGGCGATACGCTTCCACATATTTTTCGCCGGTCTGGCGCGCGACTTCTGGCGGCAGCGCTGGAGCGGGTGGTTGTTTGTTCCAGTGAATCTCCTCGAGATAGTCGCGGACATACTGCTTATCAAAAGACTCCTGCGACATCCCCGGCGAGTATTTGTCTGCGGGCCAGAAGCGCGATGAATCCGGCGTAAGAACTTCGTCGGCAAGCGTGATCCCGCTGGCGGTCCGGCCAAACTCAAATTTCGTGTCGGCTATGATGATCCCTTTTTGCCGCGCGTAGTCTGATGCCTTCTTATAAATCGCGAGACTCAGGTCCCGAAGCTGGCGCGCGTCTTCGGGATCGACGATTTGGGTCATGTGCTCGAACGAAATATTTTCGTCGTGCCCTGTTGTGGCCTTTGTTGCGGGAGTGAAGATTGGTTCCGGAAGTTGCTCGGACTCGCGCAGTCCAGTCGGCAGCTTAATGCCACAGACGCTCCCCGAAGCTTTGTATTCTTTCCATCCCGAGCCGGATAGGTAGCCGCGCACCACGCACTCTACCGGAAACATTTCCGCACGCTGTACCAGCATGGAGCGCCCGCGGAGCTGGTCGGCATAGGGCTTGACCTCAGCGGGATAGCGGTTCACATCCGCCGTAACCAGGTGGTTGGGAACGACGTCTTTGAGAAACTCGAACCAGAACAGGGACAGTTGCGTGAGCACCCGGCCTTTATGGGGAATTCCGGTGGCCAGCACATAGTCGAAGGCCGAGATGCGGTCGGTAGCAACAAAAAGTAAGTGGTCGCTCCCCACCTGGTAAACGTCGCGGACCTTGCCGCTGGCGAAAAGTTCCAGTTCCGGGAAGTCAGTCTGCAAGAGGGCGGAGTCGATAGTTTGTGTAGTCATGAGGAAATCTTAGATGTAGAAATCGTCGCGTATTTTAGCCGCTCAGAAATTTTTGTCAACGGGAGAGAATCATAGCTGATTTCGAGCTTCTTGTTTTCCACTGACGGGCAATTGACAAAGGAAAACTATAGTGAAAGTGGTGAGGAATGCGGGATTCAGAGTTGATGGGTTGTGGAAATTTAATGCCTCTCACATTTACGAAACAGAGTTGCTGTCCCAAGCGGAATCAAATCTTGAATCACAACTGAGGTGGCCGACACGACACAGTCGCGAAGCGACGGAATGCGAAAGCCCGGCACGGTAGTGCCGGGAGGAAGGTTAATGCGAGGTCAGTCCCGAAGGGACGGCACGATCTTCAAACGTGGCGTCCCTTTGGGACTCGGATCTGCGCGACTTACACCCGGCACAGCCGTGCCCGGCTTTCAGATAACGTCGCTTCGCGACTCGATCCGATTCACTTCTAAGCCGTGGCTCCGAATCTTACTGAAACGAGTTTTGAAACTCCGGGTTCCTGCATGGTCACGCCATAAAGAACCGGCGCGATGCTCATCGTCTTCTTACTATGCGTGATTAGCACGAACTGAGTTTGCACGCTCATTTCTTTTACGAGTTCCGTGAAGCGGCCGATGTTGGCTTCGTCGAGCGGCGCGTCGACCTCGTCGAGAATACAGAATGGGCTGGGCTGATACTGGAAGATTCCCACTAACAGCGCCAGCGCAGTCATAGCTTTTTCGCCACCCGAGAGCAGCAAAACATTCTGCAGTCGCTTTCCCGGGGGCGACGCGACCACGTCAATGCCACTTTCAGCGCTGTTTTCTTCATCGGTAAGGCGCATCATGCCGCTGCCGCCGCCGAACAGCTTCTTGAATGTAACCTGGAAATTTTCGTTGATCTTGTTGAACGCTTCTTCGAACTTCTGTCGCGAGAAAACGTCGATCTCCTTGATCGTGGCCTGTGTGTTCTGGATTGAGTCCAGCAGATCTTTCCGCTGTGTCTCTAAAAACTCCTGACGTTCGGCAGCTTCCTTGAATTCCTCAAGGGCC
>DATNAF010000333.1:0-4475 GCA_035572845.1 Terriglobales bacterium
GGTATTGCCACGCAGCTGAATGCCATCGACCGGGGATTCAAAATTGTGTCTTCATTCCCAAAATGGCGCGACACTCCAATTATTCTGGGCGAGTCTGATCCCGAGGGTTGTGCGGCGTGTTCGGCAGAGAAGAACCCACAGAATGGTTATCGAAACGGCCCGCTTTATGCCAGCTACACTGCCGAAGCCGTCGACCGCACGATTGATCTGGCCGCCCGCGAACACATCAATCTTGCAGGGATCGTGACCTGGGCGTTCGAGTTCGAAGATCAGCCCTATTTCGCTGGATTTCGCGAGTTGGCCAGCAACGGCCTAGATAAGCCTGTGCTGAACGCGTTTCGTATGTTCGGACTGCTGGGCGGCCGTCGAGTGGAAGCGACCAGTTCGGCTGCTCTCGACACGGATCTGGTTTTGCGGCAAGGCGTACGCCAGAATCCGGACGTTAACGTCATTGCGACCGGTTCGCAAAATGGAGTCGAGGTACTGTTATGGAACTATCACGACGATGATCTTCCGGCTGCGCCAGCATTGGTGAATGTGCAGATCAGCGGCTTCCCTGAGAAGGTCGAGCATGCCGTGCTTGAGCATTTCCGAATTGATTCCGCGCACAGTAATTCATTCAGCGCGTGGAAGGGGCTGGGATCGCCCCAGCCCCCCACGCCTGATCAGTACAAGAAACTCGAGTCCGCGGGACAGTTACAACTGCTGACTTCGCCCGAGTGGGTGCATATTCAGCATGGAACCGCTCAGTTGAAGTTCGAACTGCCGCGCCAAGGATTGTCGCTGCTGAAGATTCAGTGGAGAGAAAAGGAGTGAAATGCACAAATCTCTCATTTCTCTCACCTTTGATGACGGACTGCTCTGCCACTTTGAGCGTGGCATTCCGGTGCTCGACCATTATGGGTTTCCCGCCACATTTTTTCTGGTCGCGAACACTGAGTCGGTCTTCGCAGATCCATGGGCAGAAGCTAAAGGTTACACCTGGCACAAAATTACCTGGAGCACCGACGATATCCGCTTGCTGAAAGGCATGGCGGAACGCGGACATGAGATCGCGAGCCACACGGTCAAGCACGAACGCCAGCCGACCGATCCAGTTTACGAAGCGACAGAGTCCAAGCGCTTAATCGAAGGATGGATGGGAACAGAGGCGTCCTCTTTCTGCTATCCGTTCTATGACACCATTCACGCATTCAAGGAACCGGTGATCGCCGCCGGGTATCGGCAAGCGCGGGCAGGCAAGAAGAATTCTTTTTATAAAGTTGGAGAATCCATCGATCCGTTCGCTGTGGACTGCCGACAGATCGCGCAGACCGGCGAAGATGTCGGGGCGTGGGTCCGCCCTGGCTGCTGGCACGTGGTTACATTTCACGGAATCGGAACTGAGGAGGACGGTTGGGAGCCAGTCACCGAACTTGAGTTCTCCAGATTAATGGACGGATTGGCGAGATTGCGGGATGCAGGACAGGCGGAAGTTGTGACTTTCAATGACGGCGCACAGCGACTCAGGACAATAAGTCCTCGATGACCGCCGCTACGCACTCGAGTCCGGTCCAGTTCACAAGTGAAGAAAATAAACTGGTGCCATCGCGGCGAGCGCAGCTCCCAGTTGCAGGGCGAAAACATAGAGTGTCTGCCTGGGAGCGCGCGGCAACCATTTGATCGCGAAGAAGACGAGCACAGGAAGCTGCCCCGCCATCAGCAGTTGCCATAGGTGCGTAATCGACCCCTCATCAGGCTGGCGCACCAGGCCGCCGTGTCCATTAGCCAGCGCAAAAATGTAAGCGCCGCCTAGTAGCACGAGGGCAGTGATGGACATTGATAATGGGAGAAATGCGCTCGGCTTTTTTACAATACTGCCAAAGGATTGGTTCATCATACGTCCTCCTTCGAGATAACTTGCAATCACACATCCCGCAGCCCATTTAGTCGCTTCCAAATCGCTTTCGATGTGATCGAGTTCGCGCTTCATCGCTTCTGCCCACTGCGAACGGCTCGGCGGAAACACACTTGCGGCATGCGCTATGAATGCGCGCGAAAGCCTGCGTAAAACTGAGGTTCGTGGGCTCATGTTGTTGCATCCGCCAGCTTGCGACGAACTGCAGTTTTCTGTGGCCCCATTTCGCATGCAAGCGCCAAACCACTGGGAGTTAGTTTGTAAGCATGACGCGGCGGCTTGCCGGGCCGCTCGGGTCCCTGCCATTCCGAGTCGAGCAGACCTTGATCACTCAGCCGCATGAGCAGCGGGTAAAGCGTGCCTGACTTTAAGCCGGTCTGCTTCGACAACTCGTACCCGTATTGCCAGTTGCGCGGTTGCTGCAACATGACGCCGAGCAGTTGGCGAGTCTGAGCAGAAGAGTTGGTCTTCCGCGCCATGGGCATATGTCAACATATGTAGAGTTTGCTTGTCAAGTCTACAATATTTTGCTGAGCACGGATAACAATCGGAGTAGGCAGAACGTCTTAATCTTCAATGCGCTCGTTGGAGACGAGTTATGAAAAATCCCATTCTCTCCACTGTCCTTATGACTTTTGCAATCGTGGCGTCTGCCTATGGCAAAGGCCCGGTCGATCTCATCTTGATTTCCGGCGGCGGATTAAATCAGCCCATCGAGATTACTGACCCTGCATCACTTAACGCGTTCAATCCGTGGATAGGCCAGTTCGCTGACTGGAAGGCGAAACCGCTGGTGGATGCACCCTGTTATCGGCGGTCTTTCGAAGTTATGTTTTATTTGAAGTCGGCGGGGAGAATGCCTTCATCTCGGGATCGCGGCGATTTGCAGATGATTTATGCGACTCGTTACTGCTGGACCGGCGAAGCTGGATATGTGTATCTGCCTGGGCCTGGTGAACCGCTTTATGGTCCTAACGGGGGCACGATTATCCGCGCTGATGCGGATGGCAAATGGCATCCGGCGACGCCCGCGTGGGATTCTTTGCTGAGTAGTGCAGTCACGATGCGGGAGCAGGAAGCGACGGTGGACAAAATTGTTATAAGTGGCGGCGAGCTGAAACATCCAGTCGAGATAACTGATTCGGAACTGCTCAGCAAGTTCGATCCCTGGACGGGCATATTTGTGGACTGGAAGGTCCCGGCTCGCATGGGCTCGTGCAATTGGGAATACGAAGTTACTTATTTCAAGCGAGGAACAGGTTTCGACAAAAAGTCCAAGCCGGCGACTCGCGACGATCAGCCCGGCTTCAGATTGATCTACGGCTTGCGCTATTGCATGGGCAACGCAGGTGAGCCGGGTTATGTCCACCTCGCCGGCTACACCGATAAATTCTGGGAGCAAAATGTTCACATCGTATGGGACGGCACACAGGCAGGAGAATGGCATCCGTCAACGCCTGTTTGGAAGGATTTCATACGGCGCGAAGTGGATGGACAGGTGCGCAGCGCCAGCGTTGGTGATCACAAGTAGGTTTGAACCCGGAAGAATAAAACAAGCCCATGCCAACAGACAGAAAGTATGAGGCGCCTTCTTCAGGTGAAAAACTCTTCAATCGCCTCTTTGGATTTCTAGCCGGAATGGGGATCGCGCCTTCTTTCATCTATCTGCTGGAAGTGAAGGGAAGAAAGTCGGGCAAAATATTTTCCACCGCGATCAACTTGCTTGAAATCAATGGAAAGCAGTTCCTGGTCGCGCCTCGTGGCCGGACGCAGTGGGTTCGTAATGCTGAAGCTGCTGGTGAAGTCACTCTGAAGCGCGGAGCCCGTCGGCGGTTCCGACTGCGGCCGCTGAACGACTCCGAGAAGCCGCAGGTGTTGAAGACGTATTTGACTAACTACAAGAGCGCCGTGGGGAAATTCTTTCCGATTGCTCCCGGAGCGCCGATCGAGGAGTTTGCGAAGATTGCGGCGGGATATCCGGTGTTTGAGTTATTGCCCTCCTAACGGAGGGGCCTGATTCGCTGTGCTACATTGTTTGGCCGGAGGCGCAATGTCGCGCTGCACATTATTGCTTGGCGGCTGTCTTTTGGTTGCGCTTGCGGTGCAGGCACAGCAAGCGCACATCCCCACGCCGGGTGAAGGCGATTTCACGCTCCGCAATTTTCGTTTCAAGTCCGGCGAGACGCTGCCAGAACTGCGCATACACTACTACACATTCGGGCGACCCAAGAAAGATGCCAGCGGCAAAACCACCAACGCGGTATTGATCCTTCACGGCACCGGCGGGTCCGGGCGCCAATTTCTCCGCCCGGGTTTTTCCGGAGTTCTCTTCGCGCCCGGGCAGTTTCTCGATGCCAGCCGCTACTTCATCATCCTTCCCGACAACGTCGGCCACGGCAAATCATCAAAGCCGAGCGACGGCCTTCATGCCCGGTTTCCGCAATACGATTACGACGATATGGTGCTGGTACAGCATGATCTACTCGAGCAGGGACTCGGCGTGAATCATCTGCGCCTCATCCTGGGCACTTCCATGGGCTGCATGCACTCGTGGGTCTGGGGAGAAACCTACCCCACT
>DATNAF010000334.1:0-7703 GCA_035572845.1 Terriglobales bacterium
CTTTCTCCGCCGTAAGGTCATTGTTGTTTTGCGGAATCGCAGATTCAAACATTGGCGAACGGAAATCGGGCGCATTGCTCAGATTTTTCGACCAAGTGTAATTTCCCAGAAAAGTAAGGCCATGCGAATAGCGGCGGCGCACATTCACGTAGCCCGCGTCGTACCAGCTTTGCGCGGTATCTTCAAGAAGGTTGATCGTACTGACCGGGAAGCACATTTCGCCACTTGGGCAGCCGGTCGCAGGTGCAACGTAAGTAGTGTTTGCAGGCAACACACTTCCCGGAACGAAAGCGATTTTAGGGAACGGCCGCCGCGGCCCAATCGGACCCGGCCCGGGTAGCGCATTGTTGATCAAGTGCGCGCGCTGCAGGTGAACCCCGTGGGCTCCAAGGTATCCAATTTCGAGGGTTGTGTCGTGACCAAGGCTCTTTTCGACTGAACTGCTCCACTGCTCGATGTACTGCGAAGGCGCGTGGGGATCCATGGCGGTGAAGCTCACCGTGGTTTGCCCTAACACCGCCTGACCAAAGTTAAACTGGCTGGCGAGGAGTGGCGCGGCTGGTGTGAAGTTGTCGCTTTGCTGAGTTTCCGGAAAGACATATGGAACGTTGTGGCGCTGGTTGCACCAGGTATTCATGTCAACCGGCGTGAAGAAGATTCCGAAAGCCGAATGAAACACCAAGCCAAAGTTTGGTAATGCCTGTGAGAATCCGAAGCGCGGAGCGATGTTGTGCGTGTTGGGATATTTAAGTCCGCTGGGATACCCGTTCTGCCCGCCAATAAATGCTGAGGGCTTGCCATTGTTGAAGATCAAATTTGTATTGGTATAGCTGATGTCAACCAACGGATTCATGAACTCGTAGCGCAGCCCCATCTCAATGGTCGTGGTGCGCGTGAGTCGAAAGCTGTCCTGAACAAATCCGTCCGTGCTCCACTGGCGAAGCTGCATCTGCGGAATCCCGGCCTGGCGCTGCTTTACGGCCGGCAGCCCAAGCAAGAAGCTCGCAAGAGCGGACCCGGTCCCATCGTTGGTTCCGTTGTCCGTGGTGAACCCATTGGTGAACTGATAATAGCCTCGGTTCTGAAAAAATCCCCACATCGGCCAGATGAACTTACGGTAGTCGGCGCCGAATTTAAGGCTATGCCTTCCCGTCTGCCAGCTCAGGGTGTCGCGCCCTTCAGCGACTGTGTCCCAAGCCTTCATTGGTGTGGCAGAGTAGTTGTCGCCCATCGGCGAATATCCCTGCACATTGAAGAAGGGCGCGCCGAACGCGCCGTCGCCGCCAAAACCTATCCCCTGAATACCTAGTTGCGAGATCACGTCGTTGGTGTAAGCATTCTCCTCGTAACGATGCATTGCTAGACGCGAGGCGGTGATCGCAGCGGTGTTCACTAGGGTTGGGCTCAAAATTTTGTTCCACGTAATATTTCCCTGCTGGGAGAAATTGTCGTTGAAGGAACCGAAGCCGGGCAGCAGCGTTCCGACACCGCCCGGCGGCATCTCTCCGGGCATGAACCCAGTTTCAGAACTGAGCGAATAGCGTCCGGTAATGCTGTCGCCATTGGCAAACATCTGGTCGATACGGGCCGTGCCCTGATTGTTGACCTGAATCTCGTTCCGAACATCCATGTAGTTGTTGCAGTCGGTACCCGCCAGAACCACGCCTGGAGAACCCATCGTGGCAGAGCCACAAGGCATCGTCATCCCCGGCATTACATTCGGCTGGGGAACGTATTTCTGCAGAAAGGCCTGCGCAGCAGGATTAATGCGATTGGAAGGGATCACATTGTTCGTAAACTGGCTGCGGCCATTCGCCGGATCATAGATGTTCACCCCGCTCTGGCTGAAGTCACCACTGATCTCCTGCGGTGTGGGCACAGTGTCGATCATGGTGTCGGTCATTGCGTGCCGGAAGCCTTCGTAGTTCAGGAAGAAGAATGTCCGTTTGTGCGTCAGCGGCCCGCCGAGCGACGCACCGAAGTTGTTTTGAACCATGTGATTGTTGCCCATAGATTCGAACGAGGTGGCATCCATAGCGCCATTTCGCAGGAATTCATAAACAGTTCCATGGAACTCGCTGCTGCCGCTGCGAGTCACAATATTGATTTGACCGCCGCCGGCACCGCCCAGCTCCGCGGAATAGCTGCCGGTTTGGACTTTGAATTCCTGTACCGCGTCGGGTGACGGACTGAGATTCTGGGTATTGAAAGTAGGATCGGTATTGGTAGTCCCATCGAGTAAGAAGTTATTCCCATTTGGGCGGCTACCGCTTACGCTGACTGCGGACCGTTCACCTGGCCGCCAGTACAGCGGGTTCATGTTGCCGGTCTGAGCGCCATGGCTGACATGCGCGCCAGGAACAGTCAGCACCAGGTCGATCAGCATGCGTCCGTTTAACGGAAGGTTCGCAATGGACGTGGGCTCGACAACTTCCCCGACAGCGGCTTCGTTGGTGTGAATGGCTTCGGGAACGCCGCTGACTTCAACGGTTTCTTTCTGCGATTCGACCTGGAGTCGAATATCCACAGCGAGTTGCTGCGCCACTTCGAGTTGCAGCGGCTGAGCTGACGTGCCGAATCCGGGAGCGGTAACGCGAAGCTCGTAATTGCCAGGTTGCAATCCCGGAATTTCATAGAGTCCCTGCGCATTTGTTGAAGCGCGACGAACCGCCCCGGTTGCCGACGAAACCAGTTCCAGTTTGGCGCCGGCTATGGCGTGAGACTGGGGATCCGCGATGGTCCCACTCAGCACTGCATAGTTGCTCTGCGCACCGGACAATAACGAGACAAAAACAAGGAAGCCCGGGAGTACCAGGTTTTGACGCACATTGCCTCCACAAACTTGGGAACTAGTCAGGGCTGTTGCGTCAGTGGCAACCCTTCAACAGAAACCGACAGAAGCTCAACCCCGGGTGCTCAGGAATGTAGCTGGGGCACAGAGGCGGAGCAATAATGGAAAAGAATTAGTGACTCGGCGGGAACCTGTTTCATGTGTAGACCTTCGTTTTTTCGAATGCTTAACCGCGGTGATATAAACACCGAAGAATGTAAAAGGCCACACAATTCTCTAATTTGGACCAGGCCTTACTTCGTTTTCATGTCCTCTCTGACGGAAAAACTGCTTGAACTCGAGAAGAAGTTGCTGGATCCGGACCTGCGGCGTACGCCCGAAAAGCTGGCGCCGCTGCTGGCGAATGATTTTATGGAATTCGGCAGCAGTGGCCACGCTTACGATAGACAGCGAATTTTGTTTCTGCTCAGAAGACAGATTCCAGCACGGCTGGTGATTGAAGAGTTTCGGGTGTTTGAGGTGAGCGCATCTGCTGCGTTGGTTACATATCGCGCTTGCTCAGAATCTACCCACATGTCTGCGTATCGTTACTCTCTACGCAGTTCGCTGTGGATGTTGCGAGGCGATGCGTGGCAAATGGTATTTCATCAGGGAACAAACGTACCAGAGTTGAGGTAAGCCGTTTAAAGGTGTGATCTCAGGCTTCTGGCGGATGATGTTTTACCCCGCTTCCCTCTTCGAGCAGTTCCGAAATTGACAGCACCAATTCTTCCTCCCATGGGCGCGCCACAATTTGCACTCCAATTGGAAGGCCCTCTGCTGATTGCGAGATGGGGACAGTAGCGGCGGGCATGCCGAGCAGATTGAACCACTCGCAATAACTCCATGCATCGAGATACTTGACTGTTTGTCCGTCAATTTGCCAGCGGCGTTCTCGATGACGAAAAGCGGGAATTGAAGCTACCGGGCAAAGCAGCACCGGGAATTTTTCCATCTGCTCGAAAATCTGCATTCGCACCAGGTCGCGCTCGATCCAGGTGTCGAGCAGCGTTTGGGCGGTATGAGATGCCTCGGAGGAAACCCAACTGTTGAACTCTTTCAGAATCGGACTCAACTCAGATTCGTGGCCCTTTGTCATCGGCCCGAGCAACATGCCGCCGGCTACGCCGAACAATTTCCACCACAGTTCACGGGCTTTCTCCAAACCTTCGGGACGGAACGGTTCGACTTCGAATCCTGCGGTGCGCAAGATTGCGGCTGTTTTTTTTACCGCATCGTGAGTTTCGGGAGTGACCGCTGTTCGGCCATCATCTTCGAAATATCCAATACGAGGCCTGTTCTGACCCCGGACCTGGAGGTCCGCGGCTACATGACGGTTGCTGAACTCGGGCCAGCGCAGTGGAACTGGCGCGGAGCTTGGGTCGCCGCAATCGGGTCCTTGCATGACTTCGAATAGAAGTGTGAGGTCAGCTACGGTGCGCGCCATTGGGCCGACCACGCCCAGCAATGCGAACGGTCCAACTGATTGAGGAAAGTGTCCAGTCGCGGGGATTCGCCCTGGGGTCGGCTTGAGTCCACAAATTCCGCAAAAATGCGCGGGCACGCGGATTGATCCGCCGCCATCGCTGCCGACGCCTCCGGCTGAACACCCAGACGCGATGGCCGCCGCTTCCCCACCGCTAGACCCTCCCGCAGTCCGCGAAAGGTCCCACGGATTATTAGTTCGGCAGTAAAGGAGATTGTCGGTCTCCCACGCCATCAGCAGCTCGGGAGTGTTGGTGGTCCCGAGAATGATGGCGCCCGCTTTTCGGAGGCGAGATACCAGCGGAGCATCGCTCGTCGCGACGTGGCCTGCACGTAATTTAGTTCCGGCTTCGCAAGGCATTCCCGCAACGTTGATCGCGCTCTTGATGCTGATGGGAACGCCGTGCAGCGGACCAAGCGCTTTGTTCTGAACTACTGCTTTCTCAGCGTCACGCGCAGCGGCGAGCGCACGTTCACCATCAACTTGCACGTACGCATTAATCTTGGGATTAAAGGTATCGATGCGATCCAGGTGGGCTTGCACCAATTCGACGGGCGAAAGCTTTCGGTTACGAATCAGCTCCGCCATTTCGCAAGCGGATAAAAATGTGAGATCGCGGGTAGACACGAAAACCGGAGTCTAGCACGCCACTCGTATTCGCTGCTGTTAGAAACTCCGAAAGGGTGGTCAACCAAGTGAAAGCTGATGCCCCGGGGTTCGCGCCCCAGGGCAAATTTTGCGGCGGGCACCTATGCAGCTTTCGATCGTGAGCTGGATTTTTTCGGAGGTACTTTCTGCCCTTTTTTGCGGGCTTCCGAGAGTCCGATTGCAATTGCCTGTTTGCGGCTCTTCACTTTTCCACCTTTGCCGCCCTTACCGGACTTGAGTGTGCCGCTCTTTTTGCGGCGCATTGCGCTCGCGACAGTCTTGCTGGCACCCTTGCCATATTTGCGACTGCTTGACTTCTTTTTTGCTGGCATACATTCCTCCTGATGCTTAGAGAGCACACCTGTGCCGGAGGTTGTGCGCTAACATCCTGCGCCATCATCGGCCTGCTAATCTGTTATCGAAGCTTTCTGAACTGCGCAATGAACAAAATAGTCCTTATCAATATTTCTGGTGGTGACCGTCCCGGATTGACCAGTTCCCTGGCAGACATACTTGCTGCATATCAGGCGCGCATATTGGACATTGGGCAGGCGGTGGTCCATGAAACTCTGGCGCTTGCCATGCTGATTCAGGTTCCGAGCAACGACGAGTTCACGCCACTCAAGCGTGATTTGATTGTGAAAGCGCATGATCTGGAACTTAAAATTAAATTCACGCCGGTGAACGAGGAGTCTTTTGATCATTGGGTCCGATCACAGGCGAAGTTTCGCTTTGTGATCAGCGTGATCGGCCGGACGATCACCGCGCAACAACTTGCCAGCATCAGTGCAGCGATTTCGACTCACAGTTTTAATATCGATCGAATCGAACGACTCTCCGGCAGGCTATCGCTTACCGGACGCGTTCCCGATGCGACCGCGTGTATCGAACTCGAAATCAGCGGTGAAAAAGATAATTCAGCCGGATTGCGTGCCACTCTTATGGAGTTGACGCATAAGTGTGAAATCGATATTGCATTTCAGCGCGAGAGTATTTATCGCCGCAATCGGCGCCTGGTCGCATTTGACATGGATTCCACGCTCATCCAGGCCGAGGTGATCGACGAATTAGCAAAACTTCAGGGAGTGGGCGAACAGGTCTCCGCAATTACCATGGCCGCCATGCGCGGAGAAGTCGATTTCAAACAAAGCTTGACACGACGGGTCGAGTTGTTGCGCGGCCTGCCTGCGCACCGTTTGCAAGAGTTGCTGCAATCCATTGAGCTGGCGGATGGCGCTGAACGACTGATTTCAACCGTGAAAACACTCGGCTACAAGACTGCGATCCTCTCCGGGGGCTTCACTTTTTTTGGAAAGCATTTGCAGGGGCGACTCGGAATTGATTATGTCTTCGCCAACGATCTTGAAATCTCGAATGGAGCACTGACCGGGCGATTGGCATCTGAGATCGTGGACGGAGCAAAGAAGGCCGAATTGCTGCATTCAATCGCACGCAAAGAAAATATTTCGCTCGATCAGGTGGTAGCGGTCGGCGACGGAGCTAATGACCTTCCCATGCTGAACATGGCTGGCATGGGAATTGCATTCCATGCCAAACCGCTGGTTCGGCAGAGTGCGAAGCACTCGGTGTCACATCTCGGGCTGGACAGTATCTTGTATCTGCTGGGCGTGCGGGATCGCGACCTCGACCGGGCCGAATTCCGCTTGGGTACCGCGCGCTGACGGCCGTCGAGAATCATGCCACCTTGCCCATATTGCCCTTTCGCAGGCGCGGAAGAACTTGCTTTCCGTAGAACTCAATCACTTGCCGCTGGTCGGCTTGCCCGGAATGAATGTGTACTTCTGTCGCGCCGCCCTTGAATGCTTCCTGCAGGGCTTTTACGTGAACTTCGGGATCGGTGCTCACGGTGAAATCTTTGTAAACTTCCTCGAGCGGGAGTTCCGCTTCAGCCCGCCGCTGAATTTCCTGCGGATCACGGATATTGAAATATGGCTTCCACGCTTTAGGAAGGAACCGCCAGAGTTCGGCAGAAGTTTCCGCATCCTTCTTGTCCCCGACCACCACGAACTGCTCTATAAACACCGGCATCTGCGAAGGATCTTTCTTGGCCTCGCGCGCGCCGCTCTCGAACTCCTCGCGATGCTGTTTCCAGGTTTTCGGATCAGTAATCAGGCCGTCAGCATGCAGCCCAACGCGGCGCATTGCCTTCGGTCCGTTACCTGCCATCAGCAACGGGATTTTCGTTTTGGGTGGATCGTACAGTCGCATGTTGACGTTGTAATACTTGCCTTGATGCTCGATTTGCTGCCCACCCCAGAGCTGCCGAATGATGTCCGTGGCCTCGACCAGGCGCTCCGAACGCTCAGCCCACTTAGGCCAGGTGCCGGTCGCGGCTTGCTCATTCAGCGCCTCGCCGGAACCGATCCCCAAGAGAATTCGTCCTGGATAAAGAATGTTAAGGGATGCAAATGCCTCCGCGACCACCGCAGGGTTGTAGCGGAATGTTGGGCAGGTGACCGTCGTCCCCATCAAGATTTTTTTTGTCCGAGCGCCGATTGCGGCCATGGTCAGCCATGCCTGGCCGGAGTGCGCTTCATTCGACTGCCAGGGTTGCAGGTGATCGCTGTTGGTAATCAAGTCAAATCCAGCTTGCTCAAGCAGTACTCCAAGTTCCACCAGTTCATTGACGGGAAATTGCTCGTACGAAAGTTGAAAACCTACGAGACCTTTTGGCAGCAAACCCTGCTCTGTGTTGTCGGGCATCGAACTTTCTCCTGT
>DATNAF010000335.1:0-35634 GCA_035572845.1 Terriglobales bacterium
AGGTAAGCACGAAAACTGTTAGCAATCCGGCAAAGCCAGCGAGGTCCGCGACCCAGAGCAGCGCGAAGCAAACAGCGGCTCCGGCAATTGCTCCGCCAGTCGTCACCCCGCGCACAATCTTCCCTAAAGCCGCAAAAACCAGAGTTAAAGCAGCAAAAATCGCCACTTTACCTGCCGGACGCGTCAGCATAATACACAGACAATGAGGTAAGTAGTTCATTTCAAACGAGAACAGGCATCGAATCAAAACACAGGTTAAGCCAGAGATGCCGAACCATGCACGTAAACACCAGATATGGCCGTTCCCGAAATCGGCTACCAGCCGTCCCGCTTCAAGATTCGGTTACCTGCACAATTCCAGTGCATCAAAGAGCACGGAGTAGTCTAAACTGCTACCCGGTGAATGCTGGCTTGAGCAGTCAGAATTTCGACCAGAGCACACTGAACAACGACTCTGGCAAAAAGGAATGAAACTATGGCGGCTTCGGTTTGGTCGGGATATTTAACTTTTGGGTTGATCTCAATTCCAGTGCGCCTGTTTTCGGGCGCGCGCAGTTCCGGCATTTCGTTCCACCAATTGCATCGCGACGATCTTACCCGTGTCAAGCAGCAGCTAATTTGCCCGCTCGAAAACAAAGTTCTTGACCGCAGCGAGATCGTGAAAGGCTATGAGTATCGCAAGAATGAATACGTGGTTGTCGAGCCGGAAGAGATTAAGCAGATCGAGCCCAAAACCGCGAAGAACATGGAAATTATCGAGTTCGTGAAGACCAGCGAGGTCGATCCGGTTTACTTCGACTCCTCTTATTACATGATGCCGGAAGAAGCTGGCCGGCGTCCTTATGCGCTGCTCACCAAAGCCCTCGAAGAAAGCGAATACGTCGGGATTGCCAAGCTGACCATGCATAATCGCGAATACACCGTGTTTCTGCGCCCGCATGAAGGCGGATTGATGTTGCACACCATGTATTACGAAGAGGAAGTCCGGAAGGTGGAAGGCTTTGGCGCTCCGGATGTGGACTTGAAAGATGCCGAAGTTAAGGTTGCGCATCAGTTGATCGAAGCCCTGGCCGCCGAGTGGGAGCCGGAAAAGTTCAAAGACGATTTCCAGGAAAATCTGAAGAACCTGATCCAAACGAAACTTGAAGGCGGCAAGATCGCCGAAGTTGAAAAACCCAAGAAGATTGCTCCCGTGGTCGATCTGATGGCGGCATTGAAACAAAGCCTGGCGCAAATGGAAGGCAAGAAAAAGCCGGCGGCAACCACTGCAACTGCGGAGGCGCATCCGCGCAAACGGGCCAAGCGATAGACGCAAGATCGAGCTTACAACCTTCTACCCTCGCCATGCTTCCTACCCTCAATTGGAACCAGCGTGCTTGGCTGGCGCAGTTGGCAGCAAGCCGCTAGAATAAGCAATTCCTAATTCCTAATGAGAGTTTCTATCCGTAATCATGCGCACCCCGCGCCAACGCGCGCGCTCAGGGCTGCGCTTACTTTATTGCTGGGATTGATCTGCGCCAGCTGCGGGGAGACGTATCGTCCCGTTGCCCAGCCGATTCAGGGATTGCAACCAAGTCCTGCTCCCTCGCACTTCTTGGCTTCTATTAATTCCGACGGCGTGGGCGATAACCATCGCGACCGTGGCAGCGTGAGCAGCATAAACGTCTCCGGAGACAGTATTCGCGGAGAGCTAAGGGCGGGAATGGTCCCCGTCCATGCTGGTTCAACCGCTTCGGGGTCGCTCATATACATCGCCAATAGTGGTGATGACACGGTTTCCGTGAGCAACGTATCGTCTCCTACCGGCGCAGTGACGGTGAGTCTGCCTCCATCGCCTTCAGCCACCATAACTCAGGCGAGTGGCAGCGGATCCAGTGTCAGCTACACCTATACCGGCGGCACTGGATTATTTTCAGTCGGCGACACGGTTTACGTTAGTGGTTGCACCACCGCAGGTTTCAATGGGGCGTTTACTGTGACTGCTGCGGGGGCAAATTCTTTTTCAGTAGCGAATTCCACCAGCATCAGCGAAGTGGAGTCTTTTGGGGCGCAGGCCAAAGTACCCAATGCGGTGTTCGTAAACAGCGCCGAAAACGCCAGCGTCTTTGTCGCGGGCTACGGAACTAATTCTCTGTACGTGATCAATGCAAATACGCAGGTGGTTACCGCCGCCGTGCCGGTGGACAGCCATCCGGTCGCGGTGGCTCAAGCGCCGGCTGTACAAAAAGTATATGTGGCTAATCAGGGTAATAGCGCAACCGGCGGCAGCGTCTCCGTAGTCGATACGGTTTCAAATACGGTATCGAAAACCATTTGCCTGGCTGGCGGTGCGGCGCCTTCATGCTCTATCGGTCCGGTTCCTGTGTGGGCAATCGCCCGGGCTGATAGCGGCCAAGTTTACATCTTAGATCAAAATGGCACGGTTTATGCCATTGATACGGGGTCGGATTCTGTCGTCGCTTCATTGGCCCCGCCCGCCGGCGCCGCCGAGGCGAACTTCATGTTCTATGACAGGATCTTCAATCGTCTCTACGTTACGAACCCAAGTTCTGATAGCTTGAGCATCTTCGATGTGTCGAGCAGCGCGCCATTGCCATCGCCGGTAAATCCCGTTGCGATACCAGCAGCCTCTGGATCACCTTGTGGCGCGAGTGCGGTAGTGCCAACTTCGGTGACAGTTTTAGGAGATGGGAGCCGCGCTTATGTATCCAGCTATCAGCTGAGTGCGGGAACGGTCTGTACGCAACTGTCAGTCATTGCTACCGGCAGCGAAACTGTGACCAAGACGATTCCACTCAGCCAGGTCAACGACAACTCGGCGCAATCGGGCTGCGGAACGGTCGGATTTCGCGTCTTTGCCGCTGCTTCCGGAGGCGGCGCAAACTCAAACTTCAAAGTTTACGTTTCGCAATGCGACGCCGGGAGTGTCGCGGTAGTAGACACTTACCCCGTAAACGGAAAACCGGAGAACACTTACAACGGCGTATCTCTCGATCCGCCGCTGAGCACTTTCCCAGTACTCAGTTCCGGGGTCCCACCTACGCAAAATCCTATGTTTCTGGTCGCCGGACCATAAAGCTAGGCGTGATTAACTCCCACTCGCCGCGGAAGTTTCTGAGTTTGGTAGCGCTACCGGGAATCGAACCCGGGTTTGAAGATTGAGAATCTTCCGTCCTAACCCCTAGACGATAGCGCCATCTGAAACCGGGCCGAGGAGATGTTCGTCGGCGAGCAACGTCGAGACAACATCGATTTCAGCATCGATTATAACAAGGAGCCGCCGAGTTCCATGCCGGGAGCCCCAATGTCATCAGTCATGATTGGTGGCGTCTTTCGCGCAGGATCCGCTCTGGTTGCTTAGCGGTCTTCGCGGTAGCCTCGGCGATCTCTGCGGTTAAAGGCTTTCTCGGTTTGCAGCTTAACAACGTCCTAAAGCTTTTAACCGCAGAGTACGCAGAGTCTTCGCTGAGATCGCAGAGAAAGGCTAATGGGATTAGCTGCCATATTCTCTTCGATCACGATGGGCTGGTTTCGCAGGATATGCTCTGGTTGCTTAGCGGTCTTCGCGGTAGCCTCGGCGATCTCTGCGGTTAAAGGCTATCTCGGTTTGCAGCCTAACACCGTCCTGGAAGCTCTTAACCGCAGAGAACGCAGAGTCTTCGCTGAGATCGCAGAGAAAAGCTGATGGGATTAGCTGGTATATCCTCTTCGATCATGATGGCGCGGTTTCGCAGGATCCGCTCTGGTTGCTTAGCGGTCTTCGCGGTAGCCTCGGCGATCTCTGCGGTTAAAGGCTTTCTCAGCTTGCAGCTTAACAACGCCCTAAAGCTCTTAACCGCAGAGTGCGCAGAGTATTCGCCCGAGATCGCAGAGAAAAGCTAAACGGGAATTGTCGGCCATATTCTCTTCAATCACTGTGCTGGCGGGTTTCGCGCAGGATCGTGCCGAAATTGCGGCCGCCTAGGCTGAATCCCTGCTGAATGGTTCCAGTCACCGCGACCTTGGATTCGTTGCCGGGGACGCCGAATTTGTTGCTGTAAACCCAGAGGCGACCGGTGCCATCATCGATTTCAAACGCGGCCACACCCATCACGTCGAACGAATTTACCACCCGGCCGGCGACCGTAACTTCATGATCGTGAAAGCGCGCGGGATCACGGTTGATCGATTCGATGCTGTGGCGCGCGGGGCAGGCGGCGAGAAGTGCTGTCGCGGCGCAGATGAAAACGACGGCGAAGAAGCGGGGAGTTTTGAGCAAGGGACCTCCGGCGTGATTGGCTTATTGAAACACACTGCCCGGAGGAAAGTTGCTGGTGTCAGGAAGCCATGCAGCTATACAGATGATGCACGAAAAATGACCACGTGGGGACAGCCGCCCTCGGCTGTCTTTGTCGAGCGAAGCTCGACAACATTCAAAGACTGCAGTGCGATGATTGCAGCGCAGCTTCTCAAGAAACTGAGGGAAGACTTTGCCCAGCGGTAGAACCGCTCCACTCAAGCCAAAAGCAGACTTGGATAGGCCACCTTCCTCAATTCAACTCGAGTTAGTGAGAGAGGATTACGGATACAGTATTGGTTTGGCAGTTGACCAGTACTACGTCGGGCTTGCCATCGCCATTGAAATCAGCAGTTCCTATGTCCGACAGCCCAGGTGCAATGGTCGTCGTAAACTGCGGTACTGAAAAGCCCGTAGCGCTGTTCAGAAATATGCTGAACACACCGCTGGTGTAGTTGGCGAAAAGAGCGTCCGGCTTGCCATCCTTGTTCATATCTGCGGCAAGGACGCTTGAGCCGGTTCCTTGCAGAGAAAAGTCGGTAGCGATTCCGCCATTCTGCGAGAAAGTGCCATCCCCGTTTCCATTGAAAAGTAGTACGTTCCCGGGATTGTAGCCGACCAGTAAGTCAAGTTTTCCGTCGCCATTGAAGTCGGCGGCTGACACAGAAGAGGGATCAGAAGAGGACGCGCTTTGAGAAATTGGGGAATGGAACGTCCCATCGCCATTTCCGAGGAATACAACTATGTCTCCAGCAAAATTGAGTCCGATGATGTCCAGCTTGCCATCGCCATCAGCATCTGCGACATCAATTCCAAAGTAACTGCCGGGCATGCCACCATCGTCCAGGTAAGTCATCGGCGAGAATGTTCCATCCGCATTTCCAAGGGCAACGGCCATATTGCCATTGCCACCTGCAACAAGGTCGAGATGCTTGTCACCGTTCAGATCCACGAGACGTGCGCGAAGAAAACCAAATGAGTTCGATATTGGTGGTAGCTGCCGAAAAGTACCGTCGCCGTTTGATAACAAGGCTATGTTGGCCTGCGAGCCTGCAATGGTCCCGAGAACCAAGTCGGTACGGCCATCTTCGTTCAGATCGCCCGCTGCGATTGGGCCCACGTTAAGCGCGGAAATCTGTACCGGGGTAATAATCGGATTGCTGAAGTGACCTTTTCCATCGTTAAGAAAGACAGAAATGGTGTTTGACATCTCGTTCGAGACCGCAATGTCGGGAAAGCCATCGCCGTTGAAGTCGCCGACTGCGAGGGAGCCCGAATGAAAGCCGCCCGTGTCCATAGTTCCGCCGGTATTGAAGTCGACTCTCGGAGCGAAATTCAATTTGGTGGAACTGTTGGACCCCCCGAGGTTTGTGTTTTGCTGAGAAACGGTACCGCAGGCAGCTGTAATCAGGCAAAGGAACAAGACTAGGTTGGGGCGGCAAGACTTACTCAAATTCAATGACATTGCCGCGAGTATATAGAAGCTACAAAGGAGTCTTCAACTAGTACAGCAAGCGCATGCCGCAGCACGAGGAAGAAGCGCAGTACGTTAGTTGTATGTAACTTTGCGCTCGCCCTTAACAACCCGTCCCACGGCGTAGTACTTCTCGCCGGCGCGGTCGAGGACGCTTTCGGCTTTCTTGAATTTTTTGGAAGGGACCACCAGCAGCATGCCTATCCCCATGTTGAAGGTGCGCATCATTTCGTCTTGCACAACGTTGCCTAGCATCTGCATGTGAGTGAAGATAGGCAGCACCGGCCAGGAACCGTATTCGATGATCGCCGCAGTCCCGCGCGGCAGAACTCGCGGCAGGTTCTCGGTGATACCTCCGCCGGTAATGTGCGCCATCGCGGATACGCAATCCGCCGCGACCAACTTCTTTATGATCGCCCAATAGCTGCGGTGAGTCAGCATGAGTTCGTTGCCGACTTTGCCCTTGATCTCGTTGACGTAAGTTTCGGGCTCGTATTTCGCGACTTCGAACAGCAACTTGCGGGCGAGCGAATAACCGTTAGTGTGCAGGCCAGTCGAGGGCAGTCCGAGAATAATGTCGCCGGGTTCAACGGTTTTTCCGGTGACGATGCGCTCGCGCTCAACCACCCCGACGATAAATCCGGCGAGATCGTATTCGCCCTCGGGATAAAAGCCGGGCATCTCCGCCGTCTCGCCGCCGATCAAGGCGCAGCCGTTGTGTTTGCAGGCTTCGGCGAGGCCTTCAACAACCTTTTCGGCGACTCCAGGATCGAGCTTTCCAGTTGCCAGATAATCCATGAAAAACATGGGCGCGGCACCCTGCACAGCAATGTCATTCACGCAATGATTTACCAGGTCCGCGCCGATGGTGTGATGGACCTTCATTTCGAAGGCCAGCTTCAATTTGGTACCCACGCCATCCACGCTTGAGACAAGGATGGGATCGACGTATTTGGTTCTATCAATCGCAAACAGCCCGCCGAAGCCGCCAATCTCGCTGAGCACGCCCTTAGTGAAAGTTTTATGAGCTAGATACTTGATGCGCTGCTTGGTGCGATTGGCTTGGTCGATATTGACGCCCGAATCGGCGTAAGTGATGGATTTGGGAGAATTGGGGGCCACGGTAATCAGTTTACTGAGCGGGAAGCTTATCAGACCCGGCCGCCGCTCTCGGAAACGATACGACTAAGAACGGCGGAAAATGCGTTTCAAGAGCGGGTAATTGTAGCACGGTTCAGACGAGCAAATTGAATCATTGAGTCATTGAATCATTTAGACGTTGAATCCTCGTGCTGGATTCGCAGGGTTTGCAATGACTCAATGATCCGATGATTCAATGATTCAATCTTCCGCACTGTTTGCGCCACTTCAAAGCTGTCTGTCAGTTCATTTTCGGGAACTTTTCCACTAATATTTTTAGATTCGCCTTTTATTCGCTTCTTGCAGGCTGTATACTCCACCCGTAATCCCAAATTTGGTGGTTCTCACAGGAGAAGTATTCATGGCCGACGAGCGGGCACGGGCGATTGATCTGGCATTTGCGCAAATCGAAAAGCAATTCGGAAAAGGCTCCATCATGCGCCTGGGTTCGAAAGAGGCCATCGTCCCGATTTCGGTGATCTCGACCGGCGCGATTTCATTCGACGCCGCACTCGGCGTGGGCGGAGTTCCGCGCGGGCGCGTGGTCGAAATCTTCGGACCAGAATCCTCAGGCAAAACGACCATTGCCTTGCAGGTGATCGCGCAAGCCCAGGCCCAAGGCGGCATGGCGGCATTTGTGGACGCCGAGCACGCTCTAGATCCCGGGTACGCGAAAAAGCTCGGCGTAGATGTGGACAATCTCTTAGTCTCGCAGCCCGACTACGGCGAGCAGGCGCTAGAAATCACCGAAGCCCTGGTGCGTTCAGGAGCCATTGACGTTCTGGTGGTGGATTCCGTCGCCGCGCTGGTCCCCAAGGCCGAACTCGACGGCGAAATGGGCGACAGCCACATGGGCCTGCAAGCGCGGTTGATGTCACAGGCTTTGCGCAAGCTGACCGGCACGGTTTCAAAGTCGCGTACTTGCTTGATCTTCATTAACCAGATTCGCGAAAAAATCGGCGTAATGTTCGGCAATCCCGAAACCACCACCGGCGGCCGCGCCCTCAAGTTTTACGCCTCTGTCCGGGTGGACATTCGCCGCATCGCCGCAATCAAAGAAGGCGACGTAGTAATCGGCTCCCGCACCAAAGTCAAAATCGTAAAGAACAAAGTCGCCGCCCCATTCCGCGAATCCGAATTCGACATTCTTTATGGGGAGGGGATTTCGCGCGAGGGCGATTTGCTTGATCTGGCCGCAAACCAGAACATTCTGGAGAAGTCTGGTTCCTGGTATAGCTACAAAGGTGAACGCATCGGGCAGGGCCGCGAGAATGCCCGCCAGTTCCTGAAAGACAACAAGGATGTCATGGCCAAGCTGGAAACCGAAGTGCGCAAGGCGCTGGGGTTGATTCCTGCTCAGCCAGCTGCTGCGGCACAGGCTCAAGGCGCTGCGCAAGGAGCGGGTCAAGGCGCGAGCCAAGGGGCGAGAGTCACGACCATGCCGACGGGGACGGACGGGAAGGCAGCAGCAAGAAGGTAGGTGAATGGATTAGGAGCTTTTTCGGTCTCCGAAAATTAATTCGAAGGCTCGACCTCGCAACGTGTGTTGGAACGACCCGAATTGATCGAAGCCTTCATCGCGGGTATCGAAGATCCCGTAATTATTGAGCAAGAACTTTGATAAGTCGCGCTCTGCGCTGTAGCAGCCCAGGCCACAGGTCTTTCCCAGGAAGCCCACGGGTTTAGTCTCGACTGCCTCAAAGAGCGATTCTCCGGTGTTCGTGAATCCGCTTTTCGCCTGAGCTGCAATCTGCTCAATCGGGGCATGAAGCTCGTCGGAGTCCAGCCATTTGTCTCCTACATAGAATTGCGGCCAGACGAGAAGAACTCTCTTGGGAATGAACGATCGCGTAAATCGAAAGCGTGGATACCAGAAGCTTCCCTTCACGGCGAAGGCGTGGACTCTAGTGGGAATTCCCTCAACCCGAGCAATCGCTTCAAGGACCGCTGTACGCTGACTGCAAGATTTTCACAAGCAGATTGGCCGAAGGGTAAACAATTCGTAATAGGGCATGCACTTTTGACGGCCTTATTCTGCTTTCTTGTCATCAGCTATTGGTCCCTATTTGCGTGGAACCTCTGGATGAAGGCTGGATCGTGATTGCGATCTTAATCTCGGCCGAATAAAATCAGAGCAGCTCCGATCCGGCCTTATTTCAACGAAAATAGAGAAGCCGTCGCTTTCAATACTAAAGAGGCTCATTGAGGAAAGTTACTGCCATCTATCCTGGGTCGTTTGATCCGCCGACTAACGGGCATTTGGACCTGATCGAGCGGGGGAGCCATATTTTTGAGGAACTGGTGGTTGCGATCCTCAGGAATGCCGACAAGACACCGCTGTTCAGCGTGGCCGAGCGGCGGGCGATGCTCGAGGAGTTGACAGCGAAGTTTAAAAATGTTCGCGTGGATACGTTTGACGGGCTCACGGTCGATTACGCGGCGAAAGTCAAAGCTGGCGCGGTTTTGCGTGGCATACGCGCGTTGAGCGATTACGAATACGAGCTGCAGATGGCGTTGATGAACCGCAAGCTGCGGCCTGACCTTGAGACGGTTTTCATGATGCCGGCGGAGCAGTATTCGTATCTCAGCTCTCGGCTGGTGCGGGAAGTGGCGCGACTGGGGGGCGACATCAGCGAACTGGTGCCGACACTTGTGGAAGAGCGGCTCAAGGCGAAACTTGATCCCGCTTACAAGCTTCAAACTCGAAAAGTAAAGGCAGGCAAAGCATGAGCACAGTTGCAGCAGTTCCGGCCACGTTAAAAGTTGCTGAACGAATCAACCGCATTGAGCCGTCCGCCACCATGGCGGTGGTGGCTGAAGCCGACAAGCTGCGCCAGTCCGGCGTAGATGTTATTGACATGAGCGTGGGCGAGCCGCACTTTTCGACTCCGCAGCACATTAAAGATGCCGCGATTGCCGCAATCAACGGGAACTTCACGCGCTACACCGCAGTCGGCGGCACGGTGGAGTTGAAGGACGCGATCCTGCAGCGCCATGGCAAAGACTTCGGCTCACGCTACAAGCGCGAAGAGACGATGGCCTCGGTGGGCGGCAAGCATGTGCTGTTCAATGCCATTCAAGTGCTGGTGGATCACGGCGACGAGGTCATACTGCCGGTGCCATACTGGGTTTCGTTCAAAGACATTGTTCGCTATGCCGGCGGCAACTGCGTGCTCTTGCAGAGTGATGAAGCCGCGGGTTTCCGCGTCACTGCTGAGATGGTTTCGCGCCTGGTCACGCCGCGCACCAAGCTCATCATTCTGAATTCGCCTTCGAATCCGTCGGGAGCGGTAATGTCGCCCGAGGACATGACGGAAGTGGTGCGGTTTGCGGCGGAGCGCGGCATCTGGGTGATCTCTGACGAATGCTATGTGTATCTCAATTACACGGGCCGCGAGTTTTCGGTGGGATCGCTGAATGAATTTCGTGACCGCATGGTGGTGGTCGGATCGCTTTCGAAAACCTACGCGATGACCGGATGGCGCATGGGATATGCACTGGCACCCGCTGCAGTAATCGCTGCCATGCAGAAGCTGCAAAGCCAGTCGACATCAAACCCGACGTCAATCGTGCAGAAGGCGGCGGTGGCTGCGCTGAACGGCTCGCAGGAGTGCGTGGCCGAGATGCGGAAGGAATACATTCAACTCCGCGATCACGTGCTGGCTGGGCTGAGCCAGATCAAGGGGATCAAGTGCGCGCGGACGGAAGGCGCGTTCTACGTCTATCCGAATATTGCTGCATTTCTCGGTAGGAAAGGCTTGAACTCGCCCGCCGAGTTCGCGCGAAAGCTGCTCCACGAGGCCCATGTGGCCACCGTTCCGGGAGAGGGGTTCGGCACGAATGAGCACATCCGGCTGTCCTATGCCACTTCACAAAAAGAGCTGGATCGCGGGCTGGAGCGGCTGCGGAATTTCGTCAGTTCGCTCTAAAAGCTTGGGAAAATTCCACAGGACGCCGAGCTCCGCAATGGGCTCGGTTTCTTTTTGCTTTGTCGGCCTTTGCGGGCAGCCTCTCTGCTGAGTTAGGCTTCTAATCAGCGCGACTCAGGATGAGCGATCTTTATCCATTCTTAATGCAGCCCCTGTTCGACCCACGACCTTGGGGCACGTTGGATCTTTCGCCCATCTACTCGCGGCGTTTCGACGAAAAGATCGGCGAGTCATGGCTTACCGGTGATCACTGCAAAGTACAAAATGGCGTGCTGGCGGGAAAGTCTCTTGCTGAGCTGGCTGCGCGGTATAAACGCGAACTGGTCGGGGATGCGGCGGCCGACGGAGCCCGTTTTCCGCTACTGGCAAAATTTCTTTTCCCACACGAAAAGCTGTCAGTGCAGGTGCATCCAGACGATAAGGACGCTCGCGCCATTGGGCAGCCGTGGGGCAAAACCGAATGCTGGTATGTGGCACATGCTGCCCCCGAAGCTGAAATCGGCCTGGGTCTGAAGGCCGGAACTACCCGCTCAGAATTCGAGAGGTCGATCCACGAGAACCGCGCCGAGGAATTGCTTAACTGGATAAAGGTTGCGTCGGGAGATTTGATCTACGTTGCTGGCGGAACCGTACATACGTTGGGCCCGGGGGCGATTATCGTGGAAACGCAACAACAGTCCGACACGACTTTCCGGCTTTACGATTATGGGCGGCCCCGTGAACTGCATCTGGAAAGTGGCCTGCGAGTGATCAAAGATCAGGTCGCCTCGGGAAAGGTGAGGCCGCGCGCGTTTGCGAAATTCGGCATGAACGGAAACGGGGTTCTGCCACTGGTCGAGTCTCCGTATTTTTCGGTTGAACGATTGGAATTACACGGCGAGCACAAGTTTGATTTCTCGCGCGAAGACAAAAGTTCAGCACAGATTCTGGTTGGAATTACAGGATCGGCGACCCTTGCGGCTGCCGGATGTGACGCGGTGAAATTCGGCAAAGGTGATGCGGTCGTAGTTCCGGCCAGCATTCCGCAATTTAAAGTTCAGCCGGAAGGCGAAGTTCAGTTTTTAAGGTCTTACGTACCGGGAAAGATGATGCCGCCGCCGGAGACGTACATCGATTGAAGATTGCAGATTTTAGATTGCAGATTGAAAATCGATCGGCAAATTTGAAGGATGGACTCGAAGTGAAATCTAAAATCTGCAATCTTCAATCTGCAATCCCTAATTCCTAAATGCCTGCCAATTTTTATCCCGTGATTCTGGCCGGAGGGCGCGGAACCCGATTTTGGCCGCTCAGCCGGAAAAAACGCGCCAAGCAACTGCTTGCCCTCGACGGAAAAGAAACTATGATCCAGCAGACAGTGGCGCGGCTGATGCCGCTGGCCGCAGCGAAACAGTTCTGGATCATCACCAATGGAGATCTGCGGCCGGAGATTGCGCGCCAGCTGAAAAAGCTTAAGCCTGAGCACATCGTCGCCGAACCTATCGGGCGGAACACCGCACCCGCGATCGGGTTGGCAGCTTTTATTTTGAGGCGCGAGAATCCTGACGCCGTGATCGGATTATTTCCTTCTGATCACGTGGTTCGCAACGAAGTGCGCTTCCGTGAAATTTTGAGTGAAGGGACCGAAATTGCCGCGGCGGGTGAAAATATTGTGGTCCTCGGTATTGAGCCTTCACGCGCGGAAACTGGTTACGGATATATCGAGGCGGGATCACTGGCATCCGGGAATGCCCGTCATGTACGGCGTTTCACCGAAAAGCCGAATGCCGATCGGGCCGCTGAATTCGTGCGCTCTGGAAATTTTTATTGGAATAGTGGAATTTTTCTCTGGAGCGCGAAAACGCTGACCAATGCGCTGACCGAGCATCTGCCGAAGACGGCAGCATTGCTGGGAAAAATAGCTGCCGACTACGGCACTCGCAAATTTGCGGCGACCTTCAAGCGCCTGTACCCGAAGTGCGAGAACATTAGCATCGATTACGCGGTGCTCGAGCCGCGATCGGCAAAGGGCGAACAGGAATCTAACATTTTTTGTCTGCGGGCGGACTTTGGCTGGAACGACCTTGGCTCGTGGACCGCATTGCACGAACACCATGTGGGAAAGAGCACGCCAGCGGATGGCAACCTGGTTTCCTCGGAGGGAATCTTTACTTTGAATGCCAGCGGCAACTATGTTCACTCACCGAAGAAATTTGTGGCGGTGGTCGGGGTGAACGATGTTGTGGTGGTTGAAACCGAGGATGCGTTGCTAATTACCACACGCGCCAATTCGCAGGACGTAGGTAAGGTTGTGAAATTTTTGGATGAGAAGAAGTTGAAGAAGCTGGTGTGAAGCCGGTCATCGGCCCTCGGACTTCTGTCGTCGGCCACTTCGTGAAGAAGAATAGGGGAACGGATGGTCACCGAAATTAGAATTCCAGACATCAATCCGCAACTGCCGACGACCGACGACCGAAGGCCGATGACCGCAATTAAATTCGGAACCGACGGCTGGCGTGCTGTCATCGCAGACGACTTTACCTACGAGAATGTGCGCCGGGTTGCGGGAGCGATTGCGGCTTACGTTTTGAAGCATGAGGATCCGTCTCACGGTTTGATCGTAGGTTACGACACGCGGTTTGGATCCCCCCGATTCGCGCGAGCTGCGGCTGAAGTTCTGGCTGCCGCCGGAATTCCGATCAAGCTGGCCAGCGACTATTCTCCAACTCCGGCGATTTCGTTTGCAGTAAAGAGCACGGGCGCTGCTGGAGGCGTGGTAATCACTTCCAGCCACAATCCCTGGAACTGGAATGGAGTTAAGTTCAAAGCCAAATTTGGCGGCTCTGCGACTCCGGCGATCATGAAAGTAATTGAGCAGGAAACCGCCGCCGGTGCGGCTCCGAACGGCAAGCACGCGAGCATCGAGGAAGTTGATTTGAAACCTGCGTACATTCGCGCGTTATGCAAGTTTGTAGACCTCGATCTGATTGCGCAGGCCAAATTTAAGTTCGCCGTGGACTCCATGTATGGTTCGGGGCGCGGGATTCTCGCGCAAATATTTAAAGATCATGGAATCGATTTTGTGGCGATACGGCAGGAAGTTAATCCCCTATTTCCAAACATCAATCCCGAGCCTATTGAGCCGCACGTGCGCATGTTGCAGGAAACTGTGGTGCGTGAACATTGCCATGCTGGCTTTGCAACCGACGGCGATGCCGACCGGATTGGCGCAGTAGCGGAGGATGGCAGCTTCGTTGACTCGCACAAGATATTTTCCGTACTGCTGGATTGGCTGTTGCGGCGCAAGCAGTGGCCGGGAGAAGTTGTGCGGGCGTTCAATACCACGCGCATGCTCGACCGCATCGCCGCTAAACATGGGCGCAAGCTGAATGAGTGCCAAATCGGCTTCAAACATATCGCCGATCTGATGATGGAACGCGAAATCGTTATCGGCGGCGAAGAGTCGGGCGGGATCGGGTATTCGCGGTATCTTCCGGAGCGTGACGGGATTTTGAACTCGCTGCTTTTGGCGAATGTGTTGGCTGAAGAGAAAAAGCCGCTGGGAGAACTGGTGGCATCACTGCAGAAGGAATATGGAAGGCATTTTTACGGACGCCGCGATCTTCACATTCCCGACCACATCAAGTTCGGCGCAATCGAGCGGGCGAAGTCGGAATCCACCAAGCGGCTCGGTAAATATGGCGTGATCAAAAAAGAAGGACTCGACGGGATTAAATTTTTCCTCGATGCGCCCACCGATGGAAATGGCGCCGAGGCGTGGATCCTGTTTCGCGCTTCAGGCACTGAGCCGCTGTTGCGAGTCTATGCGGAAGCGGCATCGCCGGAGCTGGTGCAGGAAATATTGGGCACCGGCGAGGCATTTGTGCAGGCCGCTTAGTACAAGCCTGAGTTCCTCTTTCGTACCTCGCGTCCACTTGCCTGCAATGCAATAATCTACCTGATGGCTTCCCCAAGCACACTCCAGCCTCCTGATTCGGCGGAGGCGCGCAAGTACAACCAGATTCGGCGGCGAGTGGGCGTTAGCGAATTCCTGCTCGGGCTTGGTTTGCTGGCTGTGTTGCTGCTCACTGGGTGGACGGCATGGTTACGAGACCTGGCCTGGCAGGCTGGAGCTGAAAGCTATGCGTTCGCACTTTTTCTTTATGTGCTGATGCTGATTGCAGTGAGCAAAGCAGTGTCATTAGGACTCGACTATTACGGATTCCGGGTAGAGCACCGCTACCAACTGTCGAACCAGCGGTTGCGGGCATGGATTTGGGATGAGGTCAAAGGCCTGTTGCTGACCGCGATTTTGGGCGCAGGCTTGGTCGAGTTGCTGTACCTGATCATTCGCGACTTCCCCGCACATTGGTGGTTGGTGGCATGGATTGGATTTCTTGCGATTGCGGTGCTCATGGCGCAGTTGGCTCCAGTGTTGCTGTTTCCAATCTTTTATAAGTTTGAGCCACTGCATGATGAAGATTTGAGGTTGCGCCTGGTACGACTCGGCGAGCGCGCGGGGACGCAGATCCGCGGCGTCTACAAATGGCATCTGTCGGAGAAGAGCAAGAAGGCGAATGCCGCTCTAACCGGGCTGGGGGCGACACGACGGATCATTCTGGCGGACACGCTGCTGGAGAACTATTCGCCGGATGAGATTGAAGCGGTACTGGCGCACGAACTCGGACATCACGTCCACAAACACATTCTTAAAAGCATCGGGGTGCAGGCAGCGGTCACATTTGTTGGCTTCTGGGCCGCGAACTGGACGCTTCACTACGCGATTAATCGCTGGCACATGTTCGAATCGTTGTCGGATTTCGCCAACCTACCGCTGCTGGTGCTTACTTTCACGGTGCTGTCGTTCGTGCTGATGCCCGCGTTGAACGGGCTTTCGAGATTCCACGAGCGCCAGGCGGACCGATATGCGTTATCTAATATTGGCGGCGCCGAGCCGTTCATTTCTTCGATGAACAAGCTGGCTGATCAAAACCTTGCGGAGAGGACGCCGTCGCGGTGGGTTGAGTGGTGGTTCCACTCGCATCCCGCAATCGCGCGCAGAGTCGCGGCGGCGGAAGCCTGGAAAAAGGCGCACGCGGTCTAATTTGCGCCTTCACTCATTACGTTCAAGCAATTTCGTCACTCGCTGAAAATCTTCTTCAGTATCCACGCCAATGCTGTCGTAAGCAGTTTCCGCGACATAAATGGGGATTCCATTTTCGAGAAAACGCAACTGCTCGAGACGTTCGCTGCGCTCAAGCGATGATTCCGGGAGGGCGACAAATTTGTCGAGGAATGGCTTACGGTAAGCGTAGATCCCAAGATGCTTGAAATATTTCGGATGAGAGTCGTCGCGGTCGTAAGGAATGGTGGAGCGGGAAAAATATAGGCTACGTCCATTTTTGTCGGTTACAACTTTCACCGCATTGGAATTGGCAATGTCGTCGGATGAAGCTGGCGTTTTGAGTGTTCCAACCGGAATGTCGGGATTTTTCATCAGCGCGACCAACGCTTCGATGTGAGCGGCCCGAATCATGGGCTCGTCGCCTTGCACATTGATGTAAACGTCTGCGGAAATCGACTGCGAAATTTCGTGCACGCGTTCTGTGCCGCTGCGATGCTTGTCTGAGGTCATGCGGGCGGTGCAATCGTGCTTTTCGGAGGCGGCAAGGATTTCTTCAGAGTCGGTTGTGACGATAACGTCATCGAGCAGCGGGGACGAGCGGACTGCCTGGTAAACCCAGACGGCTAGGGGCTTCCCGTGAATCTCACGCAGCATTTTGCGGGGTAGCCGCGTGGATGCAAGCCGGGCTGGGATGACGGCAATAATTCTCATGAAGGGCAATTTAAACACAGAGCAAGAGCCAAGGCATTAACCACGAAGGACACGAAGTTCCACGAAGGAACCCCCACCGTGTTTCTTCTGTCTTTTAGCCGCCTTGCTTTCTTTCGAACCGCAAACGTATAAAACAAAGACCATGAAACTCAGGCAGTTGGCGGAACAAATCGGTGCGCGTCTTGTAGGAGATGGAACCCTCGATGTCGGTGGAGTGGCCAGCATCGCCAGCGCCGAGAACGGTGATATCGTCTTCGCCGAAGATGCAGAGAATCTTGCAGAAGTGCTCAAGTCGCAAGCCTCGGCAGTGATTGCAGGCAATTTCGCCGAAAAGGCGCGCTCGTCGAAAGCCGTGTTGATCGTGGTTAATCCCCGGTTGTCTTTTTCGCGGGCTGCGAATTTGTTGCGAGGTAGTTCGGCGCGCACGGCGGGAATTCATCCCAGTGCGGTGGTGGATGCCTCGGCGAAGCTTGGCACGGACGTTTCAGTCGGGGCGAATGCCGTGATTGGGAAGTCTCTGATAGGAGAACACACGAACGTCGGGGCGGGGTGCGTCATCGGTGATGCGGTCGAAGTTGGTGCGGACTGCAAGATTTACCCCAATGTGACGATATATCCAGGCTCGCGGGTGGGAAATCGCGTGATTGTGCATGCGGGCGCGGTGCTGGGCAGCGACGGGTTCGGGTATGTTCGCGATCCTAAAAGTGGGCGGCACGAGAAATTTCCACAGATCGGAAAGCTTGAAATCGGCGATGACGTCGAGATCGGGGCGAATACGACCATCGATCGTGGGGCGCTGGAAACGACGCGTATAGGGCGCGGGACCAAGATCGATAATCTTGTACACATCGGGCATAACTGCCAATTCGGCGAGGACGTTATTATCGCGGCGCAGGCCGGGTTTTCGGGGAGCATAACGATAGAAAATCATGTTGTCATTGGCGGACAGGTTGGCGTTGGCGAGCATGCGCGCATCCAAGAAGGCGTAATGCTGGGCGGACAAGCGGGAGTTTTGCCGAAGAAGATTTTGCGCGGTAACGGGATTGCATTCTGGGGGACTCCAGCCAAGCCGCTGCGCGAGTATCTGCGAAGTCTGGCGAGCCTGGCGCGGCTAGGCAAGAGAGAGTAAATGGCGATTGTGGTGATTGGCGGGCATTCCCGAAACGTCGGTAAAACCAGTGTGGTCGCCGGGCTGATCGCGAAGTTGCCTGTTTACAACTGGACAGCATTCAAGCTCACCCAATTCGGTCATGGCAGGTGTTCCCTGAATGGCAAAGCTTGCCAATGCGAAACCGCAGATCACGCGTGGGCGATCACCGAAGAAAAAGATAGGTCAGGTAAGACCGACAGTTCGCGTTTCCTGGTAGCGGGAGCAAAGCATTCGTTTTGGGTGCGCACCGCTCAGGGTCAACTGGACAAAGCGATGCCAGCCATCCGGCGCAGGCTCGATGGCGCGGAGAACGCAATTCTGGAATCCAACAGTATTCTGAAATTCATTCAGCCTGATGTTTACATCTCAGTGCTGGATCCTGCGACTGAAGATTTCAAGAGCTCGGCTCAGCAATACCTCGAACGGGCCGACGCGGTGATTCTTCACCGCGGCAAAGCCCGCGAATCGACCTGGCCGGGAATCTCACTTCCAGACCGTCCGGTGTTTGTGATCGATCCGCCAGAATACGGGAGCAGCGAAGTTGTTGAATTTGTTGAACAACGGCTGAAAGCCCATTCTAGTTTTGCGCCAAGCGTATAGTTTTGGCGTGAGAGTTCTGCCTTTATTCGCCTGCCTAAGCTTCTTTAGTACTCACGCTAAAGCGATATCCCATCGCAGTGCATCGAGTCTGAATGTCCGCGCTACCGTGATCCTCGCCCTTGTGTTCACTTCAATAACCGTGCTTGCATTTTTACCTCGACGTACACGGGAGACGCAATGGTCACGAACGTAGGGATCGGTTCAGGAAGTACGAATCGTGGCGGATCATGTATTGCAAACAAAATGGGGTGGAGAGCTAACGTGGAAGGCAGAATACAGAGTCGCGTATCTTGTGGGGAATCGTGAATATGGGGTATGGGCAGATTCTGGTCTGCGCGGCGACAGCGAAGCGAGTATGCAGCTTGCGCTGCTGCACCCGCGCCCTTCATGCCAAGTGCAGTACGAAACTATTTGATCCTCGGCCGGACTTTCAAGGCTGCCATAACAGAGGTACCCAGAAGACGTTGCGGTATACGTTCGAATCGTGCCAGCCCTGCAAGTAGATCATTCATCAAAGGACTGCCGGGATCAAAACCGGCAGATCCGTTCGAGACCTCCAGATTTAGGGCCTTCCGAGCTAACAACGATGGGAACAGAGGAAGTCCCCAGTACGTGACATTCTGGATTTCGTAGCCATTTTGCTGTGCGACCCGAGTCAGTTGATTCAGAGAGTAGCGACGAATATGTCCTGCCGCACGGTCGTAGTCAGAAAAAAGCCACTGAATTGCTGGGACATTGACGAGAACAGTACCGGATTCAGCCAAATAATATTTTAAGCACTGTAAAAACCGGGACTCATCTTCGATATGCTCGAGGACATCAAACAAAATCAAGAGATCGAAGCGCGCAGAGAATTCGGGTCTTCTTTCAAAGATGTCATAACAATAAAGCGGACTGATGCGGCTAACATTTTTTTGAAGAGCTATCTCGTTGAGATCGAACCCAACAACTGACCGCTGATAATGGTCCTCAATGTTTTTTTGCAATAGACCATTACCGCAACCGATCTCGGCAATCTCGCGCGAGCCTCGAATCAGTGAGTCCGACAAACGTTTCATCACCGCGAAGCGACGACATATCCAAAAGTGATCGATTGTCGCGATATCGAACCACCAGTCGCCCATGTTGACTGACGCTGATGGGGACAAGTAAGTGATATCGCGGGCTTGGACGCCCATTTCTGTCCCCCATTGTTTTCGTTGACTTCGTTGCGTCAGGGAATGATAACAGGCGAGGGAACGCACTCTGGACACTGCACGTTACTTCCGTGCTCAGGGGCGGCCGCTATGGATGGGCGCTTCTTCTTTCGCGCTGGATTCGGCGGCTTGGACCCGCACTGGCGCGGCTTCGTCTTTTATTGAATATTTGAGCAGACACCAAAGAGCGCGAACGCCATCTTTCCAGCCGATCTTTTTGCCTTCCTCGTACGTCCGCCCCTGATAGCTGATGCCCACTTCATAGATTCGCAAGCGGCGCTTGGCTACTTTGACCGTAATCTCCGGCTCGAATCCAAAGCGGTCTTCTTCAATCGGGATCGACTGGATAACCTCGCGGCGAAAAACCTTGTAGCAGGTTTCCATGTCGCTGAGATTGATGTTGGTAAGGCAATTTGAAAGCAGGGTCAAAAGCCAGTTGCCGACTGAATGCCAGAAGTAGAGCACCCGGTGAGGGCCGCCGCCAAGAAATCGCGAGCCATAAACAACGTCCGCTTTGTTTTCCGCCAGCGGTCCGAGCAATGCCGGATATTCAGCCGGATCGTATTCCAGGTCAGCATCCTGAATAATCACGAAATCCCCGGTCGCCTCCTGAATACCGCGCCTGAGAGCTGCGCCTTTCCCCATATTTTGTGGCTGCAGGAACACCCTGACCTGCGGCCTCGCAGAAGCTAGTTCCTGCAGGATTTCGCGAGAGCCGTCGCGTGAGCCGTCATCTACACATAGCAACTCGATCTCAAGCGGCACTGCGAGCACACGTTCGACCACAGCTCGCACCGTGGCGCGCTCGTTGTAAACAGGCATAACTACAGAGAGTTTCATGCGGAGTCCGACGACAGTGTAAGGCATTTAGCCAAATTCGGTGCGACTGAACAACAAAGATGTGGGGGGACGGGCATCTCGCCCGTCCAGTCGGGGACGCCCGACCCCCCACAGTGAATTTGTTTCCGGCAAATGGTAACTGGGTCGCGGATATGTAAAGCATTTTTTACAGCGGCGGTAACTTGGGAATACATCCCGGCTGGGGTACCCTGAATCTATCCAGCAATCGGCTATATCTTGGGGCAGGATGGACTTAGGAAATCCTTATGTTGAATAAGACTTCTGCGCGTTTGGGTGCCGCAACTCTGACTGTATTCCTGATAGGCTGCTCAGTTTTTTTCCTGGCAGCCTCCGGGAGCACACGAAATGCCTCAAGAGACAGGATTATGTATTCGGTCGATTCCTCCCGGACAGCGCCGGTGCGGGGATCTGCCCATCCCCTGGCGCGCGCGCAATTTGACCAGGGCCGCGTCAGCCCGGAACACCAACTCAGCGGTGTTGCTTTGACATTTCAGCTTTCCGCTTCCCAGCAGGCAGACTTGCAAGAACTTCTGCGTGAACAGCAGGACCGTTCCTCACCCAACTACCACCGCTGGCTGACTCCCGAACAATACGCTGCCCGGTTTGGGATGACGTCGAATGATTTGAGCAAGGTCAGCTCATGGTTACAGTCGCAAGGCCTTATGGTGAACGGCGTGTCGCGCAGCCGCAACGAGATTTCTTTCAGCGGCAGCGTGGGACAAGTGGAGTATGCGCTCAGGACTGAGCTGCATCGATACTCAATCAATGGCGAGCAACACATGGCGAACTCGAGTGATGTGTCACTGCCGGACGCGTTCGCGGGCGAAGTGCTCGGGGTGCGCGGGTTGAATGATTTCCATCCCAAGCCGAGGCTGCGCACGGTGTCACCAAGGTTCACGTCGAACGCTTCCGGAAATCACTTCGTCATTCCTGCTGATTTTGCGACGCTCTACGGGATACCGTCGAATGTTGATGGGACAGGGCAGACGATCGCTGTGATTGGGCAGACACTTATCCGCACCACTGATATAGATGCCTTCCGCAGCGCAGCCGGGCTTCCCGCGCGCACCAGTGCTAATTTTCAGCAGATACAAGTGCCGGGAACTGGCACTGCGTTGAGATGCGGAGGAGACGAGACCGAGGCAGACCTCGACGTGGAATGGCCAGAGGGCGTGGCCAACAATGTAGTTACCAAATACATCTACGCCGGACCGGGAACGGGCAACTGCGCTAACAGAACCAAAAACGTGTTCGACGCCCTGCAGTACGCGATCAATAACAACGTTGCTCCAATCATCAGCATCAGCTATGGAAACTGTGAAGCTAACCTGGGCAAATCATTCGTGCTCACTATGCAGCAATGGGCGCAGCAGGCCAATGCGCTAGGTCAGACGATCAGTGGTCCAGCTGGAGATGAGGGCGCTGCTGATTGCGACACCCGAACTTCCGCGACCCAAGGCTTCGCCGTTGATGTCCCGGCCGCAATTCCCGAAGTCACTGGGGTTGGGGGCAGCGAGTTTACCGGCGATGCGGCGGCAATCGTATCTGGCGGATGTGGGCAGGCAACTGCCGACTGGGGTCAGTCGTGTGTTGCTACCAGCTCGACGGGAACCGCGCTTCGCTACATCACAGAAAAAACCTGGAATGATGCACCGTCCTCAACCAGCCTGAGCGCGGGCGGCGGCGGCGCGAGCACGATTTTTTCTAAGCCATCATGGCAAAGTGGAACCGGCGTTCCGGGTGATGGAAAGCGCGACGTCCCGGACATCGCATTAAACGCTTCGAATGCGCACGATTCTTTATTATTTTGTTCGCAGGACGATCTCACACAGCAAAAATCCACCGCCACCAGCTGCGCTAGCGGATTTCGTAGCAGTGATGGCAATTTGACAGGCGTCGGCGGCACCTCCGCTGGCGCGCCAACTTTCGCCGGCATCCTCGCACTCATCAATCAGGCAACGAACTCCAACGGCTTGGGTAACGTGAACCCCATGCTCTACGCGTTGGCAGCGAGTTCCCCGACCGCTTTTCACGATGTTACTTCAGGAAACAACAACGCTCCGTGCACCGCTGGTACAACGAACTGTCCCGCAGGCACAACCAGCTTTGGATTTTCGGCGGGAGCAGGGTATGACCAGGTAACCGGGCTCGGATCGCTCGACGTCGCGAACCTGATTTCTGCATGGACGGCTGCAATCCCAACCCAGGATTTTGCGCTCGACGGGATGGTTACATCAGCGGCGGCAGGGCAGGCAGGCACTTCGACAGTCACCGTCACCCGACTCAACGGTTTTGTCGGAACCATCAACCTGACCTGCGCTAGTGCAGCCTCGGCGAAGATTTCCTGCTCATTGAGCCCCGCAAGCATAACTTTTCCAGCCAGCGGAAATACGCAGACTTCGACGCTGAGCATGACGGCAGCAGCGGATCTTCGGGATATGCCTTCGCACAAATCGAAAGGCCAAATCCTTGCCAGAGGATTCGGCTTGACTGGGGGCTTACTTGCGGCCGTGATCCTGGGCATCCCTTCGCGGCGCAAGTGGGCCGCTCTGTTTGCTCTAGTGGTGCTTGCGATCACGGTGACGGCGATCGGCTGCGGAGGAGGAAGTGGCAACCGCCGCGTAGTGACCAGTGGCCCGCAAACTTATATTGTGACGGTAACCGGCACAGGAACAACCAGCGGCGGAGCCGCGCTGACCCACAGCACGAACGTCAGCTTCACGGTCAGTAGCAACTGATCGGATCTGGGGCAGAAATTATTTAGCAATCGGTCGTGCGAGCTCCGCTCGCACCGGACAGCCGAGGGCGGCTGTCCCCACATGGACACACTATGTTCACACGAGCGCGTGTGGGCTTAGGGGTTGTCTTTGGCTCCGCCGTGGCCGGCGCACTCTTCACAGGGACAAATTTCCCGCAGCCACTTCCACGAATAAATTCCCAGGTTGTGACCGTCGTTCCAGTTGAACTTAATCGCATATTTGCCGACGCCCTCCGCGGACTCAGGCTTTACGGCAGGCTTGAACATCGGCAACTCGCCGGGTTTTGGTTTCACCGGCTGTCCAGCTTCACGCCCAGTTTTGCTGCGCTCTTCATCGCAGAGCGCGCAAGGGCATGCATCACGCAAATAGGGGAACGTATAGCTCGAAAGATGTCCGTCTTTCCATTCAATGTCCACACCTTCGCCTGAAGTTAAGTGGACTTTGACAGATTTTGGATCGACTGACGGCACGATTCAGTATCGCAAAAAAGGGGGAACGTTGTGGATCGTCGATGTTGCTGCGTTGCTCGAAGTCGATTGAATTCCCGTCGAATGTCGTTCCGAGTGGAAGCGTAAATTTCTTTTTTTCAGACCACGTTCGCGTATTGAAGTCACAAAGCCTTTAACCGCGGAGATCGCCGAGACCGGACGCAGAGATCGCTGAGAAAACCGCGCGGTCCTGCGCGTTTCCTGCATTTTCCCTCGCCAAAGTGCCGGGAAAAGATCAATCGAAAGACATTCCCATTGTTACTCACACCGTGCCCAAAGGAGATGACCTTCTGGGCTGTCCCTTAGTTATCTGTCTTGTGAGTAGGTGGAAAGCTAGAGTGCCTCAAGCAGGCCAATTTCGGGCCTGGCGTCTTTTTGAAGTTCCGAGGGAATTATGTCCCCCAATGCCTTGGCTGATGCACGAACCACAATTCGAGGTTTTCGCTTCTGCTCGGCAGTTGTTGCGGTGCTGTTGGTCTCTATTTTTGCAGTCGCACAAATGCGTTTTGCGCCAGAAGATTTCAGCCGTCCGACCCGCGTTTCACAACTGGCGCACCCACTAGCAATTCTGGCGGCTTTCTCGCCTGCGACCCAGGGTCAGGCTTTCGCCTCACCTTTGCGGGTGGCGGGTGGACTGGCGCCATTTAGGTTCTGGGTTGCGCAAGGCACGCTTCCTGCCGGTTTGTCGTTGAATTCGAGCACGGGTGTAATTTCTGGCGTTCCCGCTGTGAGCGGCACGTTTGCTTTCATTGTGGAAGCGACCGACTCACGCTATGGCATTGGAAGACGGTTGTTGCAGTTCAATGTGGCGCCCAGGCCCACGACCCAAATTTCGATTGCACTGAGTCCGCAGACAGTTCAACTGGCGCCGGGAGCGACCGTTCAATTCACCGCAATTGTCCAAAATACGTCGCAGACAGCGGTTGTCTGGTCCGCCAGCGCCGGGTTGATTTCTGTAAATGGACTTTTTACTGCCCCGATGAGCGCGGGAACAGCTGTAGTAACAGCGGCCAGCAACGGAGTACATAGTTCTGCCAATATCTCAATCCAGAGCGTGCAGAGCGCGCCGCCGCTAAGTATCGCGACGTTGGCACTAAGCAACGCACAAGTTGATTCCCCCTACAGCGCGAGCATTGCGGCGCAGGGTGGGACTGCCCCCTATACGTGGTCGCTTACCTCAGGATCTCTGCCGAACGGATTGTCGCTGGACCCAAGTACCGGAGTTATTGGCGGCAGCGTCAGCCAGACGGGCGCGTTCACCTTTACTACGGAAGTGACTGATGCCGCAGCGCACACCAGTACCCGGCAATTTACCTTGAGTGCGATGGCGTCGAACTCGGGCAACTTCGATGGGCCTGCGGAATTACCACGCACCACCATGCAAAGCACCATGGCCGAGACTCCGGCGCCGGGTAATACTATTACTGTGCCTGCGGGCGCCAATCTTCAAGCCGTATTAAACGAAGCGAACTGCGGGGACACGATTCAATTGCAAGCGGGGGCAACTTTCAACGGCCTCTTTACCTTGCCCGCTAAAAACTGCGACGACAGTAACTGGATCATCATTCGTAGCAGTGCGCCAGATGCTTCGTTGCCGGCAGAAGGAACCCGCATCACTCCCTGCTATGCCGGAGTGGCCTCGCTTCCCGGTCGCCCAGCATTGAATTGCAGTTCCACCCAGAAAGCTATGGTTACTGTGATAGGCGGCAAATCGGGTGGGCCGTTAGTGCTGGCCGCCGGTGCAAATCATTACCGGTTGGGGCCTGGCCTTGAGATTACTCGCACAACTGGCACCGGCATCAGTTACAACCTTATTGCTCCTGAGACTGCTTCGCCGGCCAACCACATTATCGTCGATCGCGACTGGGTGCATGGCACGGCGCTAGATGAGACCACGCGCGGGCTTTATCTAAGCGGCGTAACGTATGCGGCGGTGATCGATTCCTACTTCAACGACTTCCATTGCAACGCCGGTATCGGCGCTTGCACCGACTCGCAAGCCATCGCGGGTGGCCTGGGAAATTTGCCCCAGGGTACCTGGAAAATTGAAAACAATTTTCTAGAAGCGGCCTCAGAGAATATTTTATTTGGCGGTGGAAAGGGCACCACGATTCCGAGCGACATCGAAATCCGCCGCAATCACATGTTCAAGCCGCTCACCTGGATGCCAGGTCAGCCGGGATTCGTTGGCGCAGTCAATACTGATCCGACGAAGTGTGCCCAGTTTAATACTCCAGGCCGCTGTCCGTTCGTGGTGAAAAACCTGTTTGAGCTTAAAAATGCGCAGCGCCTGCTGCTCGAAGGCAATGTGCTCGAACATACATGGCCTGGGTTCACCCAGCACGGCATTGCTGTTGTTCTGACTGCACTGAGTCAGGGGGGCACAACTGGCAACCCCAACGCCACAGTGGCTGATATCACCATTCGCTATAACCATGTCTCCCATGCTGCCAGTGGAATTGTCATGGGAGAGGCAAACTACGGATCTGGTCCTCCGAAGCTGGAGGGACGCATCAGTATCCACGATGATCTGTTTGATGACCTTAGTCCGGCTTACTATAACGGCGATACCAGCGTCGTAGCCGGGATGGCATTTCAATTAAGCTTTTGTTCCACCTGCACACCGCTGCAGGACGTTCGGATCGATCATGTAACGATGATGTTGACCTCGCCAAGATCGTTCATGGTACTCGGCGCTCCACTTGGAAAACATATCCAAAACGTTACATTCACCAATAACATTGTGTCGTTGCCTTCCGGATTGGTAGTCACCGGCACCGGAGCAAATGCACCCTGCGGTTTTGATGGCGACACCAATCTGGCTCGGATCAATAGTTGCCTGAGCTCCTATAGCTTCACATCCAATGCTTTGATTGGGGCGACCACAGCTTGGCCAACGGGAAATCTCTACCCATACTCGATGGCTAATCTCGCTGTTGGTTCCCAGAGTATCGGCGCAGATGCGAACGCTGTTAATCAAGCAACTTCAGGCGCCCGGTAATATCAAGCAGCGCACGACTGAGGTTGGTCCCAGCACACCCTTTCGGCTGGGACCAGCCGTCGTGCAGCGAGAACGGACAGAGTAGCGCCCCGCATCAAAATACCTTCAGCCATGAAGGCTCATAGCAAGCCTTTCGCATTCTCGGCTGATTCGACTGTGCGAGCATTAATATTCAGCTTCGTTTTTTCTTCCGGTTGAGAGCACAGCGTGCAGTCTGCGACACTTGGCTAATGCATGGTCAACGACACGCGAAGCACCGCGCTTTCCAGTATTGGGCATTGGTTACGCTCATATTATTTCCCGTCGCGATTGCGATCGCGTCAGTGTCTGCAGCCGAGAAATCCTCAAATGAGGTCGCAACGTCCCATTTCGATGGGCCGGCGGAGCTACCCCGCGCTTTCGTACGCAGCTCGCTGGCCGATACACCTGCACATGGAAAGATCCGGGAAGTAAAATCCAGCGACGAATTCCATACAAGTTTGAAACAGGCCGATTGCGGTGACACCATTCGGTTGCAGGCAGGGGCGACTTTCACGGGCGTATATACTTTGCCGGCAAAAAGCTGCGACGACAGTAACTGGATCATAATCCGTAGCAGCGCACCAGACGCATCGTTGCCGCCAGAAGGAACTCGCATCAGTCCTTGCTATGCAGGCGTCGCCTCGTTACCCGGGCGTCCGGCGTTAAATTGCGCCTCTACGCAGAGAGTAATGGCGACATTGATGGCCGCCAAAGCGGGTGGACCCCTGGTGCTCGCTCCTGGCGCCAACCATTACCGGATTGGGCCTGGTTTGGAGATCACTCGCACCGCCGGTACCGGTATCACTTACAACTTGATATCGCCCGAGGGATCTGCGCCTGCCGATCACATTATCGTGGACCGCGATTGGGTGCATGGCACGGCGCAAGACGAGACTGTGCGCGGGCTTTATCTAAGCGGTGTCACCTACGCGGCCGTCGTCGATTCGTATTTCAACGACTTCCACTGCATTGCCGCCATTGGCGGCTGCACCGATTCGCAAACCATCGCCGGCGGGCTAGGTGACTTGGCGCAGGGCACATGGAAGATCGAAAACAATTTCCTCGAAGCAGCGGCAGAAAATATTTTGTTCGGCGGCGGAAAGGGCACAACGATTCCAGCCGACATCGAAATCCGCCGCAATTATTTATTTAAGCCGGTCAGCTGGATGCCAGGCCAGCCCGGGTTCGTCGGCGGAGTTAACCCCGATCCCACGAAGTGCGTGAAGTTCAATGCTCCAGGTTACTGTCCCTTTATTGTTAAGAATCTTTTCGAATTAAAAAATGCTCAGCGGCTACTATTCGAGGGCAACGTGCTCGAGAATACCTGGCCGGGGTTTACGCAGCACGGAGCTGCCATCCTTCTCACCGCACTTAGCCAGGGAGGCAAAACCGGCAATCCAAATGCGACCGTGGCGGACATCACTGTTCGGTATAACGAAATATCACATGCCGCGAGCGGGCTCGTCATTGCGGAAGCCGCTTATGAACAAGGACCACCGAAGCTGGAGGCGCGTATTAGCATCCACGATGATGTGTTCGATGAGATTGGTCCCGCATACTACAACGGCGACACTAGCCTTGTAGCCGGAATGGCTTTCCAGATAAGCTTCTGCGCTACCTGCGCCCCGATCCACGACGTGCTGATCGACCACGTGACTATGTTATTGACCTCGCCGCGAATGTTCATGGTTCTCGGCGCTCCGCTGGGCAGCCATATACAGAGCCTTACTTTCACCAACAATATCGTGTCATCGCCTTCGGGATTGGCGATTACCGGGACCGGAGAAAAAGCGCCGTGTGGTTTTCAAGGCAACACCGCGCTCGAGCGGCTCAACAGTTGTGTTGCGTCACTGCGTTTTCAGGGAAACGCGCTGATCGGAACGAATGGTAAATGGCCGCAAGGTAATTTCTTCCCTCAAGATGTTAAGACAATTAAATTCTTGAGTTATCAGTCAGGAAATGCCGCAGATTACCGGCTATCACAGGATAGTCCACACAAAAGCCGGGGAACCGACGGCAAAGACTTAGGTGCAGATGTTGATGCAATAACAAAACTGACTGCTGGGGTCCGAGTCGCTACAGCTACGCAGCCAGCTAAGTAACTTTGACGGCCTCGGGCGCCTGCAGTCGACTGAATTTGGTCAACTGCCTGGGTTTCGATGCCAGCGGCGCTTGCTCCTGCGACGCGTTATAAAGCACTCCGGTGAAGGCCACCAAGGCATAGATGAAAAGTTCATAGGCGTAGCTGGCAAAGAACGCACCTAGCAAATAGCCCGCGAAGCTCGCACGCAATGCACGAGTAAATATTTCCAGCTGCGGGTCAGTTCGGAATCGCTCTGTCTTGGAAACGTCCTTCAAATTTCGAAACACCCGCCGCAAAATTAAAAGAAACAGCAGAATTCCCGGAATCCCAACCTCCGAGCTTAATTGCGTGTAAGTGTTATGGGTCACGAACCACGTCTTCGTGACATTCTCAAAATTTCCAGGCCCGACGCCGAAAATTGGGTGGGTTGCCGTCAGCTTCAGGCTCATGATCAAAAGCTCACGGCGTGCGGCGGCGGAGCCTTTATCCAGAGGATCGATGCTGGGATTGAAGATGCCCTCCAACCGGGTTCCGTAATGCGATGGAATCAAAAGCGGCAGAAGCAAAAGAGCCAGTACCGCCGCGCCAATTACGACATGTTTGCGCTTGCCCTTGATGCCGAACTCCCAAAATGAAGCAAGGATTGCCACTGTCGTGGCCATAAAGCCACTGCGCGAGTAGGTAAGCGTGACCGCCCACAACATGCCGATCAGGCCAATGCCCCAAAGCAGCTTTTTGAACGGATTTCGGGTCGCCAGCATGAATCCCAGGCAAATGGGCCAGTTCAGCGCAATCATGATGGCGAAATCGTTTGCGTTGCCGTAGAGGCCATTTCCGATATCGAGCCGCGTCATGTCGCGATAGAAAAGGCACCCAATTACCGCCATAATGGCAGTGGCGCTGGCCTGGATGAAAAGCAGCCGCCGCAATCTCGCAACCGAGTTAACGGCAATGCCGATCATGATGGTCATGATGATGCACTTGCCGTAATCGCCAAACACTGTCCAGAAGGCGCCTCCCCTCCAGGACGCGAACGGCACGCATAGAACGCACCACGCGTACAACATCATCACCAGTTTTGCTTCCGGGCTGAGTTTTACGCTGCGGCCCTGTCCGACAGTGCCCAGAATTAATGCGATTAGGGCAACAACACCCAGAATTTTGCCTAACGGGATGACATACAACGCTTTAATTATGTCCTCTGGGCGGAAATAGTAAAACGCCCAGAAAACAACGATTGTGACGTAAGCGGCGACGAGCCGGTTCTGCGGCGTGTCGACCGCCACCATGGCCTTCCAATGATTTGTTACAGTTTTGTCCATGCTACAAACCAAACCGCAATGGCCCTTGAAATATCGAGCAATCCAATCTCCATCAGCGGGCGCAATCTAAATACTTGTCCCCGGAATCAATTGCACCCAAAATAAAGGCCGGGATATTTAGCCATGAGGCGACTGCTGCCATAGAAAGCCTTCCGTCTGCAGCCGCAAATTCCTATGGCAATCGTGGTAAAAAAATGCCCGATATTTCCCTGCTTGGCCCAGAACCGCAAAATATTGCACAGCTCACAATTATGTTTGGCGGGGACGATTGTAATCCATTGTGAATACAAGCGCTATCGCCCATACCGGGTCGGGTTTGGCAACCTGGATGCGACAATGGACGGAGTCATAGCCGAAGGCCTGCCCATGGATCTCGAAACGGCCGGTTGATTTGCAGCGAACCTGAAATCTAAGAATGGGGAAGACAAATTTGACCAACCTTGGAGGTAAAACATGGATACTTGGCGGGGGAATGACTGGACTGGCGGCCGGAATGGCGTCAGGCTGGCCGGTTTTCGAGGCGTGTGAGACTCCCGGCGGGATATGCTCCTCTTATTACGTCACTCCTAAAGGCCTAAAACGCGAGACTTCACCGGAAGACGGTGAGGCTTACCGGTTCGAGATCGGTGGCGGACACTGGATCTTCGGCGGCGATCCAGCAATCATTCGCTTAATTCGGTCCCTCACGCCGGTGAAAGAGTATTCCCGAAGTTCGGCCGTATTTTTCCCTTCGGACAATGTGTTTGTTCCATACCCTCTGCAAAATAATCTCTCGCATTTGCCGGAAGATGTTCGGCTGAAGGCGCTCACCGAGATGCTGACCAGTCCCAAGGGTCAGCCCCGAACTATGTCGGATTGGATTTACCAGAGCTTCGGCGCCACATTGACCGAAAAATTCTTTGGGCCCTTTCATCGCCTGTACACCGCCGGCCTATGGGAACAGATCATGCCGCAGGACGGATACAAATCTCCGATCGATGCTGCCTTGGTGTTGCGCGGCGCATCGGGGAAGACACCGGCAGTCGGTTACAACACGGGTTATCTTTATCCGCAGGAAGGCTTGGGAGTGCTGGCGCAAAAGCTTGCGACCAAGACGAAGATTGAGTACTGCAAACGGGCCAGCCGCATTCATTTGGACAAGAAGGAAGTGGAGTTCAGCGATGGTTCCGGCATGCACTATGACTCGGTGGTTGTAACCCTGCCGTTGGACAAGACACTTGAAATGGCGGGAGTCCAGCTGGACGAACGCCCGGACCCCTACTCGTCAGTGCTGGTGCTTAACATTGGGGCCAAGCGCGGGCCTCGTTGTCCCAATGAACATTGGTTATATCTGCCGGACACGAAAGCCGGTTTCCACCGCGTAGGTTTTTATAGCAATGTCGATCTCAGTTTCCTGCCGGCTTCTTCTCGAGCCAGTGAAGACCGCGTTAGCATTTATATCGAGCGCGCGTATGCTGCGGGGAAAAAGCCGTCGAGTGAGCAGATTGCGTCGTATATAGCGGAAACGGTGGCTGAACTTACGGAATGGGGTTTCATCGGCGAAGTCGAAGTCGCTGATCCTACCTGGGTGGAAGTCGCTTATACGTGGTCGTGGCCAGGTTCGCGCTGGCGTAACAAGGCTCTGCAATATTTGGAAAAGCGCGACGTGTTGATGGTTGGCCGCTACGGACGCTGGATTTTTCAAGGCATTGCGGATTCTTTGCGCGACGGCCTGTTTGTTGGCGCGGCTTTACGGTCTTGAATTTAGCGATGAACAATACCACGCCCAAAGTTAGCGTCATTATGCCGAGCTACAACACGGCCACATTGATTGCCGAGGCGCTCGACTCCGTGTTTGCGCAAAGCTACCAGAATTTTGAAGTGATCGTCATCAACGACGGATCGCCGGATACGCCAGACCTTGAGCGGGTACTCGAACCCTACCGGGATCGCATTGTTTATTTGAAGCAGGAGAACCGCCGCGCCTGTGGCGCCCGAAATAATGGGATCTCGCACGCCCAGGGAGAATACCTCGCGTTCCTCGATAGTGATGACAGTTGGGCTCCGGCATATTTGCAGTCACAGATCAAACATTTGGAAGCCGATCCTTCGCTGGATATGGTTTATTGCGACTGCCTGATTTACGGCGACACACCGCAAGCCGGCCAGACGTTCATGCAAGGCTGCCCCTCCAGCGGACCCGTAAGCTTCGAAAGCGTACTGACGGAGCAGAGTCACATCCCAATCTCAGGAACAGTTGTGCGGCATCAGGCCGTGATCAACGCCGGGGGCTTCGACGAAAGGCTTGCAATGTGCGATGACTACGAAATGTGGCTTCGATTGGCATTTCGCGGCGCCCGGATTGCCTATTATCCGGACGTTCTGTCGCGCATTCGCATCGGTCGTCCCAGCAGTCTCTCATCGTCAAAATCCAGGATGGTCGCGGCTTTCCTGACAATCTTGTTGAACGTGAAAGCCGAGTGGAACCTGTCGGTCGAACAGCGGGCCTTGCTGGCTGAAAAGCTTCGCGAGGAGCAGGCGTTGTTAGCCTTAGAGCTTGGCAAGGAGTCATTGAGGAAGGGTGAGTTCGGGGAAGCTCGGATACAGCTGGAACAAGCCAACTCGCATCTACGACGAAGCAAGCTGAGACTTGCGATTTTTGGTTTGCGTGTTGCCCCGAGTTTGACCGCGCTGGCGGTAAGGACCTGGGAACGCTCGACGCAGTTTTCCGGTTAAGAATTTCGGAGGAGGCAGAGTCCTAAGATGATCGCCCGATTTGCTGCTGGCATTAAATATATTTTTGGACTTCACCACCCGGGCCGGAATTTGGCTGTGCTACCCGACGATATCTTTCTGGTTTCGTATCCAAAATCGGGGAATACCTGGTGTCGCTTTCTGATTGCGAACCTTGCTTATCCGCAGCGGAATCCGGACTGGGGAAATATAGATCAGCTGATACCTGGGCCGGAAGTGGCGACCAAGCGATTTTTCCAGAGGATGCAAAGGCCGCGCATTATTCACAGTCATGATCCCTTTGATCCCCGGTACAAGCAGGTAATTTACATAGTCCGTGATCCACGCGATGTTGCTCTTTCGCAATATCATCATCATCAGAAGCGCAAGTTGATCGACGAGAGTTACCCCTTTGATAAATTCCTGCCGCGTTTTCTCGCGGGCGAGACCAATGAGCACGGATCATGGAAGCAAAATGTTGCCAGCTGGCTGGCGGCGCGCTATGGCGATTCACGATTCTTGCTGCTTCGGTATGAAGATATGATTGCGTCCCCGCAGAGTGAGCTTGGCAGAGTAGCAGAATTTCTTGGGGTCGCAGCCACGCCCCAGGACTTGGCCAGATCTGTCGAGCAGAGTTCGCCCGAGCGGATGCGGCAATTGGAAAAAGTAAACGCGGACAAGAATGCCCTGACTAAAGGCACCCGCCAGGACCTTCCATTTGTGAGGACCGCAAAATTCGGAAACTGGAAATCCGAAATGCAGGAATCGTCCATTGCTGCTATTGAGGCGGCTTGGGCGCCTCTGATGAAATGGCTAGGATATGAACTGGCTTCGCGCGAGCCGCGGCTGGTTGAGGATTTCGCTTTTCTACCTTCGGAACGTCCGATAGCGGTTCAAGGATAAAGGCAAAATATGTTCAATCGGGTCGTCGATGCCGCAAAACGTGCGCTTGGGTTGCAAATGACTGATCGGGATTTCACGGTTTTCCCTGACGATACCTTCCTTGTCTCTTATCCAAAATCAGGCAACACTTGGGCGCGCTTCCTGGTGGGCAATATTGTCCGGCCGCATGAAAACGTCGATTTTTCAAATATCAACGGGATCGTTCCAGGCCCCGGCGCGACCAGCGATCGCGATTTGCGCCACATGCCTCGGCCAAGGATCATAAAAAGCCACCAATATTTCGATCCTCGCTACCCACGTATCATCTACATCGCTCGCGACCCCCGGGACGTAGCCGTCTCGCAATATCATTTCCAGCGCAAGCGCAAGTTGTTCGGTGATGACTATCCCATCGAGAAGTTCGTTGAGCGCTTCGTGGCCGGGCATACCTGTGATTACGCTTCGTGGGGGGAGCACGTTGGCAGTTGGCTTTCCACTCGCAACGGCCAGCCTGGATTTCTTTTAGTGCGCTACGAAGATATGATCCGCGATACAGCCCACGAATTATCGCGAATCGCTTCCTTCATAGGCGTAGATGCCACACCGGAAGTAATCCAAAAAGCGGTCGAAAAGAGCTCGGCGAACAAGATGCGAGAGCTGGAGAAATCGCAGGCCCAAATGTTTGCTATCACCAAAGACACGCGGCAGGATGTTCCGTTTGTCAGGTCCGCAAAAACCGGCGGCTGGAGATCGGAATTACCTGAGCCTCTGGTACACAAAATCGAGGCAGCATGGGCGCCTTTAATGCGCTATCTGGGATACGAACTCACTTCGCAGAGAGTGGAAAAACCGGGGGCGTTGGACACAATTCTGCAAACCGCAACCGTCAGTTGAGTTCAAAATGTGCGTGGCACATTTCAGTGCTGGAGTATTCGCCAATCCTCTGTCCACGAACCCATTTAACTTTGCGATCTGCATTTGGCGGTTTATTTAACTTGCGAAGTAAAAATGCGTAGATTCGAAAAGATTCAGTTCATCAACAATGTCGGCTCCAGTTGGTTTGCACTGGGAGTCAACGTTGCCGTCGGAGTTTTTCTAACTCCTTTCATCCTGCATCGACTCGGGGACGTTGCATACGGTATTTGGGTACTGATCTTTTCCATCACCGGATATTACGGTCTGTTCGATCTGGGTATCCGCTCCTCAATCGTTCGCTATGCCTCAAAATTCGCGGCGACTGACAGCAAAGAAGAACTCGCAAAGCTGATTAGCACCAGTCTGTTTACCTACGGAGGCGTGGGAATTGTAAGCCTGCTGGTCACCATTCTGCTGTTCGTTTATGTGGACAATATTTTCAAAGTTCCGGCCGAGCTTCATGCAGCCGCGCGTTGGCTGCTGCTGATGGTAGGCGCTTCGGTTGCGTTTGGGTTTCCTTTGGGCGTATTTGGGGGGTTTCTCGACGGCCTGCAGCGCTTCGATGTGAACAACTGGACCAGCGTGGGGTCGAACCTTCTTCGCGCGGCCCTGATCGTGGTTGCGCTCGATAACGGCCGGGGATTGTTGACGATTGCTCTGATCACCGTCGTTCTTCCCCTCATTACATCGCTGGTGCGTGGAATTATCGCGTTCCGGATTTATCCCGTCGCCTTGGGGCTGAAATACGTGGACCGCGCAACTTTTCGCATGATGGCCAGCTACAGCGGAGTCACGCTCATCATCATGATCGCGGGCCGGCTGAAATTTAAGACCGACACCATCGTGATCGGCACTATGTTGTCGGCGGCGGCCATTACATATTTCAATATTGCGGGCCGCATCGTGGATTACGCCGGAGAGATAGTCACCTCCCTGGCGCAGAATTTTCTTCCCATGGCCAGTCAGTCCGAAGCCAAGGGAAGCATGGAGCATTTGCGGAAAGTTTTTGT
>DATNAF010000336.1:0-8731 GCA_035572845.1 Terriglobales bacterium
CGAAAGTGAAGCTTGCGACGTCTGCATTTCTTCCTGGACGCGGATCGCGCCCAATACGTTGCCGGCCATGGCCAAGTCGGGCGCCAATTACATGAACTCGCAACTCATCAAGATGGAAGCCAACGTCAACGGCTTTGCCGAGGGCATTGCCCTCGACGTCAACGGCTTTGTAAGTGAGGGATCGGGGGTGAATGTGTTCCTCGTGCATCGCGAGAAGCTGATCACGGCGCCGCTAGGTAATTCGGTTCTTCCGGGCATCACCCGCGACTCCGTGCTGCAGATTGCGCGCGACCTCGGCATTACGATTGTCGAGCAGATGATTCCGCGTGAGATGCTCTACATCGCAGACGAAGCATTCTTCACCGGGACGGCAGCAGAAGTCACGCCGATCCGTTCCGTGGACAAGATCGATGTGGGCAAGGGTGCGATTGGCCCCATCACCAAGGCGATCCAGAAGGAGTTCTACGCCATCGTGCGCGGCGTGAAGAGCGACCGCCACGGCTGGCTCACTCCGGTGCCGGTGCGCAGCAAGCAGTCGGTCGAAAGAGTACGAGTACCCGCAGCGGTATGAGGATTGTTCGCTCGAAACCCGATCATTCCGACCGTTTAGAAATCGAATCGAATGCGTTCGGAGCAGCCAGTGAAACCTGCAAACAAGAATTTTGCTATCGCATATTTGATTCTGGTGATCATACCAGTACTAGGACTCGCGGGGGTACTAAGAAGCGGACGCAAACTGGTTGCTCCAACTGCGATTGCTGGTCGCTGGCAAATGCAAGTTAGCGCTCCCGCGCTGGCAGCTTTGCCGTGCGCAGCGTCCGTAACGACATTACGGGATGTGGGTTTTACAATTTCACAATCGGGCAGGTATTTCACACTAAGTTTCGCCAACTCGGTGATGCCCTCTACGTCGGGGTTCATTGAAGGAACAACTATCCAAGTAAGTATATTGCCTCCCGCAGAAGCGGTTAAAGACGCGGGGTGCAGTGGCGGACATGTATTTTCCCTCATTGCCACACTTGATTCCAAAGCAGGCCCCAGCTTCATGACGGGATTTTTAGCGGTGAATGACTGTGCCACGTGTGCTCCGGCTGAGTTCCGTGCGTTCCGGAAAAATTAAGCGAATCGTAGTAGGAACCGCTCAATGCTGAATATGTTCACGCTTATCCTGCAAATTGCAATGGTGCTGGCGGCCTGCCGGATCTTGGGAAGTCTGTTTTTGAAGTTGGGTCAGCCTCGGGTAGTGGGTGAGATGTTCGCTGGTATTATGCTGGGGCCATCGCTGCTGGGTGCGATTGCGCCGCACTGGTCGGCTTTCCTGTTCCCACCAGCAAGCCTGGGATTCCTGAATGCTCTCAGTCAATTTGGCGTCGTTATTTTCATGTTCCTTGTGGGCCTGGGGATTAATCCCAGGGAATTGAAGAGTCAGGGACATGCTGCAATATTGACCAGCCACGTCAGCATCACTGCACCCTTTGTTCTCGCGTCTTTTCTGGCAGTTTATCTGTATCCCCGTCTTGCAGACAGCGGCGTCCCTTTTACCAGCTTCGCTCTGTTCATGGGATCGGCCATGAGCATTACGGCATTCCCGGTACTGGCCCGCATCCTGACAGAACGTGACATGCTTCACAGCCGGCTGGGAACGGTTGCGATCGCCTGTGCCGCGGTGGACGATGTAACGGGCTGGTGCATTCTGGCTTACATTGTGCTGTTCATCCGGGCAGCCAATACCGGACATCCAATCTTGTTCACGGTCGGCGGACTTATCGCCTTCACCCTCGTCATGCTGTATGGCGTGCAGCGACTGCTCAAACGGTTCGAGTCTCTTTATCGCCAAACTGGCCGGCTCTCGGAAAACGCAATCGCTTTAATGCTTCTGTTGGCCTTAAGTTCAGCGCTTTGCACGGAGTGGATTGGCATTCACCTTCTGTTCGGTTCGTTCCTGATGGGCGCCATCATGCCAAAGGAAGAAAAGTTTGTCCGCTACATCGTCGAAAAGTTCGAGACCATTGTGGTAACCATGTTGCTGCCTCTGTTCTTCGCGTTCACTGGACTGAGGACGAACATTCGACTGGTCAAGGGACCGGAGATGTGGATGTATTGCGTCGCTATCATTCTCGTCGCAACTCTCGGGAAACTTGGCGGTTCGGTGCTGGCTTGCTGGTGGTCGGGAATGCCAGTGCGAGAGGCTGCCGGCTTGGGCACACTGATGAATACACGTGGCCTGATGGAGTTGATAATCCTGAATATCGGCCTTGATATAAAAGTAATCTCCCCGGCGTTATTTTCCATGATGGTGTTGATGGCATTAGTGACGACATTCATGACCAGCCCACTCTTGCAGGCAATCTGCCCGGACAAGATGTTTAGTCGCCAAGCTGAAAAACGCAGCGGGCAACTGGCAGTGACGCCCCTCGGACTCGATCCTGCTGGTGATTGAACAGCTCGACCTGACTCAGTAACTTGTTTTGCGAAAACCGTATCGTGCGGCGCCTCAGAAGCGCAAGAGACCAAGCCCATGCGTCAACACCTTCTCGAAGACATCAGAAGCCACGCTCTCGCCAAACCGAACCAATTTGCCGTCTGTGACAGCGAGGTCAGCATTAATTATGGTGCCTTGGACCGCTTCAGCACCAGCTTGGCAATGCACTTGCAGGCCATTGGCTGTAAGACCGGGAGCCGCGTTGTCATGGTGGCGAACCGAAGAGCCATCATGGTGGCTGCAATTCTAGGCACCTTTAAGGCGGGGTGCATCCACGTTCCGCTCGATCCCCGCATGCCCGCAGCTCGACTTCAATACATCTTGAATGACATAGCACCTGCCGCCGTCATTACAGAGGAAGATTTGCGGGAAACTGTCGGAGCATATCTTCCCCCGCAGGCCAGCTTACTTCTGAAGGAAGACTTAGAGCGCATTCTACATGCGAGCGCAGCAGCGCATTACGTCCCCGGCCCGGGCGTAAGTTCAGCGGGCCGGCTTCTGGACGTGCCAGCGTACTGCATCTACACATCGGGATCGACTGGACGGCCCAAGGGTGTCTTGATCGACCATCGCAGCATTGTCGATTTTTACGAGGGGATTGAAGAAGTTTACGACGTCCGTGCGGAATCGGTTTGCGCCAGTTTCTCGCCGCTGCATTTCGATGTATTTCTCATGGATATGTTGTACCCACTTGCCCAGGGCGCTCGTCTGCATGTCCACGACGATATTGTGTTCTCTGATCTATTGTTTCAGACGATAGCAACTAACAATGTGACTCATTTTTCCGCCTGGGGCTTGATGCTTGGACTCATTGCACAGGCTTCCGAATTCGGTACTACCCCTCTGCCGCACCTCCAGACCGTACTAACTGGAACAGATATCCCGAATGTTGACACTGTTCAGCGATGGTTGCGGGCAGGAGCAGGGGTGAAAGTGATCAATGCTTACGGTCCAACCGAAGTCACATGCGGGTGCACTGCGTACACCATCAGAGACCTTGAGCCTGGCCGGAAAGAGCTTTACCCCATCGGGAGGCCGTTCAAACATGTGCACACTTTCCTCGTCGGCAGCGAAGGCGAGCGAATTACACAAAAGAATGTGCCTGGCGAACTGTACATCGGCGGTACGCAGGTAATGAGGGGCTACTGGAACTTGACGGCGGAGACCGAGGCTGCTGTGACGTATCTGGACGGCATACGCTGCTATCGCAGTGGTGATATCTGTATCTATCTGGAGAACGGTAGTCTCTTCTACCTTGGGCGGAAAGATAACGAAGTAAAAATTGGCGGCTATCGCGTACACCCGAATGAAGTGCGGCGCGTCATCAATAGTGTGCCGAATGTGCATGATTCCGAAGTCGTCCTGGTCGAGACTAAGCATCAGGAAAAAGTCTTAGCTGCAGGACTCCTTCTCAATGAGAGCGGCAAAGCAGGGGCGCTCGACGTCGATCAGCAGATCATTCGGATTCGTGCTCGTCTTCTGGACGAGCTGCCAAATTATATGGTGCCTCGTTATCTCGCAATTTTCGACGATTTTCCGAAATTGTCGTCGGGCAAGGCGGATCGTAAGGCTCTCGCCTCCATTCTTACTGCTCGCATGACGAAGGAAGCTGAGGAGGTGGTAACCACACATGGAAACTGAAGCTGTAGTAACTAAAATCATGGAAGATGTAATCGGAGTCAGGGGAGTGAGCCGCGATTCGCGCTTTATTGACATCGGCGGTAACTCAACGCATCTGGGTGCAATCTTGACACGGATCTATAATGAGATCGGAGTAGCTGTGCCCGTACGCATGTTCTTCCACAAAACTGACTCCACAATAGCAGCCATCGCCGCCAAGATTGACTCTCAACTGCAGGAGAGCCAAGCGGCGTTAACAATCAGTCAGTAAAAACAGCCTAAACTTACAAATCGAAGGAGGAGTTGTATGAGGAAGGACTATTATCTTTCCGAAGCGGAAAAAAACTTTTTTTACCAGAATGGTTATCTGGGTCCGTTCACGCTGTGTGAACCAGACGAAATGACGCGTCTATTCGCAGAGGTACGTATGGACCTGCTGGATACCCGTAACGCACCTTTTCCGAACAGCAAATTGAACTATGACCGGCACCTCGATTTGCCGGCGCTAAATCAGATCATTAACAATCCAAAAATAACTCATCGCGTTTCAAGTATCCTTGGACCTAACGTGTTGAGCTGGCGTACGGAGTGGTTTCCCAAGTACCCCGGAGACGAAGGTACTGATTGGCACCAGGCGGAAAGCTTCGTCGAATTCGAGGGAACGGAAAAGCTGTTTCCAACCGCGGCAGAGGAGTTGACAGAATATGCGCAGGGCAGGCCTTGGGAGCTTACAGCTTGGATCTCGATGGCCGAATCAACAAAGGAAAATGGCTGTCTCAAAGTCATGCCTGGAACTCATCGGACGTGGTTTTTCGATGAAAAACGGAATGTGCCCTTTGAACCCGAGAATTTCAATAAGAAGACGATTGACACCGGAGAGAAGGCCGGCTTCTATGGCTACGATTACGACAAACTGAAGCTCGATCCAAACTGGAAGCCAGACGAGGAGAAGGCGGTCCATATGGTGATGAAGCCTGGCCAGTTCTGCATCTTTACCTCGCGGTGTATGCACGGCTCCAATCCCAACACGACCAAGGACCAGACACGTATGGGCTGGGCGACCCGTTTCGTGCCAACCCACGTGAAGGTGTATGACGGCCAAAACTCTTTCCATCACTTTGGGGAAGAACTGCCGCTGGACAGATATTCAACGGTCTTGGTTTTGGGAGAAGACCGCTATCACCACAATAAAGTTCGTCCGCCGATGCAGGTGGCTGAGACAGCGAGCGCTTAACCGCCACTCTAACTAACTAGCCCAGGGCTTCGCCCTTGGTATCCCCTTCGGGTCGAACTGCGTCGAAGGCGAAGATCTGGGCTAGTTAAAAACTCCAGTGTGCCCGCCCGGCAATTTTCAGGGCTGGGTGGCAAACCGAGCCAGGAGTTAGCGATGTTTCCTAGTAACCAAGCTGTTCTGTCCAGAGACGAAGACGTGGCGCAATGGAAATCGGACGAAGAACTATTTGGCTGGATTAGGAGAGAGCTTTCAACTCCTCCTGTCAGCGACGTGATGGAGCAGCTTGGTTTTCGATATCCGATGCTGCCGGCGCAAATTCGCCCTTTACGAAGCGACATGGTGCTGATCGGGCGTGCTATGCCGGTACAAGATGAACCACCGGTCGAATACGGGGAGCCATCGCGCTTTGATGCGAAGCCGTTCGGTTTGTTATTCGAATCCATCGAGGCGCTTCGTCCCAACGAGGTATATATCGCCAGCGGTGGGCCAACGCATGTTGCGAGGTTGGGGGACATGCTGGTGATGCGTGCGCAAAACTTAGGTGCAGCGGGCGTCGTGCTCAATGCGCATCTTCGCGATGGCAACGGCATATTATCCCTGAACTTTCCCGCCTTCGCTCACGGTTGTCACGCCTATGGTTTGCAGCGCCGCCACAATGTAGTGGATTTTCGCTGTTCGATCACAATCGACAAGGTGCGGATCAGACCGGGCGATCTGATCTTTGGCGATGGTGACGGTGTCTGTGTCATTCCACACGAGGCGGAAGGGGAGATCCTTAACCGGGCGTTTACCAAGACGCAATTGGAGAGGAACGTCCGCAGAGAGATTGAATCCGGCCAAAGCGTAGTGGATGCTTTCAATAAGCACAGAGCGATGTAAGGGGAGTGCCGTCATCTTTTCTGGTCCGGCGCACTTCGCGCGCCGCGATCAAAGCAATCCAGGAAATACTCCCTTGAATTCCAGAGGGCAGGCGACGCCAATGGGGTCGGCTGACGCTGGCGCCAACACTATCGAGGCAGCCATGACAGCACTCGAGCAACAGTCCACTTCTCCGTGGCTCATCCGCTTTCGCTCCAGGAATACAGCGCGAGTTCACATTCGCCTCTTTTGCTTTCACTATGCGGGTGCATCAGCTTCGATCTTTCGGTCCTGGGATGAAGCGATGCCGGACGGGATTGAAGTGGTGGCCGTTCAACTTCCCGGGCGAGAGTATCGACTTGATGAGCCGCTGTTGACGGACCCGCATGAAATTGCGGGAATGATTGCCGAAACCCTTCCGTTGGAGAAGCGATTCGTATTTTTCGGTCATAGCATGGGCGTGTTCATCGGATTCGAGGTTGCACGACTCTTGCGTGAACAAGGACTTCGCCAGCCTGAAATGTTCATCGCTTCGGGGCGGAACGCACCGCAATTCAAGTGGCGGGATGCCGGGATGCAACTGCTTCCGGATGACGAGTTTGTTGCGGCAGTGACTGCCTACAATGGCACACCCGGGGCTTTGTTGCGGGACGCGGCGCTGCGCGACCTTTGGCTTCCACGGCTCCGGGCCGATCTAACCGTATCGGCCCGGTACCGGTATGTCGAGAAGGAACCGTTAGAGTGCCCGATTGTGGTCCTGTCCGGAAACGAAGACGAACTCAGCACCGAGGCGGGGCTGAACGGTTGGCTCACTCAAACGACCGCAGAAGTTCGATATTTTCGCTTTGCCGGCAATCACTTCTTTTTGCATAGCGCTGAACAAGCCGTGATCTCCAGGATTGCGGAGGAGCTAACGAAACTGATCGCTCATCAACCGATCGGCGGTTGAGGCTTAAGTATCAACATGTAACAGGATGTAACAGGAGACGACGATGAAAGCAACTAGCGATAACTTGCCAGTCCGTAACCCCAGCCTGCAACCCACCAAGCCTGAGCTCGTACGAATCTTCGATACTACGCTGCGCGATGGGGAACAAAGCCCGGGTGTCTCACTCACCGCTGACGCGAAGTTGCAGATCGCAGAACAGCTTGCAAAGTTGGGCGTCGATGTGATCGAGGCCGGATTTCCAGTTTCCAGTCCAGGGGATATGAACGCTGTGCAGAAGATCGCAAGAAGCGTAGGTCAACAGAAGCGCAACAACAAGCATGGCTTGATAGCGGACCCGCCTGGCATCGCTGCGATGGCGCGTGCAAATAGCGCGGACATCGATAGCGCGTGGCGCGGTGTCAGAGATGCAATCTATCCTCGCATCCATATTGTGCTTGCAACCAGCGATATTCATATGGAATACAAGTTGCGCAAGACACGACCCGAAGTTATAGAGATGGCGCGGCGTTCGGTCGCCTACGCTCGCCATCTCTGCAATGATGTTGAGTTCAGCCCGGAGGACGCAACCCGGAGCGATCGCGATTTTCTGGTGCAGGTGCTGGAAGCGGCGGTGGAAGCCGGCGCCACGACTCTCAACATTCCGGATACAGTCGGATACGCAATGCCGGAAGAGTACGGCGCATTGATTGGCTTTATTCATCACCACTTTGCTTCTGCTGATGTCACCGTGAGTGCGCATTGCCACGATGATCTGGGTTTGGCCACCGCGAATACACTGGCCGGGCTCTCAAATGGGGCCCGCCAAGTCGAGGCAACCATCAACGGTATCGGGGAGCGAGCCGGCAATGCGTGCATGACGGAAACTGTCATGGCACTGCGTACACGGGCGCCATTGTTCAGTTTAGAGACAAACATTATCACGAAGGAGATTTGGCGGACGAGTAAGCTAGTGAGTGACTTGACTGGCATGGTTGTTCAGCCCAATAAAGCGATTGTGGGGGCGAATGCATTCGCGCACCAGGCGGGGATTCACCAGGACGGTATGCTCAAAAATCCGCGGACCTATGAAATCATGAACCCCTCGGACGTGGGAGTCAGCGAAAGCCTCCTGGTACTTGGCAAGCTAAGCGGCCGCAACGCGTTGCGCGTGAAACTTGAAAAGCTCGGATATCACGTGGAAGGCGAAAAGCTCGACCAGGTCTCCATAAGAGTGAAGCAGGTGCTGGATATCCAGAGAGCAGTCAGTGACCTCCAGTTGCACGAGATTTGCGCTGAAGTTTTCCGGTCCACAAATGCGGCTGTGGCTTCTTAAGAGTGTTGCTTTACCTGATATAGAAACAGAGTGAGGTGGACCAAAGAACAGCGGAGACGCCTCTGGCTATTCGTTACATTCACAACGGAATTCGGAGTTAACTTAATCGGGTATTGCGGAGAAGACTCTTTCTCTCCGTTGAACCTTCACGCGCTCCAGGGGCGGTTTGCGGAGGTTGCGCTGGCGGGAGAGTTGGCGAGACCATGGCGGCCTGCCCTATCGCGAGAACTGCTATGTACCACGGACTAGAAGATCAATTGAGCCAGACGACCACAG
>DATNAF010000337.1:0-15772 GCA_035572845.1 Terriglobales bacterium
AAGATGTAAATGCCGCCATATGCGGCATATGCCCTACCGGCACTAGAGGAATCTATTCGTGTCAGGGGCAGCGCAAACAAGATGAGCGCGGCCACACCGGGAATGGTCCAAAATGGACTTTTACTCATTCGCAGCCAAGCCCAGAATGACAAGCACCCGGCAATTTCCCCAAGGGCGGCCACCAAATACCAAAGCAGGGATCTCATCGCGAGGCCAACTCCATGACGGACGCCGCAATGCGACCGCACTCCGCTAGTTCGAAACAGTCGCACTGCAAGACACGATCCACCAGCCGCCGCATTGCTTTGAGCCGCGCTATTTGGTCGTCGAGTTCCTGTTGTTTCTTGCGTGCTAATTCTTGCCAACGGTGCGGCGGCTTAACGCCGGGGCCGAATCCGTGCAGCAAGTGGCGCATTTCGTCCAGCCGAAACCCGCATGACTGCGCAAGTTGCAACACGGCTAGACGATGAGCGGCATCCGCCGCATAGCGACGCTGCCCGCCAATTCGCGCGGCCTTGGGCAAGACGCCGATTTTTTCCCAATAGCGAATTGTCGAAGCGGGCAACCCGCTTTCGCGCGCTAGCTCGCCAATATTCATGAATGCTCCTTGACTTAAAGTCAGCTTCAAGTTTTACAGTCGGAGCATGACGACAGCAACAGCCTTATGCGCTTTCCTTCTTTGTGTGTCCATGTGTGCAGCCGCCACTGAAAAAGGTGCAGCCCCCGTTTTTGCTTGTAATTTGAAAGCAATCAGCGCCGCAGAACGGCCCCGCTATAACGATCTTGTTAAACGTATCCGTGCGGCCATTCGGGACCGCAGCGAAATTTCAAACGGCTACGTTTTCAAAATGGACGGCAAAGCCGTCACTTTGCCCGAAGCTGCTGAATGGATCAGCATGGAGCGTCTTTGTTGCTCGTTCCTTACGCTTCAGCTCTCAACATCCGGCAATCAGACCGATTGGCTGCTGACGCTCACCGGCCCGATCGGGGTTAAACAACTAATAACCATCGAGTTCCCCACCCCCTAGTTTTTGCTGTTTCAAAAGGGTAGGTTTTACGACAGGCAGCTCGGAAGGCTTAACGTCTTCGTGGGATCGCGATTAGCAAGCCGCCGCTTATTCCAATCGAGCGGTCATGCCCTCGCGCGAAGCTGTACTCGTAGCCCGGTTCGAGGAACCAGCCACAGCGATGCTTTGAAGAGGGCCAAAACATAAAATCAAGCACTACTTCGCCGCCGAGCGAGTTTGTCGTCACGCCATACGCCCTCGTATGTATCCACTCCGGCCAGCGCCAAACATAAACTCCACTTTTTCTGAAAGGGTCCAAGGCTTTTTGAAGAGAAGGTCTGTGTCCCATTCTGCTGAGTGATGGCGGAAGAGCGGCGTAGTGCCTGTTTCAATTTCGAGCCATTTCTCTATCGGTGTAAACTCGACCGCGAGATCCCCGCCGAAGCTTGACCCACCACTGTTGAGGTCCCGCTCGGCAGCTCCTCCCAGCTCGACAATTGCCGCAGGCTCCAGCTCTTTATTGACCGCCTGGGCGGAGACGTTTCTCGGGTTGAAAAATAATGCTGTGAGCAACAATACTTTTATGGCGTTCAGCGACAGCATTTTGCGGCGCGATCGGATCAAACCGAAACTCGTGGGCTACGCGTTACTCGCAACTCCGCCCGAGCAAGGCGGATAATGACCCACGCCCCTTGCACTGCGAAACAAGCCATGACGAGGGCAACAACAATATCGGGCCAGCCCTTACCTAAATCAAATACGCCCAAAGCTGCCAGCAGAACGGCAAGATTGCCAATGACATCGTTGCGCGAGCACAGCCATACGGATTTCATATTGCTGTCCCCGCCCTTGTAAGCCCACAACAACGCGAAAGATGCGGCGTTGGCCAAGAGGGCTGCGACCCCCACCGCGCCCATTGTCTCGGCTACTGGTACCGTTCCAGCCGCCGCATGCAGCAAGGCCGCGCCCAGCACCCACAAGCCAAAAAGTCCCATCGTTATGCCTTTGGCAAGGGCCGCGTGGGCCCGGTAGCGAAGTGCCATACCGACAACGAACAGACTCATTCCGTAATTGGCTGTATCCCCCAGAAAGTCGAGTGCGTCTGCCTGCAACGAGGCGGAACCAGCAGCTACACCGGCGATGATTTCAACGAGGAACATAGCGCCGTTAATGGTGAGCGCAGCCCACAGCACGCGCCGATAGCGGCCATCGTGCACATGATCTTCGTGCGTATGCGTACAGCAATTCGCGCCCATAGGGCTCTCTGCCCTTCAGCATAAAGGCTATAGTTGCTATAGGGTCAAGCGATGATTGGAAAAGGGCGCATTAGCATTGGTGCTTTGGCTAAGGGAACCGGAACCAAGGTTGTGACGGTTCGTTATTACGAGCAAATCGGGCTGTTGCCGGTGCCGTCTCGAACGGCAGGAAACTACCGCACCTATAGCAACGATCATTTGCGCCGCTTGCGATTCATTCGCCGTTGCCGGGATTTGGGATTTACACTCGATCAAATTCGCGATCTTCTTCGCCTGTCTTCTCAGAAAAATGAGGAGTGCGCAGAGGTGGACCGCATCACGGCCCAGCATCTAATTGAGATCGAGCAGAAAATTTCCGACCTAAAGCGCCTCGCCAAGGAGCTGCGACGTTTAAACAACTGCTGTCAGGGTAACGGAACTATCGCAGACTGCCGGATTATCGAAACGTTGTCACCGAACCCCGACACCTTTCACAAAGGATAGGTTTCGAGAAGACCCTTTGAGGTCCTAAAGTCAATGGCTTTGGAGTCTCGAAAGCCCGTCCCAAAAGCCACCCGTCCGTGTAGTCGGCTATGGTGAGATTGGCTCAAGGCGGGTCCTGAAACGCCGGCAATTCGTTTCCAAAATCGATCAGCCTTGCCGTTAAACGTATTCGTACCGGGAAGTCCCCCAGCATCCGGTGAAGCGCGTGCTCGATGAGCGAAGCCAGAGTTACCCGGACAGAAACAACTCCCTCCGGCTCAGCGGTAGCATCAGGCTTTGCTTTCCCAGTCCAGATGAGCATGCTTCGCCATCCCCTGTGCCTTAATTACGAGTTCGGCGGCCAGCAGGCATTCGGCTTGGTCCTGGGCGGTGTGGGTGCGATTGACAATGTCGCTCACAAACTGCGGACCAAAGGGGAGCTCCAGGTTGTTGCAATCGATGTACCGTGCTTGCTGCTGGTCAACGACGAACAGGTGATTGCCTTGCTTGCTCACCGCCACATTCGCATACTTGCGTGCTTCCATGTATCCCTCGGTGCCCAGGATGAAAAGTCTGCCATCCCCCCAGGTACCCAACCCGTAAGGCGTAAACCAATCCAGCCGGACGTAGCCGAAACCGTTGTTCCCACGCAGCATCATATCTCCGAAATCCTGGAAATGGGGGTGATCCGGATGCCGCACGTTTGCGATTTGAGAAGCCACCACTTCTGCTTGCGTTGAACCTGTGTAATAGAGAAACTGGTCCACCTGGTGCGATCCGATATCGCAAAGAATTCCGCCGAACTGAATTTCATTCCAGAACCAGTCAGGTCTTCCTCCCTTTCTGCCTACGCTGCCAGCATCACCACCGGGCCGCTGAACGATCTGGTGGGGAGCGATATTGATCGTCTGGATCACCTGGCCGATAGCACCCGCTCGCACCAGTTCACCCGCTTTTACGGCCGCTTTCACTTCCAGGCGCTCGGAGTACATGATGGCGTAGATCCGACCCGTCGCGGCAATCGTCTTTCGAGCCTCACCGAGCTGCTCGAGCGTGGTAACGCCGGGTTTATCCGACAGAAAATCTTTGCCTGCTTGCATGCAGCGGATGCCGAGGGGCGCCCGTTCATTGGCGATCTGCGAACTGAGGACGAGCTGAATCGAGGAGTCGTGAACGATCTCGTCCTGAGTCCCTGCGATTGGCACGTCCGGATAACGCGTCCGAAAAGCGGTCAGGAGTTCCGGCTCCTGGCCCCAAGCCTTGACCAGAATCCCACCACCGCGCTTGATGGCCTCGACCATACCGTAGATGTGGCCATGACTGATCCCACAAACCGCGAAGCGAATGGAATCGCGCGGGGCTACTGCCTGCGAAGGAGGCACGACCTCCGCGGAGCTTTTGTGAAACGGTATGGTATCGAGCGCGGGAAAGCAGGGCAGTTCCGATGCCACACTCGCAGCAGTCAAGGTCTGCAGAAATTGGCGGCGACGTACCGGGAAGTGGTTCATTCTTTTGTGGTCCTTTCGAGAGTGTTTTTCGAATGCGTACAGAGACCGCTGCACAGGCTCGTCGAGAATGGTGTACGCAGAGCTCGGCAGGAACGATGGCTTCCGAACACTTGATGTTGTGGTGATTCTACCCTAGCGGAACCTCGTTTTCGCACAGTACGGACCGGGGCGGGCTTTGGTCGGAAGTGCGGAGCGAGGCGATCGTGTGCGGCAAAAAAAACTAGGAACCTAACAAGGCAGAAGCAGATGCGGAACGAGACCGGGAACGGCTTATCCATCCTTTTACGCATTCAGAATTACGGCTATCAGAATTACGGCTAGGTGACAGGATGGGCAAGGTCGCGCAAAGCAACGTGCTTTTCAAACATCGGCAAATCTGCTCCAGCCGATGATGACCTGATCGGGGTAGCATCAAACAGCCACTCCAGGACGGCTATGGGGAAGTTAAACGATTGCCGAACGGTGAGTCGTAAGCTCCAGGTATCGTCATCTGACCCGTTTTACTGCTCGCAAAGCATTGCGAAGTGTAGCACTGGCTAGAGACGGGCTCAGCAAAAAAGCGCATGACCTGACTAGCCGTGCAGCTATATAATTCGTGGAGGCTGAAACGCGACACTTTGGAAAGATGCACCAAAATGCAAACTGATCGAAGACAATTTCTGGAATCTGCATTGCTTGGGCCGGCCGCGATGCTGGCTTCCACGGTTAGTCGCGCTGAGAGTCGGGAATTGGGCATTCCCGGCCGCTATCCCGGCAGGGTAGTTGCCATCGAGCACGCAGGCAGTGTGTTGTCCGGCAGGTATGAGCCGGAAGCGATCCGGCAGATGATGCAGCGGGGCGTGACGGAGCTTACGGGAGCTCCTGCCTGGCAGGACGCATGGCGCACGATGTTCCATAGCGGAGATGTCGTCGCGATAAAAATGAGCCCAGTCGGAGGACCCGGATTGTGCTCCGATGTTTCGGTTCTGCGCTCCATCTTCGACGGACTAAATCAAGCGGGAGTCGCAGATCGAGACATCATTGTGTTCAGCCGATACTACGATGAGCTGATTGATTGCGGAATGGACAAATGGTTGCGTCCCGGAATTCGCTTAGAGGCGCCCACGCCGACCTTCAATGAGGTGCAACTCGATATGGACGGCTACGATGAGAGTCATTACATGGAGATGGCTCTAATCAAACCCGGCGAAAATCTCAAGGATCCTCATTTCCGCCGCTCGTACGTAGCGAAAACGGTCACACAACACGCGAATAAGATTATCAATCTGCCAGTCCTGAAGCATCACCAGTCTGCCGGTGTCACCATCTGCTTGAAGAACATGTCTCACGGATGTGTCAATAACGTGAACCGTAGTCACCTTACGCCGACATTGAATGCCTGCGGAGTTTTCATCCCGTCTGTTGTCAGCCTTCCCATCTTCCGCCAAAAGTTTGTACTGCACATTGTCGATGCGGTAAGGGCTTCCTATCATGGCGGTCCGGGCGGCCGGCCGGAATTCATCTGGGAACCGAAAACGCTGTATTTCGGAACCGACCCGGTGGCGCTAGACAAAACCGGTTGGCAAGTGATTGATCGAAAACGTAAGCAGGTGGGAATGGCACCGATTGCTTTGGCAAAGCCGGACAATTCCAGCCATTACCTAAATTGCCAGGTCGAGCACATCGAAATCGCCGGCCAGCTAGGGTTGGGCGAGTTCAGCGACGATAAGATTCAGCTTAAGCAGATCAGGCTGGCTTAGACAGCTGGCATAGGTTGTAGGAACCAGCCCAATCGGAGGCCTTGAACGTACCAGTTGCGCGCGCCCCAGCACGCTATGGGCCCGACTGACCTAACTTGCGTTTGCTAAGCCTCGCCGCCGCAAACATTCCGAGCCTCTTAAGCAATCGGATCAGTTCGGCACGCTCAGCGTGCGTCAAAACCGTCAGGGTCTCCTCCATATCGGCTGCGTGCTGTCGGAACGCACACTCAATGAGGTGTTTGCCTTTGTCCGTCAGCTCCACCAGGCGCGCGCGTCGATCTTCGGGATGCTTTGTTCTGTGCACCAGCTTTCGTCGTTCCAGGCGATCGATCGCCGTCGTGATCGAACCACTGGTCAGCAAGACTCGCTGGCCGATTACATTCACCGGTTGAGGTCCTTTATGCAGAAGCATTTCCAGGACAGCGAAGTCCGAGAGTCCCAGCCCTAGGCCGGACACGCTCGCGATCGCGTTCTGCTCCACTGCTCGCATTGCCCTCCAGAGGATTAGCCATACGTGGATGCCTGTGGTGGCGTTATCCGCCCTAGAAGTCCGCTTAGCCGCCATGAATCTTTTCGCCCACCCACTTCATCTACCTTGATATCAAGCTAATTCTGACACACACTACTGGAACTTCAAGGAGAAAAACGTGAAAGCGATATACAAAATCGATCCGGCCCACTCGAGCGCGCAATTTGTTGTCCGTCATATGATGATCAGCAACATCCGCGGCGGATTCAGCGGTGTGGAGGGCACCATTGCGTATGACCCGGACCGCCCGACGGACACCCAGGTTGACGTCGTCATTGATGTAAGCAAGATCAATACCCTCGATGAGCAGCGGGATTCGCACCTGAAGGGCCCCGACTTTCTAAACGTTGGGCAATATCCGACCATCACATTCAAGAGCACAAAAATTACGCCTGCGGGCAAGGAAAACTGGAAAATCACGGGAGACCTCACGATTCATGGAGTCACTAAAGAAGTTATTCTGAACGTGGAAGGCCCGACCGCCGAGCGTAAGGATCCGTTTGGCTATACGAGAATAGGTGCGTCGGCGACGACGAAAATCAAGCGCAGCGATTTTGGTCTGACCTGGAATGCGACACTCGAGACCGGCGGCATTTTGGTCGGCGACGATCTCAAGATCGAACTCGAAGTTTCCGCAATCAAGGCAGAAGCCGTAGCAGCAGCCTAAGAATTCAAATTCAGGGGCAGCCATGTCACTACGCCCTGTCAAAAAGATCATCGAAACCAAACCCACCATCGAAGGCGCGGGCGTCAAACTCCAGCGTGCATTTGGCTTCGGCAACACGAAGGATTTCGATCCCTTCTTGCTGCTGGATGACTTCCGCAACGAAAATCCAAGCGATTACCTGGCCGGGTTCCCCTGGCATCCACACCGCGGCATCGAGACCATTACATATGTGTTGGCCGGTTCGGTCGAGCACGGCGATAGCCTCGGCAACAAAGGCAAAATGGGCGCAGGCGACGTGCAATGGATGACCGCCGGTAGCGGCATCCTGCACCAGGAAATGCCCAAAGGCGACGCACTTGGCCGCATGCACGGCTTTCAACTCTGGGCGAACCTGCCGTCTTCACTCAAAATGACGGCTCCGCGCTATCAAGATATTCCTTCGAGCGCGATCCCCGAGATCACCGATGATGATGGCACTCATGTTCGCGTCATTTGCGGCGAGTTTTGGGGCAAGAAAGGACCCGTGGGCGGCATCGCGGCCGAACCCAGTTACCTCGACATCTCAGTTCCACCGAACAAACGCAAACGGCTGAAAATCGACACCCGACGCAACGCATTCGCTTACGTATTCGCCGGCGCCGGCAGTTTTCGCGATGCTTCCGATCCCCAGGCTGTCCTAACGGAAAAGGTCCATCGACCGGAGGCCGCGCCCGTCTATGACGTCAAGAATCACGCGCTCGTACTGTTTGATAGCGGTGACGAGATCACCGTCCAGGCCGCGCCAGAAGGAATTCACTTCTTGCTTGTCTCCGGCAAACCGATTGAAGAGCCGGTCGCTTGGTACGGCCCCATCGTGATGAACACGCAAGAGCAGATTCGGCAGGCGATGAGCGATTTGCAACGCGGCACGTTCATCAAGGCGTAGTGATGACGGGGACGTAAGACGAGTCGCGCGGACCAGCGCTACTCCAGCCGTTCGCCTGCCCGCTACGACACCAGCCGGAGCTACTGGGATCCATCGGCGTTTTTCAGTACTAATCCGCTTTTTATTAGCAAAACCCGTCATTCAGCGGGTTGTGATTGATTGCGCGCTTATGAGCGCGAAGATGTGCAGGATGCTTTGGCTCCTGCTGCCCTGAGCCTGCGTTACGATGATTGGACGGTCTGCATCAACACAGAACCACAGTCACAAGCCGAAGCACAAGATATTGGGCCCTGCGGCAACGGCCACATACTGCTGTCCATCCACCTCGTAGGTTATTGGCGATGCTTTCATTCGAACGTTGGTTGGTAGCTGCCACAGGGTCTTTCCGTTTCGTTGATCAACTGCCGCAAAACCTCCGTTTGGCTGGCCGTAGAAAATCAGTCCGCCGACCGTGGCAAGAACACCGCTCCACGTTTTTGCGCGGGTCGGTCCAGGCTGCGGAATTTCCCACGCCACATTGCCAGTGCGAATATCGATCGCTCTAAGAAAATGCGCTCCGGTCTGATCCGGGTAGCCGGTCGGCTGGCCCGTACATTCTTCCAGCGCCATGAAGTAATACAGGCCCGTTTTGGGAACGAAGGCCGTTGAATCCCAATTAGCAGCATCGCTCGGACAGCCGCGCGGATCCTTCACCACCGGACGCCCATCGGAACTGATTTCGGAAGCCCAGTCGTTGCGTCGCAGAAAGGACTTGGCCAGCAGGATCTTGCCCGTCGTGCGATCGAGTACGTAGAAGAACCCGTTTCTGTCCGCATGCAGCAGCAGTTTGGATGGTTTGCCTTGATACACGGTGTCCACCAGAACGTTTGGTTCCGTAGCATCGCGGTCTTTAAGATCATGTGGCGTGAATTGGTAATGCCATTTCAGCGCGCCGGTCTTCGCATCGAGTGCAAGAACGCAGTCGGTATACAGATTGTCGCCAGGACGATTGCGATCATCGCCGTCAGGATAGGGGTTTCCGGTCGCCCAATACAGCGTGCCAGAAGAAGGATCGTAGGAGCCCGTAAGCCAGGTGGAACCGCCGCCGTCCAAAGGATCGTTTTGTCCCCAGGTTTCTAGCCCCGGATCGCCGCGGCCCGGCACCGTCCAACGTCTCCAACGAAGCGCCCCGGTGTCAGCATCGAACGCGGCCACGAATCCCCTGATGCCTTCGTCCGCACCCGCAACGCCGGTAATCACCATGTCGTCCACAACCAGCGGTGCTGTCGTGCCTCCGTACAGTCCCGGCTTTTCGGCGAGAGGTTTGTCCCAAATCAATTTGCCACTAGCGCGACTCAGCGCCAGCAGATGCGCATCATCCGTCTCGAAGTAGACTTTATCCCGCAGGACCGCGACGCCCCGATTGGTCCCCAACTTTGCATCGCCTACCATGCCCGTGTTGGTTGGCCGCGAATAGTACCAGATCGCATCACCCGTACGCGCGTCGAGCGCAAACACCTGGTTCGGTCCGGTCACATACAGCACGCCGCCCGCAGCCAGTGGCGTTGCCTCCAGGCCAAAGTATTGAATCGGAAAGATCCACTTCAACTTCAGCGAAGAAACATTTCGCGGGTTGATCTGGTTCAGCTTGCTATAACGGTTTCCGTTTAGATTGCCGTTGTATGTGAGCCAGTCCCCCGGCTGAGGAGGTCCTCAGGAGATCTTGCGGGTTGGCTCCGCCGTCATCGGTCCAGCGACCGTTCCCAGGTTGAGAACTTTGAGATAGTGCGCGAGCGATGTAAGCTCCTTCGTCCCGAAATCAGCGAACGCTGGCATTCCGTCGCGGGATTGCCATGCTCCAGAAAGACGCTCAGTTCCGCTATCGACATCTGCGCTACGCGCGGGTTCGTCGCAAGCCCCGGCCCCTTTGCAGTACCTCGCGCATCCACGCCGTGACATGCGGCGCAATGCTGATCGAATACCTGCTCGGTCGATGCGAAGAAAAATAGAAACACGACGATGAGCGTCATACCGCGCTCAGCCCTGGGCCGATCAGCGTCTCCGTCGCCATCCGGCCATTTCTGATGTCAAAGATTCCTGGAAATTTCGCGCTCCATTGTTGGTTCGCTGCTGGGACGTACTCGCGCGCATTGGCCTCGATACCGGCGTTGCCTGGCACGTGAGCCGCAATGCCGGCCGATTGGATCAACGAAGCTCCCGGACACGTGAGGTCTTGCACGCATCGAAACATGTGATTGATTTCCGCGGCGGCGGCCATCAGCACAGCCTGCGACTGGCCTTTGCACGCTTTGAGAGCCACGCCCGTGTATCCCATGTCGCGAGCCAACAGCAGCATATCAAGGCCAGTGAGGGATTCGTCTATTACCACTGGAATGAGTTTCGAAGCCTCATGCATTACGTTCTGCCGGTCTCGCGATAGGTCCCGCCGTGTAGGTTGCTCCACATACTGAATACGCTCGAAAGCAGCCAGGTTTCGCTTCTTAAGCGTGTGCAGGAATTGAAGTAGATGCTGAACGTCCGGGCAGCGTTCATTGAAATCGAGCGAGTATTTCCACCTCGCGACTCCGCGGTCCCGCTCAACTTCTGTTGCCACTTTGTCGATAGCAAGCACTCGGCGCAGATCCCAATCCAGATCGTCGCCTGTCAGCTTGATTTTGACGTGATCGATGCCGCTGTATTTCATCCAATCCCCCAATGTCTCCGGCAAACCATCGCCGATAAGATGCGTCACCTCCGGTCGCGTGAGCGGGTCCAGCGCGCCGACCGAGTGATATACCGGTATCTGCGGAGTCGGCCGCGTGAGCAGAAATTGATTCAGCCATCGGCCGGCGTATTCTTTCCCGAGATACTTGGAAAGATCATTCGGAAGCAGGTCGGGGCCATACGTTTGATAGACATTACGTCCGTGGATCTTGCCAAACGCGTCGTGAATCGCAGCATCGAAAGCACTCGCCGTCACCAGCGTACATAGCTTCGGAATGGGTTCCGAAAGCTTCAGTTCTTTGGTCACTTCACTAGCTGCACTGAGGTACGAGGGCTCGAGCGCGCAATTGATGTCAATCGGATGGCCGTACTCTCGGTAACTGCCGGTCAAGGCGTTGACTTTATCGGCGAGGGCCTTCATGGCCCCGAGTGTCTGATCGTAAGTAAGCACTCGCGATGGGAACGACCAGTTATTTCCCATTGTCATCGAACTGAATCCCTTACTCCAGCGGCCGCTCGGAACCCGAACGACACACTCTACGTTCAGCAATGTGACCCGGTCTACGGCGAAGCCGCCGAACTTGTACGGTGCGCGATAACGATAGTCCTCATAGCTGTGCCGGATTTCTTCAATGCGAATGGCTCCTGCATGCGGGCCCTTCACTATTCCAGGCATCGCACAAAACGCCGCCGTTCGACAGAACTCCCGTCTATCCATTCGCGAGACCCGCGTCGCGGAAGTATCTACGCAGCGTGCCCAGATCTCTCCGCATAGCCGCGAACACCTGCCTCCGATCGATGGTTAGTTGACGTTTGCCCGCATCCGCGCCCCCAAGCGGATATTCGAAGTGAAGTTGAATGGGACCGTCAAAGCCACTGTGCTTTACCAACGAGAGAAACGCCGGGAAGCGGACCATACCTTCGCCCAGAGGAACCCATTCAGGCTCCCAAGCCTCCTTCCGCCCTTTTCTCCAAAAGAAATCTTTGAACGCCAGACCGCGAATGTGTGACGTGGAGAATCGGAAACTGTCAATCCAGCCTCCGAGCCCGCCTTCTACCGTGGCGTGCCCGACATCATAGTTAATACCGACAGCATTCGGATCCAGATTTTTTAGAACTTCGAAAATATCCCAAACCGGAGCCCCTACCAAGTCCACTCCGGAATGCGTATGATACATCGCGCAGACTTTGTATTCCCGATTCAAATCAGCTAGTTTTCGAGCGCGGCCACGCAACTCCTCAAACTGACGCTCCAGCGGCGGGTCAGCGCGATACTTGAACCCACCCCAGCGGTACCGCCGAATCCCCAGATCCGCTATCCTCTTGAGCACCGTCCGTGCGTTTGCGCTGTCAGCATCCACGATGTCGGTGGTGACCATCGGCACCTCCAGTCCGTGCCGGCGAATCAGCGAAACCAGCGCTGGCAGATCCTCCGCCACACGAGCCGGCTCAACATGACCGCCGCTCCGAACGGTCACATCAATCCCGTCAAATCCGATATCCGCCGCAGTGCTTGCCAGTTCGTCGCCGCTCAAAAATTGTAAATGCTTCGAAAAGATGCAAACCTTTGGATTAGCGGTTGTAAGAGCTATCGTCTTACCGATGGAACCAAGACCGCCAAGAACTGCGGTTCGCCGAGTGGGTCCCGTTGTCATAGAATTCCTGCAAAGGAACATCGTACCTGCATATGGACATGAAGCGCCGCTCTTTCTTGCTCGCCGGAAGCAGCATGCTGGTGGCGAGTGCTGCCCCGTCCGACCAACTGATCCTCGGTGTCATCGGCAGCGGCGGTCGTGGTCTTGCCGTGATGAAGGTATTCCAGAACCATCCGGAAGTTAAGGTCGGTGGCATCTGTGACGTCTACGAACCGAATCTGAGCCAGGCGATCTCCGAAGCTACGAAGGGCGGCTCGCAACCCAAGGCTTATCATCATTACCACGATCTGCTCGCAAACAAAGATATTCATGCCGTGCTGATCGCGACGCCGGAACACTGGCACTGCCAGATGGCCCTCGACGCGATCGCTGCCGGAAAAGATATCTATCTTGAGAAGCCGCTGTGCCACACTCCCGACGAAGGGCGCACGCTGGTCCAGGCAGAGAAAAGCTCAAAATGCATCATCCAGGTGGGCATGCAGCGTCGCAGTTACGATCTCTATCTCGCCGCCCGCGCCGTCCTTGCCTCCGGCACACTCGGCCCAGTGCGCATGGTCCGGTCATGGTGGCTGAATAACAACTTGAAGGCTCAGCGGGCCTCCCGTCTCGAGGGCAAACTTGATTGGGATCTTTGGCAGGGCCCGGCGGTGCGCCGGCCGTTTGATCCGGACCGCTTTCGCAATTGGCGCGAATATTCTGATTACTCAGGCGGCATTGTGGCAGACCAGGGCGCTCACGTCTTTGATGGCATTCATATGTTGATGAACGCCGGCTATCCCTCAGCGGTGAACTCGTCGGCGGGACGGATTCACAAACAATGGATCGACACACCGGAGTCCGTCGCAGTGATCGCCGAATATCCAGAAGATTTCGTCGCAGTGTTTACCATCAACTACGCAGCCATGCGCTACCAGCCTCGCAACGATCAGCTCAATCAGTTCGACGGTGACCAGGCTCGCCTTGATATCGGCCGTGAGAACTTCAAAGTGTTTCGCCTCGGCGAGGAAGATCAGCCCCAAAAAATGCAGCGATCTCAATCAGGATTCGGCCACGCCACCGAATTGCATGTCGAAAATTTTATTGAGTGCGTGAAGACACGCCAGACCCCGACCGCGCCCGTCCAATTGGGCTTTCAAGCTGCCCTCGTCATTCAAATGGCTAATCTTTCCAGAAGAGAAAAACGCCGACTGTGCTGGAATGCGAAAACGCAAACTGTGGAGGCCTGATGTCATCTGCTTGGTTGCTCGCGATTACCTTAATGGCTGGTGCGGCGATTGTTTCCTCGCAGACCGGTGCGCGTCGTTTGCCGCTCCGCTCTCGAGTCGAATTGTTCCGCGGTAGCGGCCAGTGGTCGGAAGTTCGTGTTGATTATCCTTTCGATCCGGCCAAAAGCGCCATCATTGTTTGTGACATGTGGGACCGCCACTGGTGCAGCGGTGCAAACCTCCGCGTGGCAGAGTTGGTCAAAAAACTCGAGCCTGTCCTCGAAACCGCGCGCCGCAATGGCATTACGATCGTGCATGCGCCGTCCGAGACCATGTCCTTTTATGCCAACATGCCACAAAGAATGCGGATGCTTGCTCTCCCGGCGGTAACGCCTCCGAAAGAGCTGGATTTAAGCTCTCCTCCCTTGCCCATCGACGATTCGGACGGCGGCTGCGATACTCCCGGTGAGACAGAACGTCGAGCCTGGACTTGCCAGCACCCCGGCTTGAAGATCGCGCCTGAAGATTACATCTCCGACAACGGCCGCGAAATCTACAATCTCTTGCGCTCGCGCTCGATTCAGACGGTCTTCTACACCGGCGTCCACGCCAACATGTGCATCTTGAACCGCACTTTTGCCATTAAGCAAATGATGAAGTGGGGCGTGAACTGCGTTTTACTGCGAGATTTGACGGACGCGATGTACAACCCCGCATCCGCTCCGCACGTCAGTCATCAAGCGGGCACCGGCCTCGTAATCGAATACATCGAAAAGTATTGGGCTCCCAGCGCGGTCTCTAACGATTTGCTCGACGCACTCAAGTGAGCCCGGATGGGCCTCTCGGTCGGTTCCCGTATGGCCCGGAGGTTCGAGCCAGCGCGAGCGTTTGATGGAGGACACGGGGGGACAATCATCAGACACTCGACAAAGGCCGCAACTGTTTCGTTTTGTTGTGTTCGTGCTACCCGTTCAATGAATCAGCGAGTAAATAACGTGAGTAGAATCGAGTACTGCGCAGCAGCTCGGAGACCCATTTGCTAGGCTTACCATCGTATTGAATCCAGTCCGGTGAAGTGGCGGAACGCGACGCAACCCGCTGAAACAATTTGCCGCATGGAATTAACCTTCGTCGGGAAATGCAGAGCTACGTGCGATCGCCTGTTTCGCACGTTGACGGGAAGCGCGCATTCCGCCGAGTTGCGCCGCATCCCGTTCAATCAGCGCAATGCCGACTTTACGTCCAAGTGGATTCCTAAACACCTGGCCGTATTTCACGGTCTATCGTCCCGCCGTTCAGCTTCGGGGCTCGTCACGTGACCACAATCCAAGGCCGGCGCTGATATCCACCACGACTCTCCACTTTTCCGATGTCCGGGTATTTCAGCAACTGTCGAATGCGCCGTTATTGCGTCCGGATCGCAGGCAATACAGACGGAATACGACTTCAGTGTCTTTGAGATCAGGAGCGATACAGGAATGCGGCACTAGCGTTCGCCGACATTGGCCAGCGCAAGCACAAAGGCCCGAATCGCTTCCGCAAGTTGATGCGGTTGGTCGATCGGTATCAGGTGCCCGCTATCGCGTATGACCTCGATCTTCGCTCCCGGAATTCTTGGAAGTACTTCACGCCGGTGCTGCTCCAAAGGATCTTGTCTGTCCTGGTCTCCCGCTAAGATCAACGTCCGCACCGCAATATTTCCCACTTCTCCCGAAATGTCTTCGTACGCCAGCGATGTTGGCCAGGCAAGCTTTGCTTCGGGGGAGCGCGCGGCGAAATTGTCTGCCAAGATCTGCTCCCCTAGTGTGTCACTCGGAGGATGAGCGGTAAGAAACGCCATCGCCTCTAGCGCATTCTCGCGGCTATCGTAGGCGTGAAGCTGAGCCTGCCTGGCGGGTTCCGGAATGTTTTGCGGCGTCGGAGTCGCGGGCGCAACAAGCACAAGTCCTGCCAGCCCTGGCGGCCGCTTCGCCGCCAGGAACTGAGCAATCTTTCCTCCCATAGAATGGCCCACCAGAACGTATCGACGCACATGCAGCGCTTCAATGATGTGCCTCGCATCCAGGGCCAGATCTCCAATCGAGTATCCCTGCTCTGGTGCATCCGATTCACCCCA
>DATNAF010000338.1:0-7386 GCA_035572845.1 Terriglobales bacterium
AACGCGCGAGACTTCAGACCGATAGTCGTCATCAGTGCAGCCTTTGTAGCAGGGCGCAAGGCACATCTTCATTTCGGAATAGACGCAACCGGGGAACGAAGGATCCGGATGCAAGTCATCAACGCAGCGCCGCATTTTGAAAAAGTCCAGTGCATCGCTGGCGAATTTTTCGGCAGCCACACGGGAAGGAAATGGCCCGTAATACAAATTTTGTCCCCACGCGAGCTTTCCCATGCGCGTCGTTACTGATGCTCGCGGATATTCATTTTCCAGATGCAATTTGACCAGAGGGGCTGGACGCAGCCGTAAGCGAGCCGCATAAGTTTTCGGAAAATTTGCCCGGAGCAGCTTGTAAAGAAGGAGTTGCGATTCGAAATCCGAACCTGTGGGGGTGAATTGGATGTCGCGAACTCGAAGGCGAAGATTGAGCCGCTTCGTTTGTTCAGCCGGCTTGCCCAACAGCCGCTGCAGCCGCCGCCGAAGGTTGGCTGTCTTGCTGACGTAAGGCTCGCCATCACCACGGAGCAGGAACACTGCCGGCGCGGCTGGAATTTCTGCGAAAAAGCTGTCGTCGCAATCCGGCGAGAATGTCAGTAAGCGCGCGAGCACAAGCTCATTGTAATAAGGGCGTAAGTACTCACTGGTTACTTGAAGAACTCATTCATCGGCGCAGCTGTAGCGCTGGCCCCAGGATAGTTCTTCAACCCTAATAGCTGCATGATGGTCCGCAGTGTGTTCTCGTGTTTGAAAGGCGTGTTCACCCTCACTCCCGGAATCACGCTTTGACCGACCACCGCGGTAAATACCTGGCCTTGCTCATCGTCCTCTCCGTTATCGAAGGTAATGAACATCACCGTGTTTCCCCCGGATTGAAAGTACTGGCTATCAAGCAGCGGGCCAATGTTCGTCTTAAGCCACTGGTCAGCAGCTTCGGGCGTACCGTTATGCGCATCATCTTCCAGATCAGGAATGACGATTGAATAGTCGGGCAAATTATCCGCGGCTACGTCTACCGGAAATTGTGTAAACGGCACCACATTCTGCTGTTGCTCCGGATTGTGTGCAACATCGCTATACCATACAGCAGGATCGTGGCGCTTGGCATAATTTCCGGCAAACATGCCCATGAAGCCAAACTTCGGCAGCGCGTCGGCATACACGTTCCATGACATCCCGGCTTTGTTGAGCTCCCGAAAAATATTGTCGTCTGTTATTGCGTTAGAGCATTGATTTCCGTTGCAACCAAAGCGTGACTCGTTGCTTCCAGAAGACAGCCATAAATAATCGAGAAGGGAACCTTTCTCGTCAGAATAGTAATTCGTTGCAACACCGTATTTGTCGCCAAGCGCCTTCAGCCAAGGCATTTGATTCTGATAAACAACCGTGGAATAACTATGGTTCTCTTCGACAATAAGAATGACATGCGCGGCCGGTCCTTTTGACGGCGCGTTCGCGGCGCGCGGAGTGGGATTGATACCGTTGCCGCAGGCTGCACATAAACCGATTAGCACTAGCACTGATAATAGTTTGAGTTTCATTTCAACCTCCCTTTACAAATGGCGCAACCTAGGCAAGGTTTGGCCCACAACCATTCCTCGAGATTGGAAGCAGGGCACAACAAGGACACTAGCGAGGGTGCCTGCTATGCAGGAATGAAGCGTCTTGTTTGAGCTAAAAGCTAAGAGCTGTTTTTGCCCGGTGCACCAACTGAACGCGAAGTACGACGAATGACGCGGTGGAACTTCGATGAAAGCAGAGTACGGCAGAGCTGGATGCCTGCCAATCGGCGAAACACCCTAGGCGATGTACTAACAATTTTTTGGTTTAAAAGCGTTTAGTCCGGCTTCTTCACCGCGCGTTCTTTGCGCAGCTCTTCCAGGCGCTTCTTTAAATATTCCTGGTATTCCTGGCGTAATTTGGGGTCTTTGGGCGTGCTGTAGATCTCGCTGGACTTGTATTTGCCTTCGGCGAATTTTTTCTTGGTCCACTCATCGTGGATGTGAGTTTCATCAGCGCGGTCGAGCACTTCCTGGACATATTGCGGAGGAACAAAATACACGCCTTCGCGGTCGCCAACTACCAAATCACCGGGCATCACGGTCGCATTGCCGATGCGAATGGGAACATTAATCCCGGTCATCATCACATTGTCTATGGGCGTTGGATCGACGGAGCGAAAATACGCGGGCATATCGATCTGCGCGATGCCTTCGAGGTCGCGGACGCTGCCGTCCACCACCAAACCGCCGCCGTGCGTAGCCTGCATCACGTAATAGAAAAGATTGTCGCCGACGATGGTGCCGTCAACTTTTTTGCCGAAGAGGTCTACGACCAGCACATCTCCAGGTTGCAACATGTCGATTGCGGTCTGATTTTCCAGGCGTCCAATGCCATGTTCTTTAGCTTTGGATTCTGCAACGCCATCAACATCGCTACGCATGGGCATGAACTGGACCGTGAAGGCACGGCCAACCATGGTTTTGCCGGGATGCAGCACCTGAAAGCCGTCGGCATATTGATTGTTGAAGTCCTTCTGCTGCAAAACCTCCCAGACTTCCTCGGAGGACAATCCGCGGGCGCGCTCGATGAGATCGTCTGGAACCTTCGGCCGACCGTCGGGTAGCCGTCCGAATGGATTTTGCGCGGTGTAGTCGATCAGGTCCTGCTTAGAAAAGCTGATGAGCTGGGCAGAGGCGACGGGGGTGAAACAAAGACAAGCTGACACGAACAGGCTAGTGGCGATCAGGAAATGAATATTTCGAGTTTTCATTAATTGCCCTCTGGAAAACGGATCGCTTCAGCTTACATTTTTTTCGTCGAAGTTTCCGGACAATTGAGGAGCGCCTGATATTCAGAGCAACGAGCTTAGCTCGACTGGACAGCCGAGAGCGTGCCCTGAGCCTGCCGAAGGGGCGGCTGTCCCCACATTACATCGCGCAGGCGAGTTAGGCTGTCGCCGGTTGTGGTTCTTTCACCGCTGCATCGAGATGGTGCAGGCTCTGTTGTACGGTGAGGGAGTACATCTCGCGGCCCACGCCTTCTCCGGATTCGAGTGCATTTTTAAGAAAATGCCCGGCAATAGCGATTGCCAACGGATCAGTCATGGTCTTGCCTTGGGTTTTGCGATATTCATCCCACGCCGCCAGGGGCAGCGCGACCCATACGGGGCGTCCATCAACCAGAAACTTGATATCTACCGCGTCTGCATGCCGGGTGGCAACGGCGACAATCAGCGCCTGATAAATACAGTGGACCTGCTTGTTGGTCCAGCGATCGAAGGCGTGGAAGTCGCGATACATGGAAATAAAACTATACCAATCAGCCCTGAGAAACGGCAATTCGCCGATCACGACTTCGCTGCAAAGAAATTTACTGGCTAGATCTTTGCCGATTCGATTGCCAACTGGCGCGCGGCGCGTAATTCGGCGACTGGATCTCCCTTGGGCAGAAACTCCATGGCTGCGATGCGGCGGTATTCGAGTTCGGCCAGCTTCCGAAAGATGTTTTTGTAATTGATTTCGCCTGTGCCAGGCTGGTGTCGGCCGGGCACGTCGGCTATGTGTACCAGGCCGACATGTTGAATGTTCTTCTCAAGCTTCTCGATCAGGTTGCCCTCTGCGATCTGCTCGTGAAAGAAGTCGTACAAGAACTGAACTTGCGGATGATTTACGGCTTTCACGATTTCAAAACCCATGGCGACCGAGGTAAGAAAATATTTTGGGTTTTCTTCGGGATCGATATTTTCAAGCAACACGCGAACTGGTTCGCCATTGATCTTTTCGCCATCGATCAACTTGGCCGCCGCCTTCAGGCCCTCAACACAACTCTGCTGCTGGGCTTCAACCGACATGCCCGGAACTGAGTTGCCGGAGAGGAAAATCATGGCGGGGCAATCCAACTTTCGCATGATTGGAAGGGTCTGGCGAAATTCCGCCAACAATGAATCGCGCTCGGCTGGATTGCAGAGGCTGTGCTTCAGTCCGGCGGTGCAGTCAAAAGTGATGCCGAGCTGTTTGCGTTTGGCATTCGCGCGAGCAAAATCCTGCTCGCTCCATTTCTCGTACTCGCCGACCAGTTCAACGTTTGTGTAGCTAGCTGCGGCGACTTTCTCGAGTCGCTCCTCGAACGGCAGGTCGCGAAAAACTGTCCACAGCATTACTGACAGGCCGAACGGAGCTTCCGCCGTACTGCCGGCCGCTACCGGCACTGGAGGTTCTTCTGCAAGAACAGGGCGAGCAGGAAGCATCGAGCCTGCCAGAATCCCGCCCGCCGCACGTGTAAAGGTTCGCCGGTTCATTTTTTCGCCGCCATTTCTGATTTGACCTGGATGTCGAGTTGCGCCGGCGTTAGTCCCTCGCCGGTTGCGGCAATATGAATTTTGCCGGGTTCGTTATGTGAGCGCAGGATGAGCAGCGCCATCCCGCTGAAAGCTTTGCGATGATCGGCGTGGAATGGCTCCGTAGTGGCGGCATTGCCGTTATCCACTCCAGCAATTTCGCCTGCGCCGCTCACGTCGAAGTGAATCAGGTTATCTGCCAGTGGGCAGAGGTTTCCGTCTTTGTCCTCGACACGAATGGTCAGGTAAGAAAGATCGTCGCCTTCGGCATGGATCACGCTGCGATCGGCGATCAACTTGATGCGTGCAGGCGGGCCGGCGGTGCGCATCTCCTGCTCCGCCACTTGTTTGCCGCCGGAGTAGGCGACCGCCTTCAAAGTGCCCGGCTGATACGGCACCTGCCAAATGAGGCGGTACTTGCTGAGGAATTTTCCAGTGTCACTGACGTTGTGGCCGACCGGCATTTCCCACTTGTCGCTGAACCGCTTCTTTCTGCCCAAAGATTTTCCGTTCAGAAATAATTCGACTTCTTCCGCGTTGCTGTACGCCATGACGGGGATGGTTTCACCTTCGTGGCCTTCCCAATTCCAATGCGGCAGAATGTGCACCATCGGCTCGCTGGTCCACTCACTTTGATAAAGGTAATAGCGGTCTTTAGGAAAACCGGCGAGATCTACAAAGCCAAAATACGAACTGCGCGCCGGCCAGTCGCCGTTGTTGTCGCCAGAGTTGCCGCCCCAATAAGGCGTGGGCTCGCCGAGGTAGTCGAAACCGGTCCAAACAAATTCCCCCAGCACGTTGGGTAGCTTGTCCTGATAGGTGAACTCGACATCCGGACAATATGCCCAGAATGGTGCAACCGTGTCGTAGCTGCTGATCTGGTGCGAAGGCGGCTTCTCGTATGCCACTATGGGCAAGTGATAAACGCCGCGCGAGCTCACGCAAGATTCAGTTTCTGAACCATAAACCACCCAATCGGGATGATCGTGCATGATCTGCTCGTAATGCATTGGCTGGTAGTTGAAGCCCTTAATGTCAACATTGTCGGCAAAATGATTGCGGATGGCGTCTGCCCAGTCATTCATAGCTGACGTGGTCGGGCGGGTAGGATCCTCTTCGTGAAAAAAATCGGTGAGGCGCTTGGCTTCTTTCCAGCCATCGGGTGATTTTTGCTCAGGAATTTCGTTGCCGATACTCCACAGAATAATGCTGGGATGATTACGGTCGCGGCGCGCCATGTCGCGCAGGTCGCGCTCTGACCACTGGTCAAAATATTTGCTGTACCCGTTGGGGACCTTAGCGATGTGCCACATGTCAAACGACTCATCCATGACCACCAGGCCCATGCGGTCGGATAACTCGAGCAATTCGGGCGCAGGGGGATTATGGCTGGTGCGAATTGCATTTACACCCGCGGCTTTCATGATCTGCAACTCGCGTTCAGTCGCGCGCCGATTCACTGCAGCACCCAGCGCACCCAGATCGTGATGCAGGCAGACTCCGTGAAGCTTGCGCGCCTTGCCATTCAGCAGAAAACCTTTCTCACGATCAAATGCGATGGTGCGAATTCCGAAAGTAGTTGAGTACTTATCGATAACGCGATCGCCGTCGACGATTTCAGTGACCAACGTATAGAGGTATGGATGGTCCATGTCCCAGCGCTGCGGATTCGTGACGGTGAGGCTGGCTGGAACGGTGCGGGTGACGTCGGCTGAAACCGCGACGCTTGGTGCGGCGCCTTTGCTGACCGTTTTCCCGGAGGAATCCAGGATGGTGTGACGAATTTCAATCTTGGCTTCGTTAGTTGAATCATTTCGGACTTCTGTCTTCACCGACACCGTGGCTTTGTCATCCATAACTTGTGGACTGGTGACATACGTACCCCACTCCGCTACGTGTACGGGCGCGGTTACATCCAACCAGACATTGCGATAGATTCCCGCGCCCGGATACCAGCGGGAAGAATCGGGTTCGGGCGCAAGCCGGACAGCAAGAACGTTCGCTTCCGATCCGTAGTGCAGGTGCGGAGTCAGATTGAAAAAGAAACTTGAATATCCATAAGGACGGCCGCCTAGTTCTTCGCCATTCAGCCAGACGGTGGAGTTCGACATGGCCCCATCGAAAACGATGGTGAAGATGCGGCCTTGAGCGCTCGCCGGCAGCAGAAATGACTTGCGGTACCATCCGATACCGGACACCGGCAAACCACCGGTTTCAGGGTTTAGCTTTTCGTCAAATGGGCCTTCAATCGCCCAGTCATGCGGCAAGCGAAGCAGCTTCCAGTTGGAGTCATCGAAATCTGGTTTTTCGGCGCCCTCGGCGGCCCCTTTATAAAACCGCCAGTTGGCGTCGAAGTTGATGCGGCGCTCTCCGGAAATTCTCACTGCTGCAAGTTGCGGCGTGGTCGCGGCGGCAGCGAATGTCGCTAGCGCAGACAAGGTGAGCACTGACACAGCCATGATTTCAATTCGCCGCAAGTTCCCCATCATGTTGTCTCCAGATATTCACTCTCGCGCATACGAATGATTGAGCACGATCTTGAGCGAGATCATTTCGGACACAGGGGACTATATAAGAAAAAACAGCTTGGTGAAAAGCCAATGGCGACTTAGAGCTGCGCGGCGGCGGATTAGTTCAAGGCTCGAACGAATCCTGCGGATTAGCCGCAGTGTCAATTCAGATTGCATGAACATTTCGCTTTGATATTAAACGCGCAAGCTGTTGATCTATTTCGGGAAGCAATCTCAATTCGGTTTTTTCCACCGGCAATACCGATCGATGGGGACAAAAAAAGTTGACACGGCCATCAGCGACACAGATAATCCGATTCTAGTTGATCTACGTCTTCTTCCCCTGCGTTTTGGGTTCCCTAGGTGTTCGGCAAAAAAAGCGACTAAGAAACTAACTGCCGCCAGCACTAGCGATATTGCCGGCGGATAGGTGTACAACGGCGGGGTAAGCCGGGGGCGAACCGCGAGGAGATCTGCGTGGGAAATTGCCGGCCCGATATACGGTGCTGCGCGTCCCGCCTGCTTTCCTCGCAAATTAAA
>DATNAF010000339.1:0-30987 GCA_035572845.1 Terriglobales bacterium
ATTCCTGGAGGCTCTAAAAGATCAACTTGGACTCAAGTTAGTCTCGACTTTCGGTTCCGGCCAGGACCTAACAATCGAACACATCGAGCACCCTTCAGAGGATTGAGCGAGTGTTACCTTATGAAACCCGAGAGTTCTCTAAACAAGCCGCATTGAAGTAGTTCCGGGTTGGTGTACAGTCCGAAGACATACTTTACGCCGTTGGGCCAAAAGGGGTTATTGAGTGGCTGAAGGGTTTTTTCCTCCAGATCGATGTAACCGAGATCATAATCCATAAAAGTCATCAACCAGATACCATCATCGACCTCCACGCCTTTCGCATCCGTGCGGTCTGCCGGTTCGATTTCTTTGTAGCCGATCTCCGCGACCTTAGCCAAAACCGCCCGATACGCCGTCGAATCCGTCATCAGGTCGCGCACGGTATACAGCCCGAGGCCAATCTGCCTCGGAATGGCACTGGAATCGAGGATCACTTGGGCGCCGTTCGATTGAGGTTGATTCGCCTGGGTAACAATACTTGAAAGAGCGACCGCGCTGCCGTAAACGGCGGCATCCCTCAGGAATGCACGCCGCGTTCTCCGTACGCTGTTAGATGTGGCGCAAGGTTGAGGTGTCATCATGCGGTGGCAGAACGATCTTCCGTTAATTGCGTTAATCTCACCAGTTGACGATATTCAGAACAGAACCTTTACCGCGAACTGGATTTGCCGAGAATTAAAGTTCGGATTCAGACTCGTGATTGCTCCCACCGGCACCGAGTTCGGATTGGTGTTTACGTTCGATCCGGGCGTTCCGGCTGCACCTGCGCCTGTGCCGCCGGCAAACTGACTGATCGTCGACGTCGGATTGCTGAAGTTGGGGTGATTGAACAAGTTGAATACTTCCGTCCGGAACTGGAGCCGGATCTCCTCCCGTATGGGAAATTCCTTGAAAAACGAGAAATCCACTCTCTGCAAGTGCGGACCTGAAAGTTGCCCGCCATGTTCGTTACCAAACGTGTTAGCGGCAAATTGGTGGACGAAGCAACCGGCGTTAAACCACTGCAAATGCGTTGGATTAGGAATTTTTCCGGAGCAAACCTGATCTGGATTGCCCGCACTCCCGATACCGGTCGTATTCACGCTCTGTCCTACCGAGAACGGCAACCCTGTCGACCAGCTACCGGCGACATTCACCGCCCAGCCCTTTATCAACGCACCCTCCACTCCCGATGCAGTCTTGCCAAACGGCAACTGATAATTCGCCGTATAGGCAATCCGGTCGCGGATCGTAGTGTTGCTGTTGTTAAAGCCGCCTTTGTTGAAGTACGAAATGACGATCGGGTTCGACGGCGAGGAGGGATTGTCATAGTAACAGGGATTGATAGTTGCAGGCGCGTTGACCGGTCCGCTCGGCGTCTGCACTATTGCCGCCGCAGTTTGTGTTGGCTGGCAGGCCCCTCCCGTGAAGCTCATCCCGCGCGCCCAGGTGTAGTTAATCGATGCCGTCAGGCCCTTGCTAAAGCGCCTGACGAACGAAGATTGAAGAGCCTCATATGCGTTCGCACCGTATACTCCGTATTCGCTGATCGATGCAGTCTTTGCCAGCCAGGGAAATTCGTTAGATAGAGGCAGCACACCGCCTTGGAAAGGGTTCGAAATCGCCTGAAGGTTGAGCATCTTAGGAGCATGGCGCGCTAATTCCGTTACCGCGCCTACCGTGAGCACGTTCGATCCGAACGCCTTCTCGACGTTAAGATTCGCCTGTTCAAGATACTCATTCGGTTCGTCGAATGGTTGTGCCGCATTGATGGAATAGCTTTGGTAAGGATCTGTCGCAGCCGGGCACGTCGTCGCATATTGGGCCAGCGTCGTGAAGTAGCATTGCGCGGGCGTAGGGGCAAATACCAAATTGACGTTGGTAACTGCGACTGGCGCTCCGGCCGAGAGCAATGAGCCGCCCATTTGTCCTACTACGCTCGCTGAGTTCGGTGTGGTGCCTGCTGCACACGGCCCAGATGCAACTGCACCTGCCTTCGGCACGCAAACGGGTTGTCCATATTGCGCAACGACGTTATTAGCGTACGGAGCCTGGCAAACCGTATTAGTGCCCGTCTCGTTCTGAATCTGACAGTTGGCATTAAAGTTTCCAGGCGCGTTTTTCAGGCTATAGTTCGAACTGTAATTAATCGGGAAGAATGTCAGGCCTGCGCCTCCGCGTATCACCAGACCATCCTTAAGCGTCGCAGCAAACCCGAAGCGTGGTGCAATATCACGGTAAGGAGTCTTGATGCCGGCTGTTCTGCCCGACTGTTGCGCTCCGGGAATCGCTGGTCCAACAATTAACCCGGTCGTTTGATTAAAATTCGTAATCCGATCTCCGCGCTCCACGAATGGCGTGAAAATGTCATAACGCAGCCCGAGATTTAAGGTAAGCCAGTGCTTCGCTCGCCAGTCATCTTGAATGTACGTTGTCGGTTCCCAGAATTCGTAGCCACCCTCCCACAATGTATAGCTGCGAAGCGCCGCCGGTTGACCACCCTCAGAAACGCCGCCTTGCACCAGTCCTTCTAGGAGATCTCCAAGAGGCTCTCCAGTGTAGTTCCCGGTGAAACCGAACGCCCCGTTCGGACTTGGACTCTGACCGATTGCCGCCCGGCGGCGGATAACGGAAACGCCCAATTTGATGCTGTGGGATCCCTTGTTCCAAACAAGCTGGCCCGCGTACTGGAAGGTGTTATCAAATTCAAGAAGAGGAACAAATGGGGAATCGCCAAGCACCTGATAATTGCTGACAGTCACGATCGCCAGGCCACTCGCAAAAGCGAGTCCAGGAGCATTGATGCAATTCCCGCCGGTGCTTAGGGCATTGGGCGTGGAGCTGCACTGGAAACCAAGCTTGTTCGAGACGTTCGTGCCATTGTTGATGGGAAGCGAGCGGATCGAGAGCCGAGTGAACGCCGTCTTCAAGTTCAGCACGAGATTTGGGTTGATCACATGGACGAAAGACACCGCCATCTGCTGCCCTCGCGTGTAGTTAAATCCGGGAAAGCCATTTACGCCGCCGAATCCTGGCGCTCCAGGATTGAGAGTCACCCCGCCCGACCCTGAAGCAACTGGATAACCTGTCGTGGGATCGAGCGTCACGTTTGGAAATGACGGCGGAATTTGCGTAACTGAGTCATTCACGTCATAACGGGCATATAGAGTGTTGCTGTCTGAAAAGTGCTGGTCAATTCTGCCGTCGATTGTTTCCAAATGTTGCCTTCGAATCGCGCTAGGCGTCGTATAGGAGTTGCACGTCGACGTGAGCGGAGCGCAGTTCGGGACGGGGAACATGCTGAAGAAAGCAAGTCCAAGTGGGTTGATGTTTGCAGACGGAACTGTCACATAGGGGCAGGCCGGGGTTCCATAATTTCCGCCTGCCGCATTCGAGCACGCTGCCGAGCTTCCGCCAGGCTGTGAAATCGTAGGATTGTCAGAAAAGTTTCCGGGCAAAGTGGGACTTGTGCCGTCGGGACAATTAATCGCTCCCGTATATCCCTGTAATGCTGCCAACTTGCTTCCCCGCTCGCAAAGCGTTGGCACAGTCGAGGCCGCCAATCCCGAAAGCCCATATGCTTGCTTGAACTGCTCAAAATCGGCAAAAAAGAAGGTCTTGTTCTTCCGAATCGGGCCGCCAATGCTGCCCCCATATTGATTCTGCTGGTAGGCGGGATTCGGAGGAACAAGAGTCAGCCCGCCCTTCGAGTTCGATGGAAATGCATAACCTGGGTTCGTGTTGAGCACCTTGTTACGGAAAAACTCGTAGAGCGAACCGTGAAAATTGTTTGTCCCCGACTTCGTTATGATGTCGACGGTTGCCCCTCCCGTTTTCCCAAGCGAGGCGTCATACATATTTGTCGTCAAATTCACTTCCTGAATTGCGTCGACGGACGGACGAGCCGCGTTGCCTCCAATGATGCGTTCATTGTTATCCATCCCGTCGATCATGTTGTTGTTGATGCTTTCGTCTTGCCCATTCGCCGTGAACGAACTCACCGCGCGGCGATCGTCCGGGCGGGTGCCTGATAGAAGGCCATTTACGCTCCCCTCGGCAACGCCCGGAGCAAGCTGAATCAGCTTGACGATATTGCGCCCATTGAGTGGAACATCCTCGACAGCTTGGGTTGTGACCAATGTAGCGAGGCTCGAAGTATCTGTCTGCAGCGCCGGGGCCACCGTGCCAGAGACTTCGACCGTCTGAGTCACGTCACCGACTTCCAGTTTCGCGTCAATGCGCGCCCGATCGCCTGCTGAAATGGCAAAGTCGGGAGCGGCGAACGTCTTGAAACCTTTTACCTGCACTTTCACGTTATAGGTCCCCACCTGTACCAACGTGAAGACGTAATCGCCCGTACTTCCCGACGTGGTCGTCTGGACGATGCCCGTGCCCGTGTTGGTCAGTGTTACTGTCGCGCCGGGAAGGATCGCACCGCTACTATCCGTCACGGTGCCTAGAACATCCGCCGTGTTTGCCTGCGCCACCACGTGAGAAGCGCAAGCGGCGAGAGCAAACAAGACGAGAAGGGTTGCAGCGACCACTGTTCTTGTGCCGGAACAAACCGCGTGCCGCCCAGTCTTGGCGCTAATCCACACCCATGTCTTCGTCATCGCAGCTGTCTCCCCCCTTTCAATCACTGTGGCAATTGCACACGTTTGAACTTTCGTGCTGGGCGTGTCCGCCAATTGCTCCCATTCAACACTCCCAAGCGCGCGTATAAGTTCCCAACACGCAAAATGCAAGCCACGCAAAAAGGTCACCTGGTTTAGGCGAACCCCTCCCTGCAGATCGAAAACGCTCGAGCAGTTTCTTTCGTCTGAATACCTCGCCTGCCGCCCGCCGATCGTTGGGAAGCAGCCTCACGGCTGACAACAAACTAGCCGCGTGCCGCTTTGTCGATCCTTAGGTTCAGATTGCGGTGTGCTATCAGAATCTCGTAGTACTGAGAAAGGTACATACCGTAGCGCCGTCGTATGTTAGCGCTTCTCGTTCTTTTTCTAATCGTTACGGATGGTGTCCTTCCGTTTCTGCCGTTGTAGCGATACAATTCTTGTCATTCCCCTGCGAACCGGTAAGACGCGGTCGGAATTTTCCAGCGGGCAAACTGCTTCAGCCCTCAACCCTGTTGCACCCGATGTCTTCTGGGAGTAAGCTCTCCGGCAAACACGCCTGACGTCAGCAGACGGGGGTGCCAATGTCTTCCTCATTGTCTTCGTTAGATCGGGATGCCGTCCGCGAGCAGTTGGAGCGGATTCTTGCGAGCCATTTCTTCCGTAACAGTAAGCGTTTCCCTGACTTTCTTCGCTATACCGTAGAGCAGGCTCTCAATGGCGCCACGGAAGAGGTGAAGGAGCGGACACTCGGAATTGAGGTGTTCGGCCGTCCGGCCGATTACGATACGGGCCTCGACCCCGTCGTCCGAGTCACTGCGGCCGAAGTGCGTAAGCGCTTGGCGCAGTACTACCAATTACCTGGCCATGAGAACGAAACACGCATCGAATATCAGTTACGTTCGTATGTCCCGGAGTTTACTTTCCCCCAGCCGACTTCTTCCCCATCGCCAGAACCCGTGGCAACAGCATCGGCTACCATGGGCTCGGCTCCAGCACGCAGCCGGATTCTGGTAAAACGATGGGAGCTGATATTCGCGGTTCTTCTTTCTTGCGTTCTCGTTTCAGCTTTTATCTGGTGGAAACTTCCCGCGCGCGAGACTGCCTTGGATCGCTTCTGGGGCCCGATCCAAAACGTCCCGGAGCCAGTTCTGCTCTGCGTTTCGGATGTAAATGGCAGCCTGGGTCCTGGCGCTAATCCCAATGACCCGGTCAACGCGGCTGTCGCCGCCCTCCCAAGCTGGTATCGACAAAATCATGTAGGATTTCATGACACGATAGCACTCACTGCACTCGCAGGTTTATTGGGCGTCAAGGGTCACACTTTTCGTATTCGTCGTTCGAACGATGCGGCGCTGCAAGATTTGCAGGAGGGTCCGGCTATTCTAATTGGTGGTTTCAATAACCCTTGGTCGGTACAGCTAGACGCGAACTTGCGCTTCAGCTTCGTTCGCGATGGTAACTTGCGCTACATTCTCGACCAGAAGAATCCGTCATCGAGGCAATGGAGCGTCCTGGGCACTGGGCACGATACTGCCAAATCTGTCGGCATTGATTACGCCATAATTTCCAGAGTCTTCGATACCAATACTGGTCGAGTCGTGTTTACCGCAGCAGGAATTCTGGGCTATGGGACAGTTGCTGCTAGTCAGTGCCTCACCGAGGCTTCTTGCCTTCAAAAGGCGGAGTCGCTCGCTCCCGGAGACTGGGAGCATAGAAACATCCAAATCGTCCTCGCCACAACGATCATTGGTGAAGATCCCGGCAAGCCTCAGGTGCTCGCAAGTTACATTTGGTAACTGAGCGGTTTTTAGCGGCTTTCACCGACAGGTCGTAGAAAGGGTTCTCTGTTTTGGTGTTGAACCAATAAGCGGAAGACAGATTCGCAACCTTCGACATCTAGTGGTGGCCGCCGCGTCTCGACGATGCTCGTTGGAAAACAAATGTGGCGATGGCTGGCTCATCGCAGCGGTTAACAACGCCATTATTTTGCTCGATGGGAAGACGGGCGCCACAATTTGGCTTATTCCTACCCAATCTATTTTTTGTTTGGACTCTGCGCAAATTATCTTTCGAGGTGGCGTTCCAGGAATGATGAGGTCACAACAGAAACATCTGATTAATGGACCTAAGCAATCCATATCGGGTCTAGCCCCGTATCCGGTTCTCATCACTCCGAGTGCTGCGCACGCAGTGACGCTCGCACGCGAAAAGACCTTTTTAATGGCACGCTTGCCCGGCCCGCGACGACGACCGCGATTGTGATCATCGCCACGAAAACAGCGTCATTGGAATATCGAATAGCGTGTGCGGAATCATCCGGGGAATCGCCGATTCGCGCACACGCAAAGACCACCCACAACCGATGCGCCCGGGCTCAGCCAAAAGTCGCTTCGTCGATGCAAATTTACATTCTTTTGACGCGGCTGTGGCAATCGCATTCTGCACGACCTTTATACATATATTTGGAATTCAGAATGCATAGAGGTTATGTCTGCGATTGCAGAACGCAATCCTGCGAAACGTGAGAATAGCGGTAGCACAAGTTTCCGCTTGTGCGTTCTTGGCATCGTTCTTTTTGCTGTAATTTCTTGCTATTTTCGACTGTTTATTTTCCCGGATGTGCCGCTACTTCCCTCCGGCGATGCTTTGTGGTTTTTTGTTTCCGGAAGCCGCATCGTCGCAAATCAGCTTCCCTATCGCGATTTCTTTGAAATTCTACCCGTCGGTTCTGATCTGTGTTATGCGCTTCTCATCAAAGTATTTGGCTTCTCGACATTCGTACCGAATCTGACGATGGTTATTCTTGCCGCTGGAGTTATTTCACTCACGACGTTGTGTGCCCGGCATGTTCTGCAAGGAGTGATCGCCGTGATACCAGCCCTCCTGATTGCCGGCTTTGCATTCTCGAATGAAACACTGAACGCAACACATCATTGGTTCTGCACGGCTGCTGCAATGGCCGCAATAGCGGTCTTACTCGGTGGGATCACGCCCGCTCGAGTATTGACAGCGGGTGTATTCATCGGACTTGCGGCTTGCTTCACGCAAACGACAGGTGCCACGGTGTGTGCCGCGCTCATGCTTTATTTTGTGTTCCGAGCGGATAACCCACGGGTGCGCCGACAAAACGTGCTGCTGCTTATCAGCGTGGCCGCTGGAGTATTCATTCTCGTTAATGGATATTTTGTTCGAGCAGCGGGCCTGCGCAATTGGTTTTTTTGCATGTTTGTATTTCCGCTGCATTATTTTGGCGTTCCTGATTTTAATAATTGGCGCGTGATTTGGAGTGACTTCCACCTACATCGGTCTTTTGAGCGATGGATCTATTTTCCGTTCGTCTACTGTTCAATTCCCAGAGCATATTATGCGACGTTCTCACGGCTACGTTTTTCCACAGCGCGATTCAGGCTCCCCGAAAGGGACAGGTTGATGCTGATTTTGACGGCTGGGCTCGGCATGCTCGTTGCCATCGCACCCGCGCCCTCTCTTCTCAGGCTATCGAGCGCCAGTCCTCCCGCTATGATTTTGCTGGTCTGGCTTTTTGATCGAGATGGAGTTTCCGGAAAACGGCTGAACGCATGTTTCGCCGCAGCGGCTGCTATTGTGGCGATCGCTGTTCCACTCGAACACCAGTTGCGGTGGAACGCCTCTCTCGACCTTCCTGGCGGGCGTACGGCCTTCCTTGACCGAATTGAGTACGAAGAGTACCGCTGGTTGCTGGAGAGGATTCATCCGGGCGACTATGTGTTCGGGAAGCCAGCGATGTACCCGTCATTTCATATACGAAATCCGGCGCCAGTAGCGTTATTTGACATAAGTAACTACACGCGGCCGCAGCAAGTGGAAGCGAGCATTCGGTCGTTCGATCAACATCATTTGTCATTGGTGGTGACAAAACTGCGGCTAGATAAACCTCCTGCCGCTGAGGACGATCACACCGGCCCGTTTCGCACGTACGTCCGGGCGCATTTTCATCTGGAGCAGACATTCGGCAATGGCGATGCAATCTGGGAGGCGAACCAGAACCGCTCTTCTAGAGTGGCAGACAAATGAACGCTGCCTTTCCTGAAACCGTTATCGCCGCGAATACAATATTGGTGCACTCACGTTTAATTCAGTACCGGTTAGGCAATCCGGCCGCCCAATTTGATGTCACGATTATGATGTTTCGCGGCATATGCGGTTTTCTCGCTTGCAGGATGGTTTCTTGTAAGGATTTCCACCGCGCTATTGCCCCCCGTACGAACGCTTACCCGTTTGGGCTGGGGCGTGACACTAATTGCCGGAGCGTTCTTAGGCCGTGTGGCATTGCTCTTCATTTTCGTGTTGCTCACACACGGCCATATCTATTTCCCTGCCACGTTTACAGGCTCCAGTGCGCTTTGGGCCTACTCGGCTGTGGTTTCCACGGCCGCGTTTACCACATACGCCTTGGTCCTGCGAAGAGATGCTCGCGGAAAAGGCCCTACTGAGATCGTCGAAGTGAAAGCTGTTCGCGAACTATGCGAATAATGAACTCCGGTCCATATCCGAGGTACCGAAACCAAAGACGACGTGGCTCCTGAAGAAGCCTGAATAGCCATTCGAGCCCGCGCTCGCGCATGCATTCGGGCGCCTGGCATTTCTTGCCGGCAACAAAGTCGAGCGCGGCACCGACCCCGACGACGACCGGAATGCGGAGGCGATCGCGATGAACACACATCCACCTTTCCTGCCGTGGAGTTCCCAAAGCAACCCAAAGGACGTCCGCTCCCGAATTATTGATTCGTTCGATGATTTCGTCGTCTTCCGTGGTGGTTAATGATCGAAACGGCGGCGCGCACGTGCCCGCTATTTGAAATCCGGGAAAGCGGTTGGAAAGCACTTGAGCAACGCTCTCAGCTACCCCGGTCGTGCCTCCATACAGAAAATGGCGTGTACTGCGATTCGTTTGTTCGCAAAATGTCATCATAAGCTCGGGTCCGTACACGCGACGCCGGAGCGGATGGCCGCGCAGCCGAGCGATCCACACAAGCGGCATGCCGTCGGGGACGACAAGATCGGCAGCTTTGAGTGCTCGATTGAAGGCTGCATCCCGCTGGGCCTCCATAACACCATGCATCCCTGTCACCGCAATGAAATGACACCTGCGGCGCTCCGCGATCCAAGATTCCATTTGGGCAATCGTTCCCGATATCTGAATCGCTGCAACATCTACACCGAGCACACGAAAGACCGGGGGAGTTCCGCACTGCGAATCTAGAAACATAATCGTCTATTCCGGTTCGTCTCCTCGATAAACAACCAGATTATTGGGGAACAAACGCGTTCCACATTTGTGGACGCTGCCGTCGGGGAACATCTTGAGCAAATCTCGTGCAGAAAGAATGCGAATCGTCTCATAGTGCTTCATATGTCCCAAAGAAAGCTTAGAAAGATATCGTTGCGCGCCTGTATTAAAGAAATGGTAGAAGGGCAGCAAAGTGTGTGGATCGATGGGAAAAGCACGATTTGGCGTCGCAACAAAATACCCCTTTCGTGCAACTCGCCGAATTTCCGCAGCCATTTGTAATTGCTTTAACGCGTCGCCAATGTGTTCGATTACTGCATTCGAGAAAACCCAATCGAACGAGCGGTCGGAATAGGGGAGAGCACATGCATCGGCTACGGTGAAAGAAACGTATCGGGACGCGGCGCCAGAAAACGATTGAGGGCGCGTATTCACGACCTTCACGCGACCGAAAAAGCTGTAAATGCGAGCGAATTCGTCTGAAAGCACGCCGGCATCTCCACCGACATCTAGCAGCGAATCGCGTGGTGAGGGCCGGAGAAACGTGAAGAAAAGGTCACACTTCTCCTTACGGTATTTGCGATGTATTGGTGCCGTCCACTTGAGAACGAGGTCATTCATGGCAGGACTCTACCTACGCAAGGGAATTCAATTCGTCTAAGGAAGGTTCCCGACGAATCGGCACCGTGCCGTTTATCGCCGATTCATAAACGCTCATAAGCATTCGATAATTGCGCTCTGGTGTGTATTTTCTCTCATACTCCGCGCACGCCTTACGCCCCATCGCTTCCAGTTCTGCAGGATGGCCCCACGCCCATTCGACTTTTGCTGCCAAATCCCGGGGATCACCACTTCTAAAATGCAGACCCGTGCGCCCGCTGTGCACGATTTCAGCCATCGCACCTAAATCTGAGCTAATTACGGGGACTCCGCACGCGAAGGCCTCGACAGCGACCCTTCCGAATGTTTCGTAGAGGCCCTCCGACGGCCAGATTAAGAAGCGCGCGCCCTGAAACAGTCTGATCATTTCGCTTTCCTGCAAACGTGGGACCAGTTCGATCGGCAGCGCTGTATCCTCAATGCAGGCTTGGACGTAAGAAGAAAGCGGCCCGTCGCCGCGAATTTTTAGGGGAATAGACGGCGTGAATTTCCAAGCTGTAAGCATCGTGGGCACGCCCTTCTCCAGTGCAAGTCGACCGACAAACAGCGCATAATCGCCGAGCGATTCCGATTTCTTGTAAGTGCGCGGCACAAAATGCGGCTTTACGTGGATTCTGCTTGCCGGAAGGCCAGCGCTGGCAAATTTGTGGGCAAAGAATTCGGTCGAAGCTATGTAGCCGTCTACAAGTTTCTCCCAAGTCTTCAACTTGCGATGTATCGTGAGCATTGTGGCAATAACACCCGTCTGAAGACGCGAATGGCGATAGCATCCGTGGAGAACACCGGGCCAGAAACTCTTCGTCTCTACGCAATCCTGGCAAACGGCACCATTGCGATAAAGCGTTGCTGCTGGACATAAAAGCCGAGGATTATGTAGGGTCTGTATAACCGGCACGCGAGCTTCGTGGCATGCGAAATATGCAGAAGGAGAGACAAGCGGAAAAGTATTGTGAAAATGGACTATGTCTGGGCACTCTGCGGCGATGATCTGGCGCATCTCTTCTAGCGTGTCCCATGCCCACAACGTGCGCGGCATTAGACTCACCTTCTCGAAAACGTTATAACCGCTGATCTCACGGTTGGTTCTTGCGTAGACGGATACGCAATGGCCGGCGGAGGTTAGAAGATCGTGTTCGGCGTGAAAAACCACATCCTCGCCGCCGGGCTGCTGGTACGAATTGTGTACCAGAATAATCTTCACAGTGAGCTCCTCGCCAACCCAAAATCCGCCGATTCTCCATGATCCGTCGCCGCAATGACAGTAGAGGTGTCGAGCGCAAGCGATCGCAACGTGGTCCCCACCATTACTCCGAGTGGACCCATAACGAAGATGTAGGACGCGGTGTTGTCTGTGAGCATGCTTAGTAGAGCCGCGAGGAGCGCAAGAAATGTAGCCAAGTAAAACGGACTGTTGGGATAGTGATTGACGAGGCTTCGCCGATAGGCCCGCCAGCAGAGTATGAGCAATTGGGAGACACCGGCCAGGAAAAGCAAGAAGCCCACAAGACCTTCATCGTGGAGGAAACGCAAATACTCATTGAGGGGATGGCCGATTTCGAGGCGATACAGCACGTCGTCCATAAGTTCATTGGCGCTGCCTGGTCCTTTGCCTATCCAGGGCGATTCAAGGTAGGAACCAAGAGTGACTGCCCATGCCGTGAGCCTGCCACTTGTATCTATGCTTGCTTCACCTGTGACGTAGTCTTCGACTGAGTTGTCCCCAATGAATCGCGAACGCAACGTATTGATGGAAAGTACGAGCATAGTGAGAGCCAGCATCGCCCCTAAGGAGGCGATCAGCAGTTGCTTTACTGCCGGGCGCTTGGCCGACGACAGGCGCGAGAGCGGAATCAGCATGAGCGCCAGAGCTAACGCCGTGCGAGATAGACTTAGCGCAATGAGGAAAACAAGTGCTGCCGCGAACCAAAAACTCCGCCGCGAGCCTCCTGCCCACCGCGATGCAAAGAGTGCTACGCCCAATAACGCAAACAGGGCATACGAGCGAGCAGCGATGAACGAAATGGCTCCGATCTCTTCTGGGCCAAAACCCTCAGATAGGAAGACAATGAGGTAACACAATGAAGCGAACAGCGCAGCGTTATGCAGCATGCGACTGACGGACATCTCATCGATTCCGTCGAGTTCGCCCGTTGAAGTGAGCAGGATGAGACCAAGAAAAATCGATTGAAGGCATAGGGTCTGAGCAGCCTGGATAGTAAGCGGGTCTAAGAAGAGTTGGATCACGGAGAAAACAAATAAGAGCGACAACGGCCACAGCCGGAGCAATCCCGGCAGCGAAGCAAGCGGCCGCCAGAACGCGAGCACCGCAACTGCAACCGCAAAAACGATCGTAAGGACACCCATTAACGAAATTGAACCGGCGGTAACATAACTGGGGGCGTCGACAAATGCACTCGAGATGAAAACAGCGGTAACGACTAGTCGCTTCGACATACTAAATTGCCTCTTGTGGCGAACGATGTGTCGTGGACTGCACTTCAATGTGCTCTTGCATCTCGGCGTTGCCTTCAACCGTTATCGCGGAGACCCGTTGTGCGTAACGTAAGTACAAGGCAAAAGTGACCACGTTCATTGCGACGACGCTTAGTACCATGCTGACAGCTGCCCCGGATACACCAAACGCAGGGATCAACACGAGCGCTGAGGTGAGTGATACGCTAGCGCCAAATACGTTTGCGATTAGATCGCAATGCGACAATTGACATGCGCGCAACGCAAGCGAGAAGCCCGCACATAGACCATTCGCCGCCGGAATCAGGGCGAGTAGAGGAATTATTCGAACAAAATCGGCATACGTTCGGTGAAACAGAAGATTCTCCAGCGGGACATCAACGAGCACGAGAAGGCCCGCGAAAGCCAAGGCCAACAATCCCAGGCCCAAGCTCACGAGAGTCGCCTTTTGCCGCAAATCGGCGATTTGCCTTGTTCCAAAGTCGTATGAGAGAACCGGCAGCACAAGTAATCCGAGCGACGCGATGATCTGAGTCATTACGAGAGACGGTATTTGCATTGCGCGAAGCACACCCGCGGCGTCGAGCCCAACAATCCCCGCTACCAGGAAGGTCTGAACTGAAGTCGAAATCGCATAGAAGAAAGCACTACCAACGAGCCACCGTCCATAGCGCCAGTTCTCCGATAAGACCGTCCGGCATGTAAGGGATGAAGTGTCAGAATGCGGTGGGCCAGCGAGAGCCGTTCGGCGCAGGATCAAGCATGCGCCTGCGAGACTGCCCAGACCCAAGGCAAAAAACGCAGTGGACGGCGTAAGCCGACCAGCGACGTGCAGAGAGATCAGGCTTCCAAAAGAAACCACTAAGTAGATGCTGCTGCCTAGGGCGGCGAGACTTGGCGTTTGCAGGGCATAGCACAAGCGTCGTGCCAGCCAGAGCAGTAGCAGCAGAGGTAAAGCAAGGCCTCCTCCCATAAGTGCACTGATCACAGCGACGTGAGGCGCAATCCAAGAAAGCAAAAGGGCCGCGGCTAATGCAATGCCCGTTAACGGCCAGACGAGTAATGCATGGAGTCGGATTTGAGCTCGAAAATAGGGGAATAATTGGTGCGCGTGGTGTGCTGGACCGATGACAACGCTGGGTTCAAGTACAAGAGCATTGTGAAATATGGCCAAAAACAAATACGCGGCGAATGCGACAGCGAAGGCGCCATACGCCACTGGAGTCAGCCAAAGCGCCAGAAGTACATTGACGCCGAGACTTGTTCCTGATGTGAGCGCTTGATCGATAAGGGAAAGGGCTGACTTCATTCCCCACCCACGCATCTCGTCTGGCCGGTCGAAAAGAGAACGTTCTCCAAAGGGTAGTTGACCGTCTGATTCAGCCGTGCCGGATGTAAAGCTGTGCATCAGTATCTTGCTCCTCAGCAACCTTCCGCACGGAGTACTGCGGAGAACGTGCGCATCAGGATTTGAAAGTCCAACCGGAGATTCCAATTGTCGATGTAATCGAGATCAAGGCGCATGCTCTTTTGAAAGGACGGATCGCGCCGCGCCGTTATCTGCCAGAGCCCGGTAAGGCCGGGCTTTACTTCGAGCCTACGGAGATCGTCGATGCTATAGAGTTCGTAATCATCGAGGGGGTGAGGTCGCGGCCCGACAAGACTCATATCTCCGAGAAGAACGTTCCATAGTTGCGGCAGTTCATCCAGGCTGTACCTGCGCAAGAATTGTCCAACGCGAGTAACGCGAGGATCGTCCGTAATTTTAAAAAATGGTCCCTCGCGTTCATTCCACTCGCGAAGAGCGTCCTTTTGCTCATCCGCATCAGCGACCATTGTGCGAAGCTTGTAGCAAGAAAACACGCGCCCTTTTTGACCAACGCGCTTTGATCGATAAAAGGCCGGACCGACTGAGGTCCAGCGGATAAGGGTTGCAAAGAAAGCTATAAACGGTGCGCTAAGAATGAGACCAATTGTGGCGAAAGAAATATCGATTAGGCGTTTGGTGATCAGCCTCGGTGTCGGGATCGGCGTCCAATGAAGATCCATAGCTGGAAACGTGCCGATTCGACGTAACGGCGCATTCCAGCCGAGTCCGTCGTATAAATCGGGAATTACAGTTATGGCGAAGTGGCCACGACGGGCTGCAATTGCTAATTCTTTGACGAAATTACGATCAGCGGGGACGGTGATGAATATTTCGTCCGCAAAATGCGTGCGCGCAACGTTGCAAATGTGTTCTATTCGCGAAAACAATTGCGAATCGCCGGTTTCGGTTTCACCCAAAAAGGCGACGACACGATAGCCCAGCAACTTGTTTTCGCTGAATAATTGTGCAAGGGCCTGACCGACACTTCCCGTACCCACAATCAACGCGTTCCTGACGCCGATGCCGCGCTCGACTCGATGAATAACGAACCTTCGTTTGAAGTAGCGCCACATAATTAACGTAAGGATGTTAAGAAACGAGCTGATCGTCACAACCGCGCGAGAAACGATGCGCACGCCTGACAGGTAAACGAAGCCGGTGAGTAGGATGGTGGCAAAGGAAAGCGCTTTTACAATCGCGAGCGACTCCATCCAAAACGGTTGCTCTAAAGCTGTTCGATAAAGCCTTTGGTTTTGGCAGAAAAGCAGGATGAGCGCGATATTAAGAAGCAGGAATCCTGAATAACGATGATCCATGCCTACGAGCCGAGCGGGTTCTAACAAGTCTCGGAAAGTATGCGGTGTAAACCGAAGCAGGAAGGCGAGAATACTGTTCGCGATAATGCAGCAAATATCGATGATGGCGTATAGCGCTTGGACGCGGCGACCTCTGAACGCGGGACCGTTTTCTGGATTCTCGTGACCTTGCTTCGATACAGAATGAGACGGTCCGGTGCTGAAATTGCGATACGTCGGACCTGATGCGGCGATCTCATTAGCGCGAATTGAAAGCAGCAGAGGCATCCCGATGGTTGCCATTCGATTAACCGTTGCCAATGTCATGGCTGTCCGTTTGACCTGTGCCCGTCCAGCAAACTCGAAGTTTCGGGTCGCGGCCGTCTCGAGGAGGTGATTTTGTGTATGAAATGCTGCCCATGATCACGTAGATCGGCATACACACGAACAGTCAATGACTTCCTCTTGTCGTTAGAATCGAGGTGTTCCCATCGATCGCGACCGATGATCCATAGCATCGCTCCACTGAAGGACAACAGTGTGCCGACGATCGTGATCACACGGCGGGGAGGAAACGACTTTCGCTCCGCGATGTTTGGCGCGTCCAAGACCTTGACACTCGGAACTTCCTTCGCCTCCTGTACCTTTGCTAACTCGTATTCCTGCGTTAGGACCTCGAATACCGCTTCCTGCACTTTTGTGGTGCGAAGCAAATCGGCATATTGCACGCCCAGAAGAGGGAGTTTGCGAATCGTCGGATAAAGAGGCTCGGCGTCTGTATTTGGCGGGTCACCGGCCGATCCGGATGTTCCTCCGAGATTGCGGATCTGTCGTTGTAATTCCTCTACGCGGGCTTGCATGCTGCGGACTTTGACGTTGTCGTCCGCATAGATTTGCCGTAAGCCCTGTAGCTCGGTTTGCGCGGCAATGAGCTGCCCCTCTAGCTCGGCCCCTGCCTCGAGCATCGCCTTGCCTTCTTCGGGGATATCGATGGCTGCGTTTTTGCTCGCAAAATCGCCGAAGTTGCGCTCCGCGATTTCTAAGCCTGCGTTCACCTGTTTCAGCCTGTCTTCCAAAAAAACTCGTTCGCGGTGCGCCGAGGATGTATTGAGTTGTGTGATGACCCAATTGAGCTGGTCGACGTATTCTTGTGCCATTTCGGCCGCTCGCTGCGGGCTACGGTCAGAAACAGTAATGGTGATAATGCCGCTCTTTTTGTCTTCCTTAATTTCAGTTCGACTGACCAGCTTCTTGCCTGCATCCACCCACAGCTTTTTCCCATAAACCTTTCGAAGATCAAACTTGGCGATGAGAGCCGTTAAAACCGTGCGACTCCGAAGCACGCCGATGAAAAGGTCGCCGGACGTTCGCTGACCCAACAAATCGCTCGCCAAACCAGCCAAGGGAGCAAGTGCGCTGCTTCCGCTCGATCTGCCCGTGAAAGCCGCAAGCGCCGAAACTGCCAGCGATTGTTGGTCGGGCGGCATCAACTGCACCGTGGAATCAAAACGGTGTGGAATTCCGAGAGCAGCGACCAGTGAAATGAGGAGCCCGATTGCGGACACCTTGAAGAGAAGACGTCGATGTTCCCATAGCAACTCGAGCCTGGCGATGCTCGCATCATCGCAAGGAGTCCTGCTATAGACCAACCTCGTCTCCTCATGTCGATTCACCGCGACTTCGTCAGTAGTGGTTGATGTTTCGTCAATCTGTGTATGCGGAGGCATATACGCAAATCTCGAACTGCAATGCGCAACGTTAATAATGGAGCGCAATAAAGACGGTACTGGCCACTGACGTGGTGACTTGCGCCGCTGTAAGTAAAGTTTGCCAGTTAGGCCCGCCGCCGAGCGCCCTGTCCGGCACGACAATTGTGTCGCCGGGCTGAAGTGGCGTGTCTAGCGGATCGCCGCTGAGCAAGCTTGTCTTACCGCCGATAATCGAGCCGTCAGCGCGCACCACGAAGATCGCCTTCTTATTCGCGAGAATGGTGGGGCCGCCTGACTGGCTCAGATACCACTTAGCACTGCGCTCGGGACGGTAAGACACGGCCATCGCATCGAATACCTCTCCTGTGACCATCACGTAGCCAGGGCGATTCGGAATCGTGAGCGTGTCACCGTCTCGAAGCTCAATATCCGCAGACGTGTCTTTCCAACGCTCAACTTGATTGGAGATTCGGATTGCCACTCGTCCGAGCGGCGGATTCGCAGTTAGTTCGTCAATAGTATGTTGAAACTGCTGGAGAGCGGCTTGCTTGGCGACTTTCGCCTTCGGGTCGTTTTCAGGCAAGAGTTCGAGCTGGGTTTGTTCTTCTCGGACCCGCGTGATTAATTCGTCTTGCTGTTTGCCTTCGAGCTCGCGAACTTGCACTCTTTGTAATATCGCACCATACGCATAGGCACCAGGCGCGAGCCCACCCGCCCGCTGAATAACAGAGCTTAGGCGTTCGCCAGGTCGGATGCCGTAGGTACCCGGATTATTGACCTCGCCCTTCAATGTGATCGAAGCACCGACATAGCTCCAGCCAGGAAGCTCCCGAATAGTGAGGACGTCGTCTTCGTGAACGGGAATGTTTGAAGTCGGGTCGCCGCTAAGCGCCGCAGAAATTGAGACAGTCTGGTGTTGCACATCGAGTTTGCCGTTCGGCGTGTAGCTATAACGAGTAAGGTCGGCAAACTCTTTGTTGGCGCTGGGCGTCAAACCTCCTCCCGCTCGAATCAAGTCCGCGACCATCATGTTCGTAGCCAATGGAAAGCGACCCGGATTCACCACGTCACCCTGCAAATAAACGGTCGCTGGTCGAGCCGCTTCCGGTCTTTTTTGGATCAGGAGTCTGTCCCGCGCCTGTAAAGCGATATTCGCCGAACGATCGCCGGCCAACGCGGCGCGGAGATTTGCGCCGAAGACTTTCACCGTACCATCCGGCTCATACCGGAATACTTGAGCATCTTTGCTGGCGGCATCGGGAGAAAGGCCTCCAGCAAGATGTACTGCGTCTGCCAAATGAATTTCACCGGTTGTCGGATAAGTTCCTGGAGCGCGCACGTCTCCCACGACCGAAACCGTTGGCCGGTCTGCAAAATCAAAACGGCTGAAAATGCGGATGGTATCCAGCGGTTTCAGCACGGGCGACGAGGCAGGATTTGCCAGGGCGTCGGCGACACTGAAGCTCTCGACACTGGGATGAAAATCCGGCGGATTGAGCCGAATGATTTCCGCATACTGCGTAGCCGGTTCGGGCAAAAGATCCCTATAGGATGCGATCAGGTCGGAAACACGCATGTTCGAGTGGTAGGAATAACGCCCCGGACGCAATACATGGCCTTCGAGATAGACCGCATCTTCGTTGTACGGCGCGATCGGAAAAATGCGAATCCGATCACCGTCTTGAACCTGGAAGGCACCAAGTTGCTCGTTGACAGTGGCGCTGTCAGTCTGCGAAATATCGAGGCTCAACATAGTACGCTTTTCATGTGCGATGAGGCGCTGCACCTCGATGTGCCTCAACGTTGCCGCCGGTAACAAACCGCCTGCAAGCACCAACACGCTGGAGAGAGACTTCTCGCCGGCCAGTTCGTAAATGGCTGGCCGGCGGATCATGCCTTCGACCGTGACTTGCGGGCCAACCGGTGGCACAAGAACCGTGTCGCCGCTTTCGAGCGGTTCGATGCCGCTCTTCACACCTTTGAGGAGCAAATTGTAAAGATCTACTTCCTGGATCAGGCGATCGCCGCGATAGTGCCGCACGATGCGGAGTGATCCCTCACCACTCGGGCCGCCTGCTGCAAATAACGCGTTGAGCGGAGTTGAAAGCGAACTGATGTCGTAGGCGCCTGGCCGCTGTACATCGCCGACCTCGTAAATTCGAATCGTTTTTAACCGCGCGAGAGAGACGTCTACAGACTCATCACGGAAAACATGCCGCAGCGTCTGCTGGAGGTCTATCTGGATTTGCGAAAGGCTCTTGCCGCTAACGAGAACCGGTCCCGCATCGGGTAGGCTGATTCGACCCTCCCGGTCCACTGTCCGCTGTAGCCGCTGTGAAACGCCTCCCCAGAGATCAATCGTCAGGCCGTCGCCTGACCCGACGATATACTCAGGCCCGGCAGGCATATCGGTCGGTATCAATTCGGGATCGCGAGAGCCGTTCTCAAATACGTCGCTTCCGAACCGCTTTGGCTCAGTCGCGTGCGGCGCAGCCTGCAAGTACATGTCATAAAGAGAAGGTACGTCCCTATAGGGATTGGAAACCCTCGCCATTTCCTGCTGGATCGAATCGCCTTCTTCCAGGGTACTCGGCGAATCCGTAATGGGTTGGGTCATAGGAACCACGGGCGTGCCGGACGGGTGTGCCGGTGAAATCGTGTCGAGACGCGGGCGTGCAGGCGCCGCGCTGAAATTGGGTGAATTATCGGATGACAATGCCTCAGTGCCCACGCCTCCCGACAGCCCAGAAAGCAAATCACTAATTTGGTCTGCGCCAAGCGACGAAAGACTCGGGTTCGAGAGTAATGACGTTCCACCATCGCTGAACACTGTTTGCAAAAGCTGGTTGCCCGGTGAGACGCCCAAAGCGGCGAGTCCACCGCCGCCGGCGCCACCTAAACGCGTCACAGCTGCCCGCTCGAGCGACGGGTTCTGTGAGAGCTGCTGAACGGCAGGTTGAGTAGGACCTATCTGAGGTACGTCCTCTTCTTGTGGAGTATTTAATGCGGGCGCCGCTTGCGCCTTTGCTGGAGCGGCAGCCTGACTAGGTGCTGAAGGCGGACATGGTTCGCCAGCTTGATTGGCACAACCTTCGGCAGCCATGAATTGCTGCATATTGCGAATTCGTTGCTGCTCTGCCTCTTGCTCGATCCACTTCACTCTTTCCTGGATCAAGAGCTCTTGCTCCTTCGCCAGTGGCGAGCTGGGATCTACCTGCGGCATGAGATAACCGTATTGCTGCAGGATTAAGGTAGCAGCTGACCGAAACTCGGCATCGTTCTCCAGGCGCTGGTAAATCGCACTTTCCGACAGATCGGAGTTTGTAATGATTTGGCCGTGATCGCTGGCATTCGTTGCGATCCATCGTTTTAGTTCAACCATCAATCCTGGACTGTTCAGCAAGACTTGCTTGATTTGGGCGGCCGTCGCTCCTACAAGGCTTAAATTTCGCCGCTCTAGATCCGAAATAGAAGGCTGATTTTGAGTACCGGCCTGGCACTGAGCAACGTGCGCCCAAAAAGGCAGCGCCAATGCCATAACGATCAGCGGCATTCGCTTCATCAGTTCGCAATTCTCGGTGGACCGGCCATCGCACTGTTTCACAGGCATTTTTCTGGCGAGCGACCGCTTTTCATATTCAGTTCCGGGCGACATGATCACGCCTCGTTGCTTGGACGACGAAATCTAGTGCGAGTTGGAAATGCGATTGTCGCGGCTATGTCAAAAGTCCGTAATCTTCGTGTCCACATTCGACGCCGTAATGTGCATGCGGCTCACGTGTGAAACAGTCGCTGCAAGATGAACTGATCTGCGACGCGAAGTTTTTACAACGATGCGACAACTTCTGGACAACTTTGCGCGGCACATTCTTCATGCTGCGCTCGATTGAAAATCACAATCTGCGCGAAAGAAACATGCGCAGGTCGTTTTCTGAGGAGAACCACGTGCGCGAGATCACGAATGATATGGATGTAATTCTTGGATGCCAGTCTCGATCCCGTTTGTTGGCAGTCCTCGCTTCGTGGCGCCGAACCCGGCTTCGCTCTGCGATTCTAGTGATTGCGATCTTACTCTCGGCAGCGGCTTTCGCAGCTGAGGCACAGGCGCCGGGAACAGGCGCAATTTCCGGAACTGTTTTTGACCCTTCTTCGTCAACCATAAACGGGGCGGGCGTCACCGTAATGTGCCAAGAGGCAGACGTTTCGCGCGAGACCACAACTACCACTGACGGAACATTTGGAATCTATCTTCTGCCACCCGGGCCCTGTTCGGTCACCGTCGCTGCCCTAGGATTTCAATCCCAAACCGTGCACACTGTGATGATCACTGTCTCCGAGACGGCGGTGATCGATCTCCGCCTGCCTCTCGCCACCTCAACCACGACAGTGAATGTGCCCGCGTCTCAAGAAATCGCACAGACGGAAAGCGCAAGCTTGGGCCATGTCGTTTACGCGCAACAGATCGTCGCCTTGCCGCTTGCTAACCGAAACTTTACGCAGATCCTCGGACTTTCTCCCGGGGTAGAAGTGGAACTTACCAATGCCGCACAATTCGGCCGCAACTCGGCCAACATCTCGGCCGCGGGCGCGAACACCACAGAGAACAATTTTCAATTCAACGGAATCGATGCAAATAATATTGCTCAAAATTCCGCTTCCGGCTTTCAGTCGGAAGTCGGTCTTGCAATTCCCGCGCCCGATACGGTTGATGAATTCAAGGTGCAAACGGCTCAGTACAGCGCAGAATACGGCCGATCAATCGGTGCCAACGTAGACTTGGTCAGTAAAGCAGGCACAAACGAGTTTCATGGCAACGCGTGGGAATTTCTGCGCAACGATGTCCTCAATTCGACCGATTACTTTCTGAAAGCCAACCACCAACGCAAGGCAGTTCAGAAGCAGGATCAATTTGGCGCAACCTTAGGCGGTCCGGCATTCAAGCGGTGGCGAACGTATTTCTTTGCTTCCTATCAGGGAACCACGCAGAGAAATGGAGAGTCCACTTCATCCCTTGTTACCACGCTGCTTCCGCCACTTACAGACGACCGGTCACGCGCGGCGCTGGGTCAACTGTTTGCAGGACAGTCCACTTTTTTTGGCGGAGCCAGTGTCGCTCCCGATGGGTCCAACATAAATCCTGTCGCTCTCACTCTGCTGAATTTCAAGCTTCCTGATGGCACCTACGCGATTCCGACTCCGCAGACGATTCTGCCAGCCCAAGATGGTAATTTCCCTGTAGGCGAGTCAACGTATTCCATCCCATTGCGCTATCGCGAAGACCAGTTCACAACCAATCTCGACCAAAGAATGTCGAGCCGGAATCAGCTGGCTGCGCGCTACTTCCATTCACGTGATGAGACCGACGAGCCATTTACGCCGTTCGCTGCGAACGTTCCCGGCTGGGGAACGCGCGAAACAGACAGAAATGACATGCTCGTGCTTTCTGATACGCACGCATTCTCTCCGGCTACGATTAATGTGTCGCGCTTTGGATATATGCGCTTTCATGGTTTCTCAACGAACAGTAATGCGATTACCGCGGTCCAAGCAGGCATAGCAACACCTTCGGGGCTCGCCGACCTGCCGCAGATCGATATCAACGGATCTTTCTTTATAGGTCCGGCCGGTCAGCCGCTTTATTTTCAGAATACGAATACCTTTACGTGGCAGGATACCGTTTCATCGACGCGAGGCAGGCATAATCTGCAAACCGGCCTCGAAGTCAAACGTCACCAGCTAGCTCTCAATGTCCCGTACGTAACCACAGGGTTTCTGTTTTTGGGCAGCTTCGAAGATTTTCTACTTGGTGAAAGCGCCGAACAGAATGGCAGCTCAGTCAGCAATATCTTTCAAAGCGCCGGAGCTTCTGGCATTTTTCCGAAAAACGAGCGGTACACCGATTTCGCCGGCTTCCTTCAGGACGACTTTCATTTCACATCGCGTTTTACGATTAACGCAGGCATCCGCTATGAATATTTCGGTCCGCCCAGCGAGGTGGACGGGCGGCTCTCGAATTTCGATCCCTCGACCGCTTCATCGCAAGTTCCGGATTCAGGTAGTTTCAGTGGCTTCGTGGTTTCTTCTAACCTTGATTCGCAAGTGCCGGCGGGCGTGTTGCGCACGAAGGACAAAGGTTATTGGAATCGGGATTACAAGGATTTCGGGCCGAGGCTCGGGTTTGCCTATCGCCTTTCTAATCATCCAACACTTGTGCTGCGTGGCGGCTACGGCATGTATTACCAGCGAACATCAGGCGACCTCGCAGAACAGGACGTCGGTGAACCTCCATTCGCTGTGACACAAATGCTCCAGGGCGCACAGAATTCAGACGCGACTCTGCAGCAGCCCTTTGTGCCTCCTCTGCCACCCAACTCGGCGTATCCAATATTCCTGCCGCGGACGCCGTCCAGCGCCATCAAAGTCGCGGCGGTCACACGAACTATGCGAAGCCCGGCATCGCAACAGTACAGTCTCGGCATACAGTACGAGATTACGCCCAGCCTCTTGCTGGAAAGCGGTTACGTCGGTTCTTCAATGGCGCACCTAACGGGATGCACGCAATTCAACCAGGCGCTACTTGCCACACCGCAGACCCCCGTGAACGGAGAAACGACCACGACGCTCGACAATATTGCGCAACGGGTTCCATACGAGGGAATCGCGCAAGCAGCATACATCTGCGGAACGACATTCAGCGGAAATTACAACTCTTTGCAAAACAGCCTGACGAAACGTGTGGGCAATGGCTTGTCCGTGCTCGCCAGCTACACCTGGTCGAAAACACTCGATTATACAGTTCAGGAAACGCCGGCGTTCGACGTCGGATTCACGACCGGTGACCAGACAAAGCCACGGCAATCATACGGCGCCGCGGCTTTCGATCGTACCAACCGCTTTGTGCTGAGTTTCTCCTACGATACTCCGCGTCCTCAATGGGGCGGCGCATTCGTCCGCCGCGCGCTCTCGGACTGGCAGTTTTCAGGGGTGGTCGTCGAACAATCTGGCTTGCCAATCACAGTCACCGATTCCAGCGCTGGATCCGTATTCGGCAATCTGGTCTTCACGAATCTTGCGGAATGCACAGGAGCGAATCCAGCCTCGATGGGTGCCGTCACGAGCAGGCTGACCAATTTCTTCACTCCTGCAGCCTTCACCGATCCTGCCGCCATTGGAAATGGAACAGGCTTTGGGAATTGCGGCATAGGAATCGTGCGAGGGCCGGGCCAGCACAACCTCGATTTGGGCATCATTCGAAACTTTTCTATTGGCGAGAAGGCGAAGCTTCAATTCCGCTCAGAATTTTTCAACTTCACGAACACTCCTGATTTTGGGTTGCCAGTCAGCGACCGCTCGACCGGTCCCGGAGTATTCGGCGCGATCACCTCTACCGTAGAGAATCCTCGATTAATACAACTTGCGCTCAAAGCCAGCTTTTGAGGAGTGGGTGGGCGCTTAACGCGCGCGACACCGATGCCAGAAAGAATCGACGCCGAAATGTCAGCCGGACGCCAACATAAGGATCCTTTACGTTTCGATTTTGACCTCCCCTTGGTAACTTGCTGTCATCCGTTAGGGTTCAGCTTGGAAATCGCAACGAATTCACCAGAGGTCCTCGTGGCGGCGGATGAGAGTTGGGGAAACTTTAAGAAACGGTTTGCGACCCCGCCTTTACAGTTGCGTCTGGGTGTTTTGGATGCGAAGCGAAACAAGAACTTTCAGGTGCCAGAGATAAGTGGGCAGTGGAACCTAATTGCCCGAATTGCGGACGAACACAACTTTGTTGTTACAAACACAGATGAAGGCCTTTCGTACGGGTGGCTGACCAGAGATCTCATTTCAGACAGAGCCTACTTCCGCTATCACTTTCTCGAATCATCATTTTGGCTGATGGCTGTGCCCATGTACCTGACCCCCATACACGGAGCATGTGTCAACCTCGGCGGCAAAGGCGTTCTGCTGTGTGGGGATTCTGGTGCGGGGAAGTCCTCGCTCGCCTATGCATGCGCGCGAAGCGGCTGGTCCTTTCTCTCGGATGATTCTAGCAATTTGGTTCGTCGCTCAAATGGTCGCACGGTGATAGGGAACCCTTACCAGATTCGGTTTCGTCCCTCTGCCGTCGATTTGTTTCCTGAGCTCCTCAATCAGCGCGTAAGCCCGCGCATAACAGGAAAGCTTTCCATTGAGCTTGTCACACAAACGATACCGAAGATCCGAACGATATCTGAGAGCCCCGTGAACTTGATTGTTTTTTTGAATCGCCGTAGGGGCCCGGCAGAACTGGTCTCGTTCTCTCGTCGCAAAGCGTTCGCGTGGTTCGAGCAGGAGATTTGCTACGGCAGCCAAGAGGTTCGATCCGAGCAGCGCGCATCGTTGAAGCGACTGCTCGGCGCGGAGGTTTGTGAACTTCGTTATCGAGACCTCGATCAGGCCGTCGCTCGATTGGAAATGATGGTCAATGCGTGCGGCACAGAAGCGGTTGGCGAACCGCTGCATGCGGGAATAAATCTGGATGTTTGAACTTCCCTTGCACGCGAGCGCCGCGATAGCTGCCCTGCGGTTCAGCGACGCAGATCCTAGTTCACTGGCCGCTTTGACAGCCGTGGAATGGTCAGGTCTCCTCACAGGACATGAATTTGTCCGCTTGACCATCCCTCTCCGCCAGACGTGTGCGGAACAGATGCCGTTGTGGGTCCAATCACGAGTGGACCGCTACATCGCCGACAACGTAGCGCGACTGGAGCGCATAAAGTCCGATTACTGCGAAATCAACCGAGTTTTGCATACAGCCGGAGCCGAGCATCTTGTGATCAAGGGATTCGCGCAGTGGCCAGGGTTTACTGATCATCCCTGCTTCCATTTGCAATCGGACATCGATCTGTATTGTCCCCCCGAGTCGATCGAACTTGCCCGTGACGCAATTTTCAGCTTGGGTTACGAATTGAGCAAAGACAACCGCCAACACGCGAGCGATCATATCCCGGCTCTCGTCAGGCGCAACGGATGGCACTGGAATGGGAACTTTTTTGATCCGGAAATGCCCGTGTCAATCGAGTTGCATCATTGCTTTTGGAACAGGCGGGCGTTTCGGTTTGGAGTTGAGGTTGAGCAAGAGTTTTGGGCCCGGCGCCTTGAGCGCTGTCTGGATACCCTGACGTTTCCTGCGCTCTCGTTGCAAGACAACCTTGGGCATTCCGCCCTTCAAATCCTCAAGGATTGTCTGCAAGATGCCACATCGCCGGCAAAGCTCTATCAGCTGGCGCGATTCTTGCACCTGGCGCGCGAGAACGGAGCTTTTTGGGAAGTTTGGTCTCAATCTCATAACGCCCAAATTCGCCGCATGGAAGCGATTTCATTTCGTGCGGCAAAGCAGATGTTCGCCTGTGGGCTTAGCGATACTGCCGAAAAAGAAATCCGACTGCTCCCCCGCACAGTCGATAAATGGTTCGCGTGTTTTGGCGGTGCCGTCTTCGATCGCAGATTACATCGGCCAAGCGCAGGCATCTGGCTGCAGTTGGCGTTAATTGAATCGGCTGCGGATTTCCGTGCCGTAGCAACGAAACATTTTTTGCCTTATCGGCCGATCTCTCTCGAGGCTTTCGCAGATCGGGAGGCAGTTCGAAAAACAGGTCGCGCCACAGTTTCGATTCGCCGGAAACGTGCGCAGCATATTCGGATGCATGCAATAGCCCGTGCGCGAGCTTTCTGCCCGACGCTGCTGCATGGTCTGGTGTTCTGGTGGGAAACAAAAGATCTAAACCGGAACTACTGGATGTTTTACGGCGCTGGTTTGCTCTTTGACCTCGGTATGTACATTTTTTTTCTACTTTATAACGTGTACTTGCTCGATCGGGGGTTCACCGCACGCCTACTCGGCTTGATTGTCGGTGCAGGCGCATTGGGCAGCGTTTTCGGCACAGTATTGGGAGGAGCGATTTCGAGTCGATTTGGGCTCCGGAAGATTTTGCTGATCTGCTTTCCGATCGTTGCCGCCATATCCATCTTGCGCGCGGTGATTGCATCGCCTGTTCTGCTAATACCCCTTGCATTTGCCGGAGCCGCTGCCGCCGCGCTTTGGGCTATTGGGCTTTGTCCAGCGATAGCACAAATGACGAATGAAGAGAATAGGCCTTTCGCGTTCAGCGTAATCTTATCCTCAGGCATCGCCGTAGGTATTCTCGGCGGTTTCACAGGAGGGCACCTACCAGGTTGGCTCGGAGCAGGCAGCACGACCACGCAACTCCATGCAGAGCAAAGTGCCTTGCTAATAGGCTGTGCTCTGATTGGTCTGGCTGCTTGGCCCGTTTCAAGGATCGATCTCAAAACTACGGAGGTTCGAAGCCGGACTCTTTATCCCCGCAATCAATTTCTCTGGCGTTTTCTTCCGGCCATTGCGGTATGGAGTTTAGTGACCGGCGGGTTCTCACCGTTCTTCAATGCATATTTTTCGCAGCACTTTAATATGTCGGTAAGCCGCATCGGAACGATGCTGTCTTTATCACAGCTATCTCAAGTCTGTGCGGTGCTGATTGCGCCTGTGCTATTTCGCCGAATTGGTCTGATAAAGGGCGTGATATTCACTCAAATGGCCGCCGGCGTTGCACTTGCATGCTTAGCCGCGGCTCAAGGAGGTTTCTGGGCAGGAGCGCTTTACACTGTGTTCAGCGCGTTTGAGTGGATGAATGAACCAGGAATATTCGCGTTGCTTATGGGCCGCGTTCGCCCCGAGGAACGCGCGGGAGCATCGGCACTGATGTTCTTGGTCATTTCACTCTCACAGGGGGCTGCGGGAGCTCTGGCAGGTGCCGGATTTGCTCGCTTCGGATATCCACCAGTCATGTTTGTCATTGGGGCGGTGGCACTTGTTGCGGCGATGCTTTTTGGCGGTCTGGTTCGTGAGACTAGGAAGTCAGAAATCTCTACGGTCGAAAAAATGGCCGAGGTTAGGCCTGCAGCCGACTGAATCGTCGGCGCATGCTGCGTCGTCATGACGGCCATGGGCGGCGGTATTTCGGCGAGAAGAGATGCGGTCCGTGAAAGCTCCGCATCTCGCTGTATCTGCACGTTTTTGAATGCACGAACCGAAGCTTCAACGCTCTGCCCACTTTGCTGACGAAGCGCACCATATAGCTAGCGCACAATTACCAGAATCGCTCCCGCGAAAGCAGAGATGATTACAATTGCTGCAATCAAAAGTTGCGTGCGAAGCTGCAAACAGGCGCCCGCCCCTCCCCGAGTAAGGATGCGAGTCGTCTCTTCCATTAGTCTTGGCGCATACACTGGCTGGCGGGATGCCTCGGCCGGGTTCGGCAACCGGTGGCCGGAAAGTGAAGGCGCATACGAAGGGACTCCTAAGATTGCCGCCTCGAGGCGCAAACGCGTCCAATTTGCGCGTCGGCGGAAACCATTTGACCATTCATTGACATTTCTTTTGCAGAAGGTCGAGAGACAGAGCGCAAAACGGTTCGGGAGAGACTTGCTAAAAAGCCATAAGCCGGTTAGAGAGGGTTCCTGGCTGCTCGCTTCAGGGAGTCAAGAACTTGATCAGGAGCTGCTCATCTCTTGTGCTGAGATTGGCGCGGATGCGCATTTGCCGCAATACTGCGCGAACCTCGCGAGGCGGTATTTTTTCGGGGACACTGTGGCATCGAACGCAGTTTGTCGCCCAGACCTGTGCTCCTTCGGCAGTTGCGTTGGCTGAGGACGGCGACGTGGTGGCTCCAGCAGGCTGCTGACTTGCAGGACTTCCCGGGGTGCTAATTGAGCCAACGGAGAATAGAAGCAGCATTAATGATGCCCAATGGCGTCTCACTGCGAGCCCCTAGGCCATGCGGGGAAGAGAAATCGGTATGTCAATGCGAACTCCCAAATATTTCGGTTGGCAGATTTTGTAAACTGCCTGCCGTAGGTTGCGGTCAGCCGCACCTCATGCGGAAAGTAATATTGGGCTCCACAATCAACCCGCTGCGTATCTAGTCCGGGTAGCGAATCGCCGCTGCCTGCTTTGAGCCTCTGGAACTGCTGCACGCGTCCGATCGCTTCCAACCGCCCGAGTCCGGTGTAAATGACGCTCGGCTTTGCCAAGCGGTAGCCAGTCTCGAACCAATAGCCTTGTCCGTGTGGCGAGTGCGCATACTCTGATTTGATGTCCAAGGCCGCTGCTTGTGGCTCCCATGAAAAAAAAACGCCCTCGAAATTCATTCTCTCAGATTGAAGAAGTCTCCCGTAGGATGCGCCAATCTCAAGCCGCTTATGCGGAAAAAAGATGCTTGTTCTTCCGCCAGCCGATCGTTGTGATTCGAGCTTGTTGATCGTACTCAACGTCGAAAAATACGTGACATACGTGATCTGGTAATTGTCTCGCGAAATCAGAGAGCCGCGGAACATTACTCCGTCACTGTATCCCTGTGTCGTCCCGATTGGCACGATGATCGGAGCATCGATGAACTTATGAATCCAGACAGGCCCAAGCCTTTCATTATAAATGTCGAAAGGCGTCAGAAAGCGCCCTGCGGAGATCGTCAACCAATTCGTCGCCAGAAAATCGACTTGTGCGTATTCGAGTGTGTCAAAGAACTGTGCCTGGTAGGGACCGGTGCCATTTTGCGGAAAAACGAATCCACGTAAATCAGCGCGCGATTCAATCAGCCAGCGATCGCCGATGGGAGCGCTCAGTACGGGAGCAATCACAGGCTGCATCGTAGTGGTGCCCTTCGACGTCGCACTGACGAAGCCGACTCCGCCCGAAACAACCGGCACTGCTTCCTGGGCGTTGGTTGTAACCGTCAACAGAAGGGCCATAAAAACCAGACTTACAATTAGGCATCGCTCGATCGCGCAAAATTGCAACGGTTTCTTCCGGCACTTTTCGGTTTGCTTGAACACAGCGCTGATATTACTGGACTACGTTGGCTTGCTTGTCCGCAGAGTGTCAAAAATGCGTAATCTTAATGTCGTAACCCCGCGAATCGATTTCTTTGGTTTGATAGCGGACTTGATGAGAAACGCTTCGTTCTCAGGATCAAGACCTGATCCACACTTAGATTCGCGTCGTTTTTATAATGTGCTGGTCCGATAGCCGATGCGCTCGAAACGTACGTAGATGGCCCACTTACCGCCATATCGTTTCCATGCAGCGAGCTTAAAGTGGCGACAAGGTTTCGGATTGTACTATTCTGGCGAATCCAGCGCAGCGTACGACGTAGGAGCTGTCGCGCTCGGTCCGCGGTGTCAACAATTGGATTGACTGCAAAACTCCATTTACATCGGCCACGTGAACGGATTACGCTGTAGACGATTTTGTAGCGGTAAGAGCCTATCGGGTCCACAAACTTCAACAAAGCTCAACCACACCGCCCCAACTCGTTCCACCTAAACCAGTTTATTTTCTACAAAGCGCGCGAGGCACTGGCGCGCACTCGCGCTCTTAAACCGTTGCCGTCGTTTCCATCACTGCCTTTCTTCCTTCGCCGTCGGGATCATCCACGGCGGCGCATTTCGTATCAAACACCATCGTGGGTACTCTCTCCGCGTCGTACTTTGGCCATGCGGGCAGCCCCGGATGGTTCGGATCCCCCTTACG
>DATNAF010000340.1:0-12391 GCA_035572845.1 Terriglobales bacterium
TTGGTCACGGCATAACGGAAATGATCATCACCGATACCGGTTTCGATCGAAAGCACTCCCGCTGGGCCCTTTCCGTATTCAGCCGAGACACGGCTGCTTTCGACTGTGACCTGGCGCAAGGCGTCGGTGCTCGGGCGTACCAATAATTGGCCATTGGCAGGCTGGGTGACGTTAAAGCCATCCAGTAGAACCAGTGTTTCGTAGGTTTCCGCTCCGTTGACGTGTGGCTGCCCGCTCTGGTCGAGAATGACTCCGGGAATGTAATTCAACGCGTAACGATAATCGCGGGTGTTGGGATAAGGAATTTCCAGAATGTTGATGCCACTGAGCTGTTCTTGCGATGACACCTGTGCAGGATCAATGGCCGGGATCGACTCCACAACATTGACATTTTCGCGGACCTCTTCCTGGTGATGTACGTCCACTTCCAGTGTGCCCGAATCCTGTACTCCCGGCACATCGGAAGCATAAAAGCCTTCTTTGTCGACACGAATGTGCCAGGGAGCACTACCCAAATCATCGAGTTTGCAATGACCAGTAAGGTCAGTTTCGCATTTCAGAGATTTCGACCCCTGCAACTGCACACGAGCTGCTGGTACAGCCACTCCATTTTCGTCCAGCACTAGAACGGTCAACGAATGAGCGTCAGGAGCATGCGCAGGCGGCGCACTCTGGGCCACCGACGAGATCGCCAGGGCAAGCAAAACACAAAAGCGGCATGGCACAACAATTTTCAAAAGTGCTTGGGAGATTAGACGCGGACTCAGATGCATTGAAAGCTGCTGCTTATCACCTTTCCGCCGTTTCTTCAGGAAATCAGAATTGCACAAGATGCGACTGCAGTTTAGTTACTTCTGGTCAGGCTTGTGTCATTCGATCATATTCGGCGGCGGACTCGGCGGGGAGTAGCACCCACAGTGTATAAATTCCCAGGGCAGTTCCGAAGGGGGGATGGAGCAGCACTAGGATTCCAATCACGATGGCGGTTATCCGAGCCCAGCGTTCATGGTTCATCAATCCCCAGCCCACTAAGATTCCCGCAGCGGCAATGGCCAAAAATACTATGCCCATCGAAAACATCATGGGTGGCATAAAGGCATGGGTGAACATATCATCGCCGATCATTAAATGCGGCGCGTGGCTAATACCCATCAGCACGAGTGATGGTATGACCCAGAGCACGCCGACTATGATCCACAGAATGCCCAAGGTACGGAGATGCCGTTGCAATCTTCCCATCGGCGCGGGAACGGCCGTACTCGCACCCACAGGCGCGCCGCACTTGGGACAGAGATTAAAGTCGGGCTGTAATTGAGCGCCACAGCGGTTGCAGAACATACGCTACTCCTAAGTCTAGGATACGCTGGCCACAGAACAGAAGTTCAATCATCTCCGCTTCTATTACTTTACTGGTGCCAAGGCTTGAGGTGCTTAGTTGCGGCAAGTATCGTAGATATGGGAATGACTCCGGGGTCAGGAGTCAATCCTTGAAAAGAGACTCCTACACGGATGACCGCAAACCGAACTGACCCAAAGAAGCTGCGGCGCTATCCACGCTACTCTGTGGATGTACGAGTCGCAGTAAGAGTCTTCCGACCGGCGGCAGCCCTGGAGCTCTGGGGAAGGTCCATCGAACTGGGGCAGGACGGAATCGGTGTAACTCTCACCGGGCAATTGGAGCCAGGGGAAGTAGCTACCCTCGAATTGACCTTGCCTGGGGGTGGGATTCCACTTAAGTTGCGTGCGCTGGTGCGTTACCGCGATGGACTGCGCCACGGCTTCGAATTTCTGGCACGCGATGGCGCTCAGCATGACTTGATCTTGAGGACGTGTGAACTCCTCGGGCTGACCGAATGAGGAAAGCCACTCAACGGTAAGGCCAACAAGGCATCAGCAAGATGTAACTTTTTCCTATTTCAGGAATCATAGAAATCCAAAAGCGAGAAATGGCCGTCTCTATAGTAGGAGTGTTTTGCCATGCTGATTAAATCGTCGAGTCCGAGTGATGCGCGTCCATCAGAAATTACTCCACGTGACTTGTATCTGAATCGGCGCAAATTCCTTGCAGGGGTTGGGTTGAGTGCTATCGCCGCCGCGGGAGTAGGAACGTTGCTTTCCCCGGCTGAGAAAGCCATGGCAACCGACCAGATCACAGGCCTGCAGAAGAGTCCGTTCTCGACTACAGAGAAGATCACGCCGATGAACGACGTAACTCATTACAACAACTATTACGAATTTTCGTCAGAGAAAGACGAACCGGCAAGTCTCGCTAAAAATTTTAAGAGCCATCCCTGGACAGTTTCAATTGGCGGTGCAGTACCGAAGAAACTTAAGTGGGACCTCGATGAAGTTTTGAAATTTGCTCCTCCGGAGGAGCGGATTTATCGGCTGCGCTGCGTAGAGGGTTGGTCGATCGTCGTGCCCTGGATTGGATTTTCCTTGAGCGAAGTAATTAAACGCGCACAGCCTTTGAGCAAGGCAAAATTCGTGGAGTTCACTTCTATCAACGATCCCGGCCAAATGCCGGGACAAAGGCAGAGGATGCTCGATTGGCCTTACACGGAAGGGCTGCGCATGGATGAAGCCATGCATCCGTTGACCCTGCTTTGCTTCGGAATGTATGGGGGAAGCCTCGCCAATCAGGATGGCGCGCCGTTGCGGTTGATCGTGCCATGGAAGTACGGCTTTAAGAGCGCGAAGGCCATTGTGAAGATCAGCTTCGTAGAGCACCAACCCAACACGACATGGAACGAAGCCAATCCCCACGACTTCGGTTTTTATTCCAACGTGAATCCCAATGTGGAGCGGTACCACAGCCAGGCCAGCGAGCATCGATTGGGTGAGTTCCGGCCGCGTCCGACCCTGATGTTCAACGGCTATGATCAGGTAGCCGGACTCTACTCCGGAATGGATCTGGCGAAGAATTACTAGTCGTTGCCTACCGCTGCAGAATGATTCGCATTTTCAAAGTCGCCGTGTTCATCCTCTGCCTGGTTCCGCTGGGATTACTGGCGTGGAGGTTCTTTGGCGCTCATCCCACGGATATGACCAATTGGGGCGTCGGCTTGGGCCCCAACCCGGTTGAAGCTCTGGAACACGGTACCGGCGATTGGACGCTGCGTTTTCTCCTTATCACTCTGGCCATTACCCCGTTACGAAAATTGTTGCGTGTGCCGGCGTTGGTTAAATTTCGTCGCATGCTGGGCCTGTTTGCCTTTTTTTACGGATGTTTACACTTCGCGACGTACCTTTGGGTGGATAAGTTTTTTAATGTTCATGAGATCCTCGCGGATATCGTAAAACGCAAGTACATCACGGTCGGATTTCTTGCGTTCGTGTTGCTGATTCCGCTGGCGGTCACTTCCACCACGGGCTGGATCAGGCGACTGGGTGGTAAACGCTGGCAGGCATTGCACCGTTTGATTTATTTCAGCGCGATCGCCGGGGTAATCCATTATTTATGGCTGGTAAAAGCCGACATCCACAAGCCGCTCGAGTACGGCGCCGTATTGGCCGTGCTGCTGGCATATCGTGTGTTCGTGTGGCAGCGGCAGTTGTTCGCGGCGAGATCTGCTGTGACGACTCTGCCCAGAAAAATAGCTGTCGAGTAGTAGCTTTATTCTTTTACTTCGACTCGGGTGACTTCGGTTATCAATTAACTTCCCAGAAACAACTTTCCTCTAAACACAGGGTTAAAATTCGGAGTAGATCCTCATTCACAGGTATTTCGCCGCGTTCGGTAAGGCTTAGGCGAATTAGAAGGAGCTGTGTGCTTTGCTTATTTCAAGAGTTCTGAAGATATCGGGTTTGCTGGCAGGAGTTGCTTCCCTGGCCGTCGCCGTCGGTTGCGGTGGCTCCGGCGTAGTTCTTCCTCACCCGACCGGAAATTACTCCAACGCGAGCTTCAAGGGCTCATATGTCTACGAGATGCGCGGAATCTTGTTCGACGGCACTCCCTATCGCGAAGCCGGGGTCATTACCGCGGACGGGAACGGGAACATTACTGGCGGAATCGATGGTTTTGCCAACCCGAACAACAGTGGCGCTATCCAGAGCAGTGCGTCAGTCACCGGCACCTACACCATTGCAAACGACGGCACCGGTCAAATACTTCTCGGATCGACGGGCTTGGGAACGCTCGCGGGCGTATCGCAGATCAGCCTGGCAGTAACGCTGGCCAGCACTTCGCAGGCACAGTTAATGGAAGCCGATGCCTTTGCTTCCGGCACCGGCACCGCCGAACTACAAACTGCGACCGCAATCAGCTCCGCCCCTAGCGGCACGTTTGTGTTTCGTATACATCAGGAGGTCGACGCGCAGAACTCCACGTCCGCGTCCCAAGTTGGTTTTTTCACCATAGCTAGTGGTTCATTAAGCAGTGGCAGCATGGATCAAAACCTGTTTCCTGTCGGCTCCAATTCGCTGACCCTAACCGGCGGAACCTTCAATACTCCCACCAGCCTCGGAGCAGGGACGGGCAGTTTTACTGATAGCTCGCCGTACACCACGAATTTCTTCTACTACATTGTGAACAGTTCGAAGTTTGTTGTTCTGGCAAGTAATCTCGGAGCAGTTGGTTCGGGCAGCGCCGAACTGCAGACCGGAGCAGTGGGCACCGGCCTCCAAGGAACTTACGCGTTCGGAAGCAGCGGCGACGATTTTCAATTTAACAATGATGTCGCTACAGTAGGTGAGTTTACCGGCAGCGGTGCATCCATCAGCGCCGGACAACTGGATGCGATGCAAGAAGGACAAAACAACTCGCAAGGCGTAACCTTCACCGGAGCCGCCACGACTGGCACCAACAATCCGTCGCCACAGGGACGCGTGCTGATCACTTTTAATGAGTCCGGCACATCCGTTCCAGTCATCTTCTGGATGGTCAGCCCGACACGTGCCTTCTTCCTCGATAATTTAACAACTCGCGCTGAGGACGGCACCGCCGATCTGCAAACCAGCACTTCCTTTTCTGCGGCGACATTTAAGGGGCAGTTCGCGTTACTGATGAATGGCATGGATGCGATAAACAGCGTTCCCGAAGGACTGGCCCGCATCGGCACTCTGCAGTTTGATGGTTCAAGCAAGTTGACCTTGGTTGAACTGGCAAACGCTTCGCAGTCCGGCAGCGGCGCCTCGAATCCTGGCGCTATGGCAGGCACGTATCAGGTAGGCAACGGAGGGCGCTTTACCGGAACCGTGAGTGGCGGTGGGAATGGGATAGACTTCGTGGGATACGGAGTTTCCGGATCTCAAGCTTACCTGTTGCAAGTTGACCCGGGCACCAACACCTCGGGTACGATCCAATTGCAGCAATAATCCATCTGCTAAGTTCTGATTAGCTGCTAATGATCCGCCGGCCCCACCGGCGGATCATTTATTTACGCTGCGTTTTTGTGCGCTTCTTTTAAGTATTCCAGCACTTCATCCGCGTGGCCTTCGGGTTTCACCTTGCGGAAGATATGCTTGATCTTTCCGTTCGGCCCGATGATGAACGTAGTGCGGGCCACGCCCATCACTTTCTTGCCATACATATTCTTTTCCTGCATCACGCCATAGGCATTGCAAATGGTTTTATCGGCGTCGGCCACCAACGTGAACGGCAGATCGTATTTTTCTTCAAATTTCTTTTGAGCTTTCGGCTGGTCTGGGGAGACGCCGAGCACAACAGCGCTTGTCTTTTCTATTTTCCGAAACGAATCGCGAAAGCTACAAGCCTCGATCGTGCACCCGGGAGTGTCGGCGCGAGGATAGAAATAAAGCACCACCCATTTTCCCTTGTAATCTTTCAGCGAGATCTTCTCGCCGTTCTGGTCAAGCGAAGTGAACTCCGGGGCTTTATCATTGACTTCTATGGGCATTTCCATTGGGGCCTCTCCAATCACCTGTCGCAAACGGTTATACCGCAAAGCCGTGTCGGCCGTCATCTGCGTCCTGACTCTCGCTGCCTGCGTGCCGGTGTTCGCGCAGTATTCCAAGAAGCGTCAAATCAGCAAAGGCCCGCGGGCGGTGGGAGTGCTCCAACTGGCTGCGAATGGGAAAGCGCATTTGGTTCCGGTGACCATCATGATCGACGGGAAATTTTATGACGCCGGAGCCTACAAAGCGGATCCCGTGCCCATGGCGCTGCAACCCGACACAGTTTATGAGGCGCTGAAATCGGGAGTCTCTCAGGGATTGTTTACCGTGTCCGGAGCAATGTCAGAGAATGATGGCTGGCTAGCTGACGGAAAATGGCGCAGCACTGCCGATATCAAGGCTGATGCGGAACGCAACAGAGCTGAAGCAGCAAAAAAAGCTTACAAGGCCCCGGAAGAAGTTAGCGGACCGCCAAAGTTGAGACGCGCGCCGTCATCGGGCGATCAGACTTCGTCTGCACCTGCTTCGTCGGCTCCCGCGCAGGCCCCGCCTGCAGCGTCAAACCCCTCTGGTTCGCAGCCGAAGGAAACTCCGCCTGCGACTTCCTCGAATACGCCAAAAAATGATTCTGGCAGTTCCACCTCGAGCGCGAAAAGTTCGGACTCGCAAGACTCCGTCAATGCGCCCGACCGTCCGATGCTGCGCCGTCAACCACTTTCTGACACTACGCACGAACAGACGAAAACCGGCAACGCAGACGAGCCCCTGAAGGGGCCGATTCAATTCATCCCAGCCGTTTCTGATAGTGACGGCGCCGAGCCGCGGCCATACACATACCAACTGAAGCCCGAGGAAGAACAGAAATTTCTGAAAACCATGACCAGCATGGCGGCAGATGAAGTTCGGGCGCGAGCAAAACAAGTAATGGCTGACACGGAACCGACTGTAAAGTCCACCAAAAAAGTGGCGCGTCCCGCGATAACGCCCGACCTTCAAGACGTGCAGATGCACGTCTTTGACCTCACCAGCAGCAACGAGCCGGTGCTGGTTCTGACGGCGAATGCGACGGTCCCCAACGCCCGTATTCCGCTGCAATACGCGACTGCGCTGGTGGCGCGCGAAGACATTTACGGTGAGCTACATAAAGTTTTTGCCCAGACAACGGACAACCAGCACCTGGACGTAATTCCGAAATTTGAATTTATTGACGCAGTGGACGTTGACGGCGACGGGCGCGGAGAGTTGTTATTTCGTGCTACCCGCGACAGCGGCACGGCATTCAACATTTATGCGGTCATCGGCGATCGCCTGTGGCCGATGTTTCTGGGAAAGACGGGAAGCTAAGAATGCAGAAGGAAGAAGTCAGAAGTCAGAATTCAGAATTCAGAAGTCAGAAGTCAAAATGCAGAAGTTGGGTCGGATTGCAGATTTGAGATTGTAGATTTCAGATTTGTGAGAATCAGATTTAATTCGACGGTTTTATATTCTGCAATCTACAATCTTCAATCTGAAATCTTACTTTGCATTCTGACTTCTTACTTCTGACTTCCTACTTCTTACTTCTGACTTATCGCGAACGATGAACGCCGCCAGCAAAGATATCGATGTGAGTTCTCTTCGCGATCAGATTCGTAATCACGAGTATCGCTATTACGTGCTCGATGATCCCGAAATCAGCGACGCCGAATTCGACCGGCTGATGAACCAGCTTAAAAAGCTCGAGGCCGCGCACCCTGAGCTGATCACGCCTGACTCTCCGACACAGCGGGTCGGCGGCAAACCGCGCGAGGGCTTCGTTAAAGTTCCGCACTCCGCGCCCATGCTCTCGCTCGACAATGCTTACGGCGAAGAAGAGTTGCGCGAGTGGGAGCGCCGCGTGCATGAACTCAGCGGCCGCAATGACATCGAATACGTCTGCGAACTGAAACTGGACGGGATGTCGCTGGCTTTGCGCTACGAAGATGGCAAGCTGGTGCGCGGCATCACGCGTGGCGACGGCTCGACCGGCGAAGACGTAACCTCGAACGTGCGCACCGTGCGCTCCGTGCCGCTGTCGGTTTCTCGCGAGAAGTTGAAGAAAGCCGGCATTCCGCTCGATTTCGAAGTCCGCGGCGAGATGCTGATGCCAATTGCGTCGTTCAAAAAGATGAATGAAGAGCGGGCGAAGCAGGAGCTCTCACAGTTCGCCAATCCTCGAAATGCCACTGCGGGCACGGTGCGGCAGTTGGAGCCCAGCATCACCGCGCAGCGCAGACTGGATTACTTTGCCTACATGCTGATTGCGAGTCCCCAGGCTAAGACGGGCGGGAACGCCCGTCGCCCCACGAACCGTGAGGGGTATGGGGGCACGGGCGTCCCCGCCCGTGCAACTACTGTCTTTCCGAACCACTGGCAAACCCTCAGCGCTCTCGACGACGCAGGCTTTAAAGTGAACCCTCGCCGCGCTCTCGCGACCGACTTCGAACAAATTCTGCAGTTCATAAATGAATGGGAAGGGAAGCGCGAAACCCTGCCCTACGAAATCGACGGTGTCGTAATCAAAGTCAACAGCACCGCCCTGCAACGCGAGCTAGGATTCACCGGCAAAGCCCCGCGCTGGGCAATCGCCTACAAATACGCCGCACGCGGCGGAATCACGCAAATCGAAAACATCCACGTACAGGTCGGACGCACCGGCAAGCTCACGCCAGTAGCGGAACTCAAGCCTGTTCCCATCGGTGGCACCACGGTGAGTCGCGCCACTTTGCACAACATGGACGAGATTGAACGCCTGGGCGTGAAGATCGGTGACTGGGTTGAAGTTGAGCGCGGCGGCGACGTCATTCCGAAAGTCACGCGCGTGGTTGACGACAAAGACCACCCGCGCGGACATAAGTCTTTTCACATGCCGGACAAGTGCCCAGTTTGCGGCGGACATGTCGTGCGCGCCGAAGGCGAGGCCGATCATCGCTGCGTGAACCAGAAGTGCCCGGCCAAGCTGCGCGAGACCATTCTGCATTTTGCTTCACGCGGGGTGATGAATATTGATGGCATGGGCGATGCGCTGGTCACGCAGCTCACCGATCGCGGCGTAGTAAAAGATATTGCCGATATCTACAAACTGACGAAAGCGCAATTGCTCAGCCTTGAACGCATGGGCGACAAATCAGCCGACAATGTCCTTCACGAAATTGAAAATTCCAAAAAGCTTCCGCTTGAGCGCGTGATCTATGGACTAGGCATTCGCTTCGTAGGCGAGCGCACCGCGCAATTCCTCGCCGAGCATTTCGGCGACATTAGCGCTCTCGAAAAAGCCAACGAAGAAGAATTGCAACAAGTCGAAGAAGTTGGGCCGCGGATCGCGAAGAGCATCGTCGAATTTTTCGTCGAGCCAAGAAATCGCGAACTGGTCGATGAACTACGCGCCGCCGGCCTGACGTTGAAAGGCAAAAAGAAAGAACGCGGCACCAAGCTCACAGGCAAAACTTTCGTGCTCACCGGAACCCTATCCGACTACACCCGCGACGAAGCCAAAAAACTCATCGAAGACGCCGGTGGCAAAGTCGCCGGATCAGTCAGCAAAAAGACCGATTACGTGGTTGCCGGCGCTGACGCAGGATCGAAACTCGGCAAGGCGAAGGAGTTGGGGGTCAATGTAATTGATGAGAAAGAGATGAAGGATCTATTGACCTAATAAATTCGGGACTTGAGAAGCCAAAAGCTATCGGCCGCTCGATTCGAGGCAAGCAAAAACCTCCATCAGCCATTTCTGGACATCGGTATCAGCTCTGGGGCTGATTTTTATTATGTGCTCCTGCCTATGGCGTGTTCTTTCTTGAAGAAAGGGCAGATCTTCCCGCCAAAACGAGCGGCCTGTGTTTTTGGAAGGATTCGCGGTCAAACATAGTCTGCCGTCAAATTCCGGAAACACTCCTCCCCCTTCGATGGACGGCAGAAAACTGAGAAAATCGCGCGCTATAAAAACTGTGTTGTTGTTGCCCTTCCTTCTTCGTCGCTCTAAATCCTTGCAAACCCGTTCACAAGGAGGAGAAGAGAGATGAGGGTGATAGGAGGCCCATTTAGGAATGTTCCAGTCCTCGCGCCTATAGCGCTCAGCGATTTGCAACCATCCGAAGATCACGTGCCCCTCTCGGAATGCTCCGCTTTTTACGTGACTCGGCCCGACAGCTCTGAAGTAGCCGTAGAAGAGGAATAAGTCAACATCATCTTTGTGAACCCCAACTTGTTCATTATCCAAATGAGCTTGTGCCCCGCCAGTTTGGCCGAAAAGTGGTCGCCAACAAGTGTCGTTCGAGTGCGTCCCTCCGGAGATCTGGATCCAGATGAACTTCGGAACTTTCTTTATAGTCGGAATGTAGAACTGGAAGAAAATCGGCTAGTGTATTTCCATGACGACTGGCATAGCGGATGCTCTCGAATAAAATTTTCGTATCTTTATCAGGAATAGGCATACTTACCATAGCGCCATCTTCCAAGATGGGACTGGGACCGCCGCCGGCAGTCGTATCGAAGCCTTTACGACTTAATACAATGCGGCGAGGCCACTCCAGTGAAACTCGGCTCATAGAACCTCTCCTGGGCACGTGCACGGTTGCGCATTGCAATGCTCGTAATTCAGCTACGCTCCACCGCTTCCTTGATCCTTTGGTACGTCTCCTCCAGTGCTTCCGGCAGCACTCGGCTTTCTGCAACCGTAGTCATAAAGTTCGTATCCCCCACCCAGCGCGGCAAAACGTGCATGTGTACGTGCCCCGCCACCCCGGCCCCGGCGGCGCGGCCAATATTCATGCCTAAATTGACACCGTCCGGCGAGTAAACGTTCCGCAACACGCCCTCCATTTTCTGCGAAAGCGCCATCATTTCGGTGGCTGCGGCTTCGGGCAGTTTCTGCAGTTCGTCGAGATGAGCGAACGGCACTACCATCACATGGCCGGATGTATAGGGAAAGCTGTTCAGAATAATGAAGCAATGCTTTCCCCGATAGACGATTTTTGCCTCAGGGTCGGGCAGCTTAAGCAGGTCGCAGAAGATGCACTGGCCAGATTTGCCGTCCGTCTTTGCAGCATCCGTGATGTACGCGTATCGCCAGGGGGTGAAGATGTAGTCCATCGAACGGAGGCTATCAGGAAACGAGTCAATTTGTAATTTTGTAATTTTGCAATTGGGTAATTTAATTCACAATTCCTCCTTACGCGCGTTTAAAAGCCTTTAAGCGCAGACCTCACAGAAGCAATCCGAGATCGCCGGCAAACCGGAGACCCTCCGAGAAATTGCCCAATTACCAAATTACAAAATTCCCCAATTTTTCCTCGATTGACACCTTTTCCGAGCGGTTGCTATAGTCGAAGTGTTCCCTTTGAGATTCGGGTTCGATCTTTACGACTGCTGGCATTTAAGTCCATCCGCCAGGGTGGGCCAAACATAAACTGGGCAAACACAAGCAAGACCCAACCAGCCGTTCGCTAGCCAGCCCGCATCTCTGACACCGCTGAGAGGCAATGACTTTGTTCGAAGACGCCAATAATCACTATTCCGACTCCTCCACTTCAACCCTCACCGAGCAGCAAGCACCCGACACGCAGACTGAACATTCCGCCGACGCGGACGAGCAGAAGCCTGCCGCCGATGACTTTGCCTCTGCGCTCGAAAGCTTCACCACCGAAAGCGAAGAACTCGAGAGTGACGATCATGTGCTGAAGGGCACGGTCATCAAGCTCACTTCAACTCATGTTGTGGTGGACATCGGCGCCAAGTCAGAAGGCATGGTGCCGATTGCCGAAGTCATGGACCACGACGGCAAGCCGAAGGTTCAAGCTGGCGACGAGATCCACGTGGTGCGCGACAAGGGTCAAACCGAAGAGGGATACATAAAACTCTCTTTCCAGAAGGCACAAAAGCTGCGCGCCTGGGACGAGATTGAGAAGGCCTACACCGATAATCAGCCGATCAAGGCCACGGTCATGGAACGGACCAAAGGCGGCGTCACCGTCGATATTCTCGGCGCCAGCGCATTTCTACCCGGCTCGCAGATTGACCTGCGACCAGTCCGCAACCTCGACGCGCTAAAGGGGCAATCGTTCGATGTTGCCATCGTTAAGCTCAATAAGAAGCGCGGCAACGTTGTGGTTTCACGCAAACAACTTCTCGAGCAGGAACAAACCGAAAAACGTTCCCAACTGCTAGGGCATCTCGAAGAAGGCACGATTCTGACTGGAGTCGTGAAGAACCTCACCGAGTACGGCGCGTTCGTTGACCTGGGCGGCATTGACGGCTTGCTGCACATCACCGACATGTCCTGGGGACGCCTCACCCACCCACGCGACCTGGTGAATGTCGGCGATCAGATACAGGTAAAAGTTCTGAAATTTGATAATGACAAACAGCGCGTCTCGCTGGGATTCAAGCAGCTCACGCCCGATCCGTGGCTGGACGCCATTGAGCGCTACCCCATCGGAGCGCAGGTGCGCGGCCGCATCCTCTCGGTCACCGACTACGGCGCGTTTGTGGAGCTGGAGCAGGGCATCGAAGGCCTGGT
>DATNAF010000341.1:0-3321 GCA_035572845.1 Terriglobales bacterium
GAAACTTCATAAGAAAAATCCACATGGCCCGGCGTATCAATCAAATTAAGTTGATAAATTTCGCCATCCCGCGCCGGATACATCATCCGCACAGCATGAGCTTTGATCGTAATGCCGCGCTCCCGCTCCAAATCCATCGAATCAAGCACCTGCGCCTGCATCTCCCGCGCAGTAAGTGAGCCCGTCAACTCCAGCAGTCGGTCAGCCAGCGTAGATTTGCCGTGATCGATGTGGGCTATGATCGCGAAGTTGCGGATGTGTTGGGAATCCATGATTAGGGCGTGAGCATTGATTTTAACAGGCGGGTGGGCTGAATCAGGACGTTGCTGCAGTTGCTTGTTTCTCCCCACTTCGGCGGCGAAAAGTTTTAATTTCCATTTCCGGGTACAATCCTGCGCGGCAGCTCTGGAGGAAAGATGCGTAATCTGTTCTGGGTTTTAATTATCGCGGCATGCTCGTTGGCAGAGGCTCAAACACTTTCGCCGGAAGTGAAGCAGTTCGTTAAGGTGGATGCGCCGGTGGTCGCGCTTGAGCACGTGCGAGTGATCGATGGCACCGGCGCACCGGCGCGCGACGATCAAACTATCGTTCTGGCAAATGGCAAAATCCAGTCAGTCGGCGATGCGGCTTCGGCCAGCGTTCCCAAAGACGCACAAATGCTTGATCTGCGCGGCGACACGGTCATGCCTGGCCTGGTCGGGATGCATGACCACATGTTCTATCCGATGGGCGGAGCGGTGTTCGGGGAGATGGCCTTCAGCTTTCCGCGCCTATATCTTGCCGCCGGAGTGACTACACTGCGCACCACCGGCTCGATTGAGCCCTACACCGATCTTGAGATTAAGCGGCACATCGATAACGGTTCCCTGCCGGGGCCGAAGATCCACGCAACCGGGCCGTATCTTGAGGGCAAAGGGACATTCGCATTGCAGTTGTTCGAACTGAGCAATTCGGATGAAGCGATCCGCATGGTGAACTACTGGCTGGATGAAGGTGTCGACAATTTTAAGGCTTACAACTTTCTGACTGACGATGAGCTTTCAGCCGCGATTAAGGCTGCGCATCATCGTAGCGCCAAGGTCACTGGGCATCTGTGTTCCATTGGTTTTCGCGAAGCGGCGGCGCTCGGCATCGATGATCTCGAGCACGGGCTGCTGGTGGACACAGAATTTTTCCCGTGGAAGAAGCCGGGTGAATGCCCGAACACACCGAAAGACATGAGTTTTCTCGCCGACCTGGACGTAAAGTCTGGCCCGGTTCACGACATGATCGTTGATTTGGTGAAGCGGCGAGTCGCAATTACATCGACACTCCCGGTATTCGAGGTGGAAGTGCCCGGCCGTCCGAGTATTCAGCCGCGAGTGTTAGAAGCGCTGTCACCGGATGCGCGCGAACGGTTCCTGATCAACAAGGCACGCATGGGCGACACGGCCCGATTAAAGAAAAACTATGGAACGGAGATCTCGCCGATGGCCGGAGCCTTTAAAAAAGAAATGGAGTTCGAGCGGGAGTTCGTGAAACAGGGCGGAACATTGCTGGCTGGCGAAGACCCCACCGGCATTGGCGGAGACCTGGCCGGTTTTGGCGATCAACGCGAGGTGGAATTGCTGGTCGAAGCAGGATTCACACCGCTGGAAGCGATCCACATTGCTACATACAACGGCGCTCAATATCTTGGCGACGCGGAGAAGATTGGGACAATCGCGGCCGGCAAGCAGGCCGACCTGATCGTCGTAAAGGGAGATCCGTCACAGAAAATTGACGACATTGAGAATGTCGAGACGGTGTTCAAGGATGGGGTGGGATACGATTCAGCCAAGTTGATCGAGTCGGTGCGAGGAGTAGCTGGCGATAGATGAGAGCAGCTGGACGGTCCGAACCAGAGTCTCAGTCGGAAGAGCGGCGAAAGCATTGAATAGCAGATGCTTTCGATACGTTCTACCAGCAAGAAAGAAAGTGGCCGACAAGAACTATGTTCCCGTCGGCCTGCGAGCTAACCCAGGCTGCTTACGCGGCTCGTTTTCTCCCGCTGCTGCGGCCGCGCGTGGTTCGTGATGTAGAGCTTGTCACTCGCGCCGGGGCTTTTTTAGCCTTGGTGCGCGCGCTGCTAGCGGGCCGAGCTCTTTTGCTCGACGCAGTGCGGCCCTTCTGCCTGCTGCTGCGTCCACGCTGCGAGCTGGAACCTTGCACGGTGCTTGAGCGACGGCTGCGAACGGTTGTCGCACGTTTACGCCCGCTCTGCCGTCTACGGGAGTTACTAGCTGCGCTCCTGCGCACCGGCTGCGACGCCTCAATTTCAACGTCTACTTCTTCCAATTCCAAATCATCACCGCTGGTGTCAGAGTCACGTTCCGAGTAGCCGGCCGACGCGCGGTTGCCGTCTTCAGCCCGATATCTGCGGCCCGATTTTTGATTGCGGGAGTTCGTCGAAGCTCCAACAGCAGACAATCCTGCGGTTTCTCTGCTCACCAATTTGTTGAAATTGCTTTTCTGTCCGCGAGCAGTTTTGTTCTGCACCAGCAAGGCAAGGCCGCTCTCGTCGAACTTATCGAACCAGTCGTCCCAGGAGATTTCTTCGAGCTTGCCTTCACCGCTGTAACCAGGAAAATCGAGCCGAATCATGCCAATGTCATTATTGTCTCCAGTGCCGCGAATGCACGCAGGATTCGCGCCGCGCTCTTCTGCCCAGCGGCGAATTTCGTCGTGATCGGTAAGTGGTCTGGAGGATGCCGAGGTGCGCGCCATAATTGTTCTCCTTCACAAATTTGATTGAGGCAAATTTAGGATGCTGGCGAGGAAACGCAGGTGGTATTGCGAGGAACCGCAACTGCCAGAGGATTAGTTGCCGCTGCGAAAAGTACTTCTCGCGTCATCAACTCTGGTCGCACTTGCTATTCTGGCAAGCAGCACAGGCGCTCTGAATGCTCAGGCTGTGCTCCGGTAAACAGGATTTGCCGCGCGCCAACGCAGTGCTTATCAAGTCCATACAGGGAACGCTGTAGCTTTTGCCGGGCAGCTTGTGGATAAGCTGTTGAAACTGTGGAAGTTGTACTTAGAGCTGCTCTACTGCGGCTCTAAGTTGATCAGCAATACGCTGGGGATCAGTACCGCGCTTGAACTCGATTGGTGAGCCGAGCCGCACTTTTATCTGGTAAGGACGCGCCATCCTTTTACCTGCGTGCTTCACTTCAAAGAGCCCATCAATGCGCATGGTGACGACGGGAACGCTCAAATCGTTCACCAGAAGTCCTACGCCGGCGCGAAACGGGCGCATTTTGCCGTCCGTAGTGTGATGGCCTTCGGGAAAGACTAAAACACTAC
>DATNAF010000342.1:0-10184 GCA_035572845.1 Terriglobales bacterium
TCGCTTTCCAGCGCCGCTTCGATGCGCCGCTCCAGTACGCCAAACGACTCATGGAGAGCGGCCTCATTGGACGCATCTTCAAAATCTATTCAGCACTCGAAGATTCAAATCCCGCGCCGGATGGCTATCAGAGCAGCGGCATCTTGCCCGATATGTCCGTTCACAATGTCGACGAGATCCTCTGGCTCACGGGGGCAATGCCCCATTCCGCGCTGGCAATCGGATCACGCATATACAGCCATCGGCTCACGGCCTGTCAGGAGGACTTCGACGACGCGCTACTTTACCTCTGGTTCGAAAATGAGATGACCGCGCAGGTGCAGGTGAGCCGGAATCATGTCTCAGGTTATCGCGTCGAGACTTTGATATTCGGCGAAGAAGGCCAGATCCACGTAGGGCGATTCGAACAGAATGTTTCGGAAGTCGTGGTGGAAGCTTACGCTCGCCGCGGTAGCAAGGAGCCACTCGCTCATCAGAGCTTTGCAATGCGCAGCTATGGGAAGCCAGTGCCCGAGTTCATGGATCGCTTTGGCGACGCATACAAAGCCGAGTTGGCCGCTTTCATTGATGCCTGCCGCACAAATTCGCCTTTTCCGATCAGCCACCGCGACGGCCTCCACGCGCAGGAAGTAATTTCAGCAGGGATGCGAGCAATCGTCACTCCTGAACAAGCAGCTCATGTCACTTCCGGTACCAAGACGGCAGCGCAGTAGGTTCGAGCGAGGACAACAATGGCACCCGCCAGCCTTTTGCCGGACAAGCTGATTTGCGGAATGACAAGAATGACGATCACGTCGACCTTGATACGACGGCCCAAGATCCCAGGTTCCAGAGTGTATTAGCGGTCTAAAATCCGCTCAGGCAATCTTTACGATCCCATCGGCGACCACTTCAACCTCCGCTGTCCGCAGAGCCTCCGCCATAGCGCCTTCAGGCGCACCGTTCACCACGAGCCGGTCAATAGCCCCAAGTGGGCAGATCTGAAACAGCGCGCTGCGGCCGAACTTCGCCGAGTCGGCAAGAACCGTTACATGACGGGACTGCGAGACCATCGCACGGGCAATTTCGGCTTCATTGAGGTTATAGTCCAAGATGCCATCCGGTTCGATGGCGCCCACCGTGAGAACCGCGTAGGTGGCGTGAAAGCGCGAAACCTGTTCCACGGCTAGCGTGCCGAGATTTTCGCTGGCATCATCGCTATATTCACCACCAAGGAGGAATGCGCGATTGCCTTCGCCACGGGCGATCGTCTGCGCGATGGAAAGCGAGTTCGTAATAACCGTCAGGCGCGAAAGCCTGGCAAGCTCTTCGGCGAAAATCACCGTTGTCGTACCGGTGTCAATGAACAACGTATCGCCAGGCGAAAATAGGGCAGCGGCGCGCCGGCCGATCGCCCGCTTCTCACGCAGATTCTCTTGCATGCGGGCCTGGAAGGATCCTTCTGCCTTAAGACCTATGCCGGCGAGATCCGGCAGTGTGGCGCCGCCATGAAATTTCCGTATGAGGCCCCGAGCCGCCAGTTCGGTCAGATCTCGCCGAATGGTTTCACAAGAGGTTGTCAATTGGTGGGCGAGAAAATCGACAGTCACGCGTTCATGTTCACGGACCAAATCGACAATCACGTCACGTCTGTCGGTGGGACGCATGTTCAGGACGCTAATCAGCGGCAGATTTAGTTATTATACTGCGCCTATCGAATGCGATGCTGGATGCGCGTACAATTCCATCGGATTCATTCACCGTCCGGCTTGCAGAATCGCAATTGCGGTCTGGACACCGCCTATCTTCTGAATGCCCGGTCCCGGGAACTGGCGTGGCATCTCATCGTCGGTCCCAGCGAAAGCGTCTGCGTGCGAATCGAGATGTACTCGAACGGGAGATACAGCGGCCGCGAAGAGACGCCATATCGTAGCTCGGCCGATTCCTCGACGTGAACATCGGCGCCTGTTTTGTCTTCAGAAATGAAATTGCCGTGAGGATATCCTGCACTCGATTCATGTCGTCACTTCGATTGAACGTGAGGAAATACTTGCCAAGTTCCCCGCGAGACGTTTTCGCCGATCCGGCTTGAAAGGCGTCAATACAGAGCACCGAGTTTCCCTTTGATCGCAGAGCTCGAACCAAATCCGATTGAGAGTAATCGGTGAACCGCTTCTTGATCGCGCTGCTAGTCGGCTCGACATAAGGATTGACTCTCAGAGAGGTGAGTGACGCCACGAGTGGGGGCCACTCTCGAGGATGTGCTCCTCAGATGTCCTCCTCAGATATCCTGCCCAAAAGAGCAACCACGCCAGCTAAGCCATTGATTCTAATCCTATTTTTTGAAGGCTTCTTGCGGGCCTGGACATCTGGGCCAGGTGCTGGAATCGGCGCAACGGCGGGAAATCATCGAAAACGTTATTCAAACGTTCGAAAGACGCTTCTATGATCCATCTCTTGCCACCTCCCGCACCGGTGACGATAATTGTCTTATTCTCCAGCGGCAATGCATGACTCCTTTGTTCCTAACAGAGATGACTATGATTCGTGAAGGCTGGTTTCCCTCGATCAGTTCATCGTGTTAATAATATTCTTCAGGATTCGGTCTGCCGCTGGGTCGGAGTTCAGGCGTTCTGCAATGTGCAATGTATTCAGTACGAGCCGACCTTTGCCGAAAGGCATCGAGAATAGGTCGGAAGTGTCGGGCAGGTCCACCTCCAGATTGCTCTCAACCACCGCGCGATCGAGCCCGATACCATCCGGCTTGTCGCTTAGAACCCACGTATACTGTGGCGCCACTTTCTGGTATTCAGGCTGAGCTTCCAACGCGACACCCTCCGGTAAGCCCTCGAGAAATCTGTGCCGCAGCGCCAAAGCAGTCCGGCCGTAGCCCCATGCGCCGGGATTTCCCCACCAGGCAATTTCCCGTAATTCGGGTTTCCATTTCCTCGATACAGGCTCAAGCAAAGGGCTCTTATCCAAGGTGTCGCTTGTAGGTCCGACAAAGACGTTTTGGAACCTCTCGAGCCGCCGATTGAATAGCTTGAATCTCAGAGCTTCTCTCCGTATCGAGGACTAAAATTAGATCACCGGCACGAACTTGTGAAGCGTCACCCGTATGCGGATCCACCGATCGCGCTCGCAGCCAATCCCTCAAGATGTGCTATTTCTCCCATACCCAGATCGACGATTTTGTGGAGAGTGCTTTCTAACTCAACACACTAGATTTACGAGGCGAAAGGGCGTTTTTCGGGACTGCGCCGTGAGCACGTCGTCCAAAAACGAATATGGGATCGCTGCGTCGGCAATGCCGGTGTCCACGGTTTAGGATATCGTCCAAACTTCGCGGACAGGTGATCTGTCCGCAAAGTCGCTGAACTTTGCCCAGAATCAGATCGATGTCGGCTTTCCAGATAAATGGCATGGGTTTGCGATTTCGCCGAGCTTCGAAGCTGTGCGAGCAACTATGCGAACAGGAATTGCGCGGGGACGGCAAGCGCGTCATTTGTGACCCACCGCGCAAAGAGTCCGGAGCGGCTGGCCGAGAAGCTTCGCCGTAGACAGCAGGAAGAAAACAAGGACTACAAGACCGTGCAGAATATCTATGATGACATCATCGACCTGCCGGCATTCGCGTTGCCCTCTACTTTCCCGGCGATTCACAGGACGTCGACAATCGCCAAAGAGCAAGAAGCTCGTTCTTCTTAACGCTTCACAGACTTCGGGCCGCTCCATGCCGTGAACTTTGGAACCCCTCGGGACTTCGTTGCAGTAGAGTTTGTACTCGGAACCAAACCTCGCGCTTAGCGTCGGTTCTTCATAAACCAGCGCGAACGCATGGAACAACAGCCATACAAGCCCACCATATTCAAGAAGCGGTACATTTCCGAGGATCAAGGCTTGACCGAGATCGTGGTCACCACCGCTACATATATCGGATTTCGGACATAGCGATACAGTCCGGTCACAACTTAATGGCGCGTCGGGAAGACGGGCGCGGGCGTGCACACGCCCCTGGACTGCGAAGTGCGCAAATGAATCGAGGAAGCCAATAACGCCCAATGCGATCAGCATACCGTCAGCAAGCCGAACAAATAGCAACCCGAACAGAGCAGGCTTAAGCCGCCAACGGGAGATCTACCACGGCACCAAATCAGCTACGAATCCGGGTGCGACGACGAGGAAGACAGCGGACCCGATAATCGCCGATACCTTCCTCAGCATGTCCCCATGTAATCAGGTCTCCTGACCACGCGCAATGGAAATCGGACCATGCGCTCGAGCAGTGTCTGGAGCGCGGCAGTCCAGTAGATCCTGCATCACAGGCTATCCGGAAGTTGGCCCGACTGACGCCGACTTCAGCGCCAGTCACACTGTCGGCCTGCTTGCTGACAGCCGAGCCTCACTATCCTATCGAGCGGCTTGGGCATCGCCCAGGTTCTCTCCTGATGTAATGTCGCGTCCGCCACGTTACAACTTGACAATAAGACACTTCCACTTCCCCGTCCCCGGAAAGGGCAAAACTCCTCGTTCTGGATCCGCGCAGTTGCTCAGGATGGAAACGAAAAAAGAGCGTCAACGGAGATGATCGGGTGTATATTTCATGGCAGGACGCGAGCATGGATATCCTCAGAACAATCGAAGGCGATCATAACGCCAGAACGGAATCCTGGCTGACTGGGTACAGCCATAGTTTGCGACAGAAATTGGACCGGGAAACCTATGTTACCGGGTAGGTGCTTGCACGAGATTTTCGAGGCAAGGGTACGCGGGGCACCTCGGCGTGTGGCGGTCTCCATTCTGGACGAGGAGATCTCGTACGGTGATCTCGATCTTTATGCGAATCGGCTTGCTCAACGGCTACAGGCGCTGGGAGTGGGTCCGGATGTGCTCGTCGGCCTTTGCGTTGACCGCAGCATAGAGATGATCATTGGGCTGCTCGCCATCCTCAAAGCAGGTGGAGCATACGTACCCATCGATCCGTGCTATCCGGCTAATCACATTCAGTTTTTGCTCAGAGACAGCGCCGTTTCCGTTGTAGTCACGTTGCCGCGAGTTGCCGACTGCCTTGGCAAATGCGATGCAACGGTAGTTTACATTACGCGCGATCCGATTCTATCGTTGGCGGAAGGTACCGTCCCGCTCTCGCGCGGAGCGAACGACCGAAACCTCGCGTACGCGATCTATACCTCGGGTTCAACCGGAACACCGAAAGGCGTGCTCGTCGAGCACCGCAGCGTTGTCAGGCTATTTGACCAGACGTGGCGCTGGTTTCGCTTTGACGCGCACGACGTGTGGACAATGTTCCATTCGACCAGCTTTGACTTCTCAGTCTGGGAGATCTGGGGCGCCTTGCTTTACGGAGGGCACCTGGTTATCGTTCCCTCCGAGGTTACACGTTCGCCATGGCAATTTCACTCACTTCTCAGAGATAAGCATGTCACGGTTCTCAATCAGACACCGTCTGCGTTTCGTCAGTTAGAAGCCGCAGATCTCGAGCATCGGGACGCATGCGACTTCGCTCTTCGTCTAGTAATTTTTGGCGGCGAGGCACTTGAGGTTAAACTGCTAGGTCCATGGATTGCCCGTCACGGTGATCAGAAACCGGAGTTAATCAATATGTACGGGATCACCGAATCTACCGTTCACGTCACTTACCGGCGGATCCTAAATCATGATTTGGAACATCAGGGAGTGAGTCCGATCGGCATTCCAATCCCCGATTTGCAGGTCCATTTACTGGATGAATCGGCTCAGCCGGTCGGCGATGGTATTCCAGGAGAACTTTACATTTCTGGACCTGGGGTGGCACGCGGCTATCTTCGTCGCCCGAAACTTACTGCTCAGCGTTTTTTGTTCAACCGAACTGGAGATTCAAATGAAACGCGAATGTATCGATCCGGAGATCGCGCACTTCGCACCGCCGATGGCGAATTTATCTATATAGGGCGCACAGACGATCAGATCAAGGTACGCGGCTTTCGAATTGAGCCTCGAGAAATTGAATTGTGTCTGTCCGGCCATCCACATGTCGCGACCACAGTAGTGCACTTACACGACTACGGCGACGGTGATGTGCGTCTCCTCGCCTACGTCGTGCCAAAGTATGGCTTGAAGTTAACTGGACAGGAGATGGACGAGTTGCGTGGTGAGTTGGCTGCGTGCGCAGCCGCAGGATTACCTGCTCATATGAGGCCGTCTTCTTATTGCATTTTGCCTGAACTGCCACTCACCGATAACGGCAAGATTAATCGGCATGCTCTTCCGCTGCCGGAGTTCGATCAATGCAGTACGAACCAACCGGTCGCCCCGTTTATGAGCGAGACCGAGCAGCTGATCGCCAGAATTTGGGGAGATGTTCTGAAGCTCAAAGAGATAGCTACAAGTGCCGACTTCTTCGATCTCGGTGGCACTTCGATCGCCTTTGTCCGCATGTTCGGACGCATAAATGAAGGCTTTCACATTTCGCTCGATTGGAGTGTTTTGGGCGACGGCACTGGTGCGGTAACGATTGCGCATCTGGCAGCCTCTGTGGACTCGCAGCTACAGAATCAGAAATCTCAGATTGCGGAGGAAGAATGACACCCCAAGCGCAGATTCAGCAATATCCGCTCACGCCCCAAGAACTATTCAGTTTCCAGCAGCGCGGGTACACGGATCCCTTCGCTGTGTACAAGCCCGACGAGATGAAAGCGCTATGGAAGCGCGAACGCCTGAAGTTGATCGATCGGAGTAAGGCGGTCTATCAGGACGAGGCTGCGGTTTCGGGCAGTACCAACATCGCGAACTATGATCGCCACTTGGATTCTTCCTTCTTGGCGGACCACATCTGTCGCCCGGAAATCGTCGACCGGGTGCGCAGCGTCTTAGGGCCCAACGTGCTCTGTTGGCGTACTGAGTTCTTCCCAAAATATCCCGGAGACGAGGGTACTGACTGGCATCAGGCAGACACCTTTGCCAATGCTTCTGGCACGCCTCAGATCCTCTGGCCCGATGCGACCAAAGATTTCGGCGGTACGATCACCGTATGGACAGCATTCACAGAGGCCACTGAAGAGATGGGCTGCTTGCAGTTTATTCCCGGAACCCATCGCGCGATGCATTATGACGAACGTCAGCGAATGCACTATGATCCGGGTCAGATTAATCAGGTCGCCAAGCACGGTACTCGACGGGGCTTTTTCGGCTATGATTATCGCCAGTTGCAAATTGACGCAAACTGGAAACCGGATGAATCCGAAGCCGTGTCCATGGTCATGCGCCCCGGGCAAGCCATCATGTTCTGGTCGACACTGATGCACGCTTCCCATCCCCACAGCGGCAAGACGAACGAAATGCGATTGGGCTTCGCCGCGCGCTATGTGCCGACGGTGGTGAGAATCTATCCCAATACTGAGGCGATCGAGGAATATGGGGGACGAGTGCAGTTGGAAAAATACGGAGCGGTATTGGTTTCGGGACATAATGACTTCACTTACAATCGAGTCGCGACGCATACGACGCGAGGGAAGGCTTTCATTCCCCGCTAGGGCCGTCAATTCATCGCCAAGGGAGCTCAGTACGAACGATAGTAGAACCCGTTGCCGTGTCGCCGATCTGGATGATCTTCCCGGGATCTGGAAGCTCTGCTCGCGCAGCTTCGACGCATACCGTGAATCCTCGTATCAGGACTTTCGCGAGCTCTGTATCCATCGATGGCTTAATAACCCCGCGCGTAACTCGACACACGTTTTTGGGTGGTTACTCGAAAACACAAGCAAAGATGTTGTGGGCTTCTTGGGACTGGTTCCAATAAGAGTCAAGATAGGCGATACCGTCCAGGTCGGAGCCGCCCCAACCACATGGGCTGTAGATCCAGAGCACCGCTCATCGAGCCTCATCCTCTATGGGCGATTAATGTCGTGGGCGTCCCAACAAGTACTGTTAAACACTACCGCGCGCGACGTTCCGAGTAATCTTCACGCTACGTTGAAAACTATGAACAGAATCCCGATCGATGGCTACGATCAGCGGCTTTTATGGTTCCTGGACTGTGAACGGCTGCTGTCATGGAAAGTCGGGCAACTCGCGGCTGTGAATAAGGCGTGGAGTCTCCTGCGGCACCGACCGCTGTTGAAGCCGCTCGCCACCGCGGCCCCGATTCTGTGCCGTTTGAAATTGGCGTTCGGAGGAAGGCGGCTCGGGCCGCTCGGTAACACTGGGATTCGCTTTGAATGTTCCCAACTTAATATAGAGCGTGTGGAAAACTTTGCAGAATCTTTCGATAACTTCTGGAATGCCACCAAGGACAACTATGGCGTTACAATGGAGAGAAGTTCAGTTTTCCTGAATTGGCGGCACATCAACACACCGAGGATTTTGGGGAAATCATTCGCGTTCGCCTGTATTGATTCTGGCCGGCTTCTTGGCTATCTAGTGGTCAGACAATCTGTAAACACTGCCCCAGGGCATTTCATAGTCACTGACCTGTTTTACGACGCTCATCGTCCTCAAGTGCTCCACAATCTCATGAATAAGGCATTTGCGCTCGCTCAAGCGGAGGGGGGTTCAGTTTTTGAGGTATTTGGCTTCCACCCTATGTTGTACAAAGAGTTGGCGAATCAGTCGCCATATGTTCTTCGCCGCCACGATCTCGAACTCCTCGGTCGAACTACTTCCGGTCTCCGACTCGCAAGCGGTCTGATGCCCGGCGGTACGAAAGCGCCTAGTTCAACCTATTGGTACAGGGTTCCAACACGAGAGTTAGCTGACGTGTGTCTCCGAGAGTCCTGGTGGCCCTCGGGAGTGGACGGCGATCTGAATTTGTAGGCTCTGGTGCAGGTCAGAATACCGATTCAAACGAATTCAAGCAATGACTTCATTCTCACACGGACCTCGGGCCGCTCTTCCACTTAGCAGGCTGCTGAAAATTTTGGCCAGAACGGGTGACGTAAAGAGTATTCCGGAGGTCTTCTCCCTTTCCGCCGGCATTGGCTTAATTTCAAAATGCCGTTGACAATTCTGCTATTCTCGCCTCATGGACAAAGTTAACCTTCGCGAAAAGCTCACTTTGTTCTCAGATCACTGGAACCCCCGCATTGTTGGCGAATTGAACGGCAACCATGTGAAAGTAGTGAAGTTTGAAGGTGAATTCGTCTGGCACAACCATCCCGAGGAGGATGAGCTCTTCCTGGTTTTGCGAGGGAGCTTCCGGATGGACTTCCGCGACAAAAGCGTGACGCTAAGCGAGGGAGAATTTATTGTTGTTCCTCGCGGGGTCGAGCACCGCCCGGTCGCTGAGCAAGAAGTCGAGGTCATGCTGTTCGAGCCAGCGCAGATCAGGCACACGGGTAATGTCGAAAGCGACTTGACCGTGCGGCAGTATGAATGGATCTGAAGTGTCCGCGTGGCTCGGCTGAATGGGGTTTGAGCTTGCGCCGTTCGCGGCAAAACGCGGTCGTGGAACTTCTTACAGAACGCGCATCCGGTTCATCGATGCCCAGAATCGGCGGGCATAGTGCGTTGCCACGTTCAGCGGCTTTGCCATCGCAGATGGTATTAAAACCAGCGCTCGACCGTGGCCGCGCCGAGGTGCTCACGCTGGCCGAGTCGTTTCCGGTTGATGCCATCCCAGTGGCGATAATAAAATTGTTTTCCGATACGGCTCACTGGACCGCTGTTGCGCGCCAAATTCCCGGAAATAGCCGACGAAACTGCCGATTGCAATCGCGACAGCGATGTTTTCGCGCCGCCAGTTCGAGGGTGCACAGGCGCATCCCGATGCTGTCGTGGCGGACGCACCGAACATATCGTCCTTTACTGCTACTGCGCAGCCGTTGGCTGCCTGCATACTGTGCGCGGATCGTGATCCACCCTCCCGTTCGCTCGACGCTTTCAATCTCGTAGCCGGGCAGTCCCAGAATCGCTTCGGTCTCGATCAATCTTGCCTCCTTGGCCTATATTCTGGCCAAGCAAGCCTTGCCTTATCCCCCACATGCGACGAAGAGCCAAAGCTACTTCTCCATCGTCTAAGCTCATGCTCGGCGTGATAGAGCACCAGACATCTATGAATTTTTGTCGGATTCAACTTCGACAACTTTTATAACTTCATCTGGAAAATTCCCAACTAAACTTTTGCAATATGGGCACATTGTCGTGTGACCGGCTTTAACTTGTCCTGTTATTGCTGCTCTCACATGAGCCACAAACTTTTTCCCGCACTGTTC
>DATNAF010000343.1:0-24703 GCA_035572845.1 Terriglobales bacterium
CTCCACTTCGCCGCGTACTCTTCGTAGGTCGCTTCCGACTGTTGCTCAATGCGGGACAAAATGCGATCGTTGGCCCGTCCCGCAATCGAATGTTCGTACGCTGCGAACGAAACGGGCGCCTCATCGAGCGTGACAAAAACGTCGTATGCGGGCACCCACAGCGCTTTTTCGCGCTTCAGTTGAGCCGCTGTGAACGTGAATCCGGAACCCTCTCCTGTGCCGAGCAAAACCCGCACTGCTCCTGAACGTATGTCGTCCCGACCATCCTGCGATAGTCGTCTGGCCGTGTCCGCATCGCTGTGATTCACCAGATCAGCCCACATCACGTGCATTGGCCGGCTACTGTCGGGCGCATCGTCCGGATATTGCAGACCGAACGTCAGCGTTACCACGCGGCCGCCGCCTGCCTGCACGTTCCAGACGTCCTGACGAATCGTGCTGCCGGCTTCGGCGCGAAGGCGTACAAGCTTTGATGAAGCGGACCCCGGCAACAGCCGGATATGGAATGGCTGGACATTTGTTGTGTGCTGACCGACCGAAAGACGGACGTCCATTTCTGCCCCAAGGAGCATTACGGACGACGCGATCATAGCGCCAACCGCCCCGCGAGCGAAACATCTCACGAGCATTTCCCAAACATTCTATTCCCGCCGTCTCGTAAGCAGCGCGTTCTATAGAGCTAAGCGAGAGTAGAGTTCAATATGCTGCACACTCTCTCCCGCCGGGATTGCAGTGAGCGTGTGCCGGTATTAGCATCAGTGCAAGACCCTCTCTGAAATGGTGGTTACAATGAAACTCGCACGCTGCTTTCCTTTTCTAGCGATCACGCTATTAGGTTCACTGGCCTGGGCAGATCCGACGGCAACGATCCTCGGCAGGGTCACCGATCCCAGCGGTTCTTCCATTGCCGGTGCGGCTGTGGTGGTCCGTAATGAAGCCACCGGCATCGAGAGAACGACCCTCAGCACTGGCACCGGAGATTTTGAAGTGACCCTCCTGCCCATCACCGGCCGGTACACGCTGACCGTCAGCAGTCAAGGCTTCGAGACCCAGCGGATTTCCGGAATCCAGTTGCAAGTCGACCAGAACGCCCGCTTCGATGTTTCACTAAAAATCGGGAGCATTACGCAAACCGTTACCGCGCGGGCCGAAGCGCCGGTGGTGAATACCGATTCCGGATCCATCGGCCAAGTGATCAACAATCGAACCATTCTGGAGCTCCCGCTGAATGGCAGAAACTTCGCACAGCTCGCGACCTTGACGGCTTCGGCCGTAGTCGGGCCGCCGAATGGCTCTCCTACAGGCTTTACAACCATTGCTGTAAGCGGCGGACACGCCGGCAAGACGGAGTTTCTGCTCGATGGGATCACGAATCAGGAACAGTTGTTCGATGGTATTCAGTTCACACCGTCGGTGGATGCGATTCAGGAGTTCAAAGTTCAGGCCAATTCGTTCTCCGCTGAATACGGCCGCGGCGATGCGATCATCAACGGCACAATCAAGGCCGGAACGAACGAGTTCCATGGTGATATTTACGAATTTCTGCGGAACAGCTACCTTGACGCCAAGAATTTCTTTAATACCGGCACTAAAGCGAAGCTGGAACAGAATCAGTTCGGCGCAACGCTCGGCGGTCCAATCAAACGAAATAAGACATTCTTTTTCCTGAACTACGAAGGAACCCGTATCAACCGGGGCAACAGCTCAAATACCGTGGTGCCGACCGAAGCACAGCGGGCCGGAGACTTCTCCGCGCTGCTTGCTTCCGGAGTTCAGCTAAAGGACCCGACCACCGGCCAGGCGCTTCCCAACAACCGTATTTCACCTTCCCTGATCGACCCGGCAACCGCTTTCTTCCTGAAGTTCATACCTTCCGCCAACACGGCACAAGGAACGTTCTACTACAACGCGCCATTCACCTCCAACGCGGACCAGGGCAACATCCGAGTGGATCACCGTTTTAGCGAAACCGATTCTGTTTTCGCGCGGTATTCGATCAACAACATTGATCAGTACAATCCCGGCTCATTTCCTCAAGTGGGCGGGCGCGGCATAAGCCTGCGAACACAAAATGCCGTGCTGGATGAAACGCACATCTTTAGCCCGACGCTGATTAACGATCTGCGGCTCGGCTACGCGCGCATGTATCGCACGGATACGCCGCAGGGGCTGGGCACGAATTACACGGTTCAATCCGGACTGCACGGCTTCCAGGAAACCACCGCCAATTTCCCCGGATTTCCTACCCTCGGCATCACCGGTTACGGGTCCATCTACGGCAACGACTATTCGCCGCTAACCAATCCGACGAACACGTACGAAATCATCGACTCCGTAACGTGGATTCGAGGCGCACACTCGATCAAAATCGGAATGGATCTGCGCCAGGCGAGAATGTTTTCCACGAACGCAGCGCATTCGCGGGGAAACTTTTCGTTCGACGGCGGCTATACCGGTGACGGATTTGCCGATTTCCTGACCGGTTACCCGTCTTCCGGCAGCAGAGATTTTCCGCGCAATCTGTTCGGCGAGACCATCAATAACTATCATTTCTACGTTCAGGACGATTACAAGGTCAGCCGCCGGTTGACGCTGAACCTGGGGCTGCGATACGAATTCAATCCCCAGCCCGCCTATTTCCAGGACCAGAGTTCCTGGTTCGATCCGCGCACCGGCCTGATTGCGGTTTCGCTCTACCACGGGCAGCCGAACCTCACCACCCAACAGGTTGCGAAATACGCTTACCCTCAATTCCGGAGCTTCTTTATAACGCCGCAGCAGGCGGGCGTGCCGAATGGACTTCTGTTCAATCAGCACGACAACTGGGCGCCCCGGCTCGGCCTCGCGTTTCGGCCTTCGGACGACAACAAGACCGTGATCCGGGCCGGTGCTGGCATCTTTTACCTTCTTCAATCCGGCAACAACACGGTCTCGCAGCCGATTTTGAACTTGCCGTTCATCGTGGATGAGAGCATATCGCAGCCGGTCGTGAACGGTCTCCCCACTACCCGGGCGGAGAATCTGTTTCAACCGTTCAGCGCCGATTCGTCATTCAATACACCCTATCTGGCCACCTTCGATCCGCATAATCGCGTACCGTATCTGGCGGAATGGAACTTCGCGATTCAACGTGAATTGATGCCGAACATGGCCCTTGAACTCTCGTATGTAGGCAGCAAAGGCACACATTTGGAAGAGATGTATCCGTTCAACGTGCCTATGGTCAACCCGAATGATCAACGGCCTTATCAAGAAAGATTGCCATTCCCGGCTTTCTCCTCGGGCAGTTTCCTGGCGAATGCGAACAACAGCACCTATCACTCTCTGCAAGTGAAGCTTGAGAAGCGATACTCGAACGGACTCTCGTTCCTTGCCTCGTATGCCTGGCAGAAATCACTCGATGGAACCACCAACGATCAGAACGGAGATGGCGCCGACAATCCCTTCAATTTGCACACAATGAAGGGTCCCTCGAATATCGATATCGAGCATCGATTCGTTTTCAGCTACGGATACGAACTGCCGTTTGGCCGCGGCAAGGCATTTGGATCGAATATGCCGCGCGTGCTCGACGAGTTAGTAGGGGGATGGCAGCTCGCGGGTATTACAACCTTCCAAACCGGCCTCCCGTTCACTCCCCAGTTGGGGCAGAGCGACCCGGCAAACGTCAATTATGCGTACGCGCGCCGGCCGGACGTCATCGGCTCCGGCCAGTTGAGCAATCCCTCCATCAATCGCTGGTTCAACATCAACGATTTCGCAGTCCCGCAGCCCTACACGATCGGGAACGCCGGCCGAAACATTCTGCGGGGTCCCAAGTTCCAGAACTGGGATATGTCGTTGCTGAAGAACTTCCGGTTCACGGAGCGGCGCTATTTGCAGTTTCGCGCCGAATTCTTCAACGTCTTCAACCACCCGAATTTTGGATTGCCTAACTCAAATATTGAGAACCAGATCCATGGCGGGCAGATTACGGATGCTTACGATCCCCGGATCATGCAGTTTGCCCTCAAGCTGTATTTTTAATGGATGAAGATTACCGCGGTTGAGCTGTTTGTTCTCCGCTCCCCTGGTCTCTACCGCAACCCGGAGAAGGCGGAAGAACCTTCGGGCCCAACGTATCTCGGCATCGTAAAGGTCTCTACAGATGCGGGCATCAGCGGCTTCTCTGATATCGAAACCGCGCCGACAGTTGCGAAGGCCGCGATTGAAGCGCCGCAGTGGAGCGAAGCGGGCATGGAATGCTTCGACGGCTTGGCTTCCCTGCTGGTTGGTGAAAATCCTCTCGAAACCGAGCGCCTCTGGTATAAGATGTATCGCGGCAGCATTTACTACGGGCGCCGCGGAGTCACCTTACAGGCAATCTCGGCCATCGATATTGCGCTCTGGGATATCTGCGGAAAATTCTATGGTGTTCCGGTCCACATGCTGCTTGGCGCCAAGTGGCGAGATAAGATTCGAGCCTACGCAAGTACGCTCTTCCGGCCGGAACCTGCTGCCATTAGCGAGGCTGTGAAGGTGTATCTCGACCAAGGATTCACCGCGGTTAAATTCGGATGGGGCGTATTCGGAAAAGATAAGAAGCGCGATTTGGAACTCGTCGAGGCTGCCCGTCGCGCGCTCGGGGATAGCCACGATCTGCTGATCGATACCGGCTGGTTTGTCGAGCGCACGCCGAAAGAGGCCATACAACTGGTCCGCTCTCTTGAGCCGTTCAAGCCGTTTTTTGTCGAAGAGCTCTTGCATCCGGAAGACTACGCCGGCTATGCTCAATTGGCGGGTTCGGTAGATACCCTGATTGCGTGCGGCGAACAGGAAGCTACCGAATGGGGCTTTCAGCAGCTTGTCGATCAGGCCGGCGTCGACGTCCTGCAGCCCGATTTGACGCGCTGCGGCGGCTTCACCGTTGGCCGGAAAATCGTCTTCATGGCGGAACGCGCCAACCGCCTGGTCATCCCGCATTCCTGGTGTTCCGATCTGCTGACCGCCGCATCGTTGCACTTGAACGCATTTCAAAGGCGCGCCGTTTTTGTCGAGTTCAACACCTCGCAAGGACCGCTCAGCCGTCAGATCGCCCGCAATCCGCTGAAGTTAGAAGGTGGCTTTCTGCGCGTCCCTGAGGGGCCGGGACTTGGCGTCGAAGTAAACGAAGAAGTTCTCGGTCGCTACCGCATTGCTTAGTGCTTCCCGGCGGTTTTCGGTGTCAACTCCCAAAAGTAAATGCCGTACGGCTCGAACGTGAGTGGATACTCGGCTTGCTGTGCGCTGAGCGGAAATTCCGGCAGCGGCTTCACGCGCATATTTTCATCATCGCTTGAAGCGAGGGCGTCCAGCTTCTCCGGAGCCGCGGTTATAACGGAATCCGCTCCTTTCAGGACGATCGTGGTAGGCAGAGCCTCCGGTGAAAAATTCCAAAACAAAACGGAATACTTTTGCAGGTCAGGATCCCACGTCGCGAGCCCGTGAACGCGCTGATCGGAGGATGCCACATCCAGGCGCTGGCCAGTCAGCCGCTGAAGCAGCAGAAACGTAAAATACGACGGGCGCACATAATTCTGATAATCGAACAGGCCGTCGTATTGCGGTTTCCGATTCCACCACCACGCCATGAATACAGCGCCGTGCCGCGACATGAACGGCAGAAACTGATCCAGTTGAACGTGATAATCGCGAATGTGGTAATAGCAGGAGTAATCCAGCCCGCCTTCCACCATCTGCCAGGCCGTTTCCGCGATAAACGCAGGCTGAAATCGCGGATCCACCTCGCTGTTCCGCAACGACATGTTCCACTCGTCGAGAATGGTTTCCGGATGCAGCGACGGAGACGTGCGAAGCTGCTCATGCTTCCGATCGATGGTTGCTCGAATCGCCTTCGGGTCGTTGTTATAGATGTGCCAGGAGACGAAATCGAGCGGCAGATGGTCCCGGTCGCAGGCGGTCAGCAGCGCGGGAAGGATTGCAGAATCCGGATTCGCCAGTGCCGGCCCGCCGACTTTCGCCTCCGGATCCGCCTCGCGAATCGCCTTGGCCGTATGCGAGTAATACCGCGCATAACCTTCCGGCGTAAACTTGTACGGGCATCCGCCCGGTTCGCCGAGATCCGGTTCATTTCCAATTTCCCAATACTTGATCTGCGAACCGCGCGCCTTGTAGTGGGCGACCATCGCTGAGATCAACTTCTCCCACGAAGCGTAATCCGTCGGATCGGTAATCGTGTCATCTATTTTCGGAAACAGGACACGCGGCTTGAACGCTATCGTCATCAGCGGGGTTGCCCCTGTTGCGCGGATCATATCGACCGCCGGATCCAGCTTTGCCCAGTTGTATTGATCGGCCGCCGGCATCAGATCGAAATATTCCTGAATAAAAAGCCGGATCAAGCGCGGGTGAAGCGCTCGAACCTCCGGTATGCGGTCGCCCCAGATGGAATCGTCCGATAGTCCTCCCTGGCCGAGCGCAAAATGATCGATATTAAGTGCTGCGCCCTTCTTCGCCAGATCGATCGTCAGCGTGACTTCCTGTCCAATCGCAGCAAAACAGATAAGCAAGAATAGACTTGCGAAACGTGCAGGCATGCAGAATCCCGATTCAGGCTAGCAAAGTCCTGCTTGCAACGGGGCCTGGTTGCGCTCGTCTGTCCAGCAGGCTGTATGGTTCCGAATACGGGTGCTCATTCTCTCCGATTCGTGATCTATGCTGGGTGCTTGGGCGCTGGGTGCTTGGGCGCTGAGTGCTGAAACGCGATTCCATGCATGCCGGCCATCTTTACATTCTGCTCGCGCTTGCAAGCTATAGCGCATTGGGAATTCTGCACAAAGTGGCCGAGGTCAAAAGCTGTCGCGCCCTCGCAATCAGTCTTCTGATGTGCGCCTGGTCTCTGGTTTTTCTGGTCATGGCGGATCTGGCAATGGGCAAGAGTCTGCACACGCCTGTTCAGGTCGTGACCCTCGCACTGCCATTTGGAGTCTGCGCCGGTCTCGCGATCGTGGCTCTGCAAACGGCACTCAGCTTTGGCAACATCTCTACGAGTTGGCTGGCCATCAATCTTTCGGCCGGCATCCCAACCATGCTTTCTATCATCCTTTACAAGGAAGCGGTGAATACGTGGAAGCTTCTCGCCTTGGTTGCCATGGCCGTTTCGATGATTCTGTTGTGGAAAGATGGCCAGTCCAGAAGCGAGCATGAGTAGCCGCACTAGCCGGCCGGGCGTCCGGTGGTTCCAGCTCATGCTGCTTGCCTGCATCACAAACGGGCTCGGCGCATTCGGCCTCAAAGTGTTAGCGGAACGTAAATGGACGGATCGTTACGAGTTTCAGTATTTACTGATGTGGTACGTTGGCTGGCTCATTCTCGGTGTTTTCATGCTGATCCGCCGGCCATTCAAGCCGGTGCGCCGTGAAGTCGTGATCGCCGCTGCCATGGGCCTCTGCAGCATGGCCGGTCAATTCTTCACCGGGCTGGCTCTCTCTCGCGATGTTGCCGGCCATGTCGCCTTTTCGCTCAGCACCGGCGGCACTCTGTTTATCGTCGCCCTCGCGGGCATTCTTTTGTTTAAAGAAAAAGTCGGCCCCTACGGCCTTGCGGGTCTCGTCCTCGGAATTCTATCCATCATCGTGCTGAGCGTGTCCTAAAAATATGAAGCGGCTGAGTAACAAAGTTGCCGTTGTGACCGGAGCGGCAAACGGCATCGGTCGAGCCATCGCGGAGCTTTTTGCCGAAGAGGGGGCATTCGTCCTGGCAACCGACATAGAAGCCGAAAACGGAGAAAAGCTTGCTTCTGCCATTCGCTCCCACGGCGGCCAAGCGCTGTTTGCTAAGGCGGATGTCACAAGGAGTAGCGATGCTCATGCGGCGGTGGAGCTAGCGGCGGCTCAAAGCGGGCGCATCGATATCCTTTGCAACAACGCCGCCTATCTCGGCCAGTTCCATGCCGTGTTGGAGTCTACTGACGCGGAGTGGGAGCGTTGCTTGCAGACCTCCGTCATGGGTACGCATTACTTCACCCGCGAAGTTCTGCCTTACATGCTCGCGCAGAAGTCCGGCTCCATCGTCAACATCGTTTCCATACAGGCCATGGTGGGATGCATGACTTCCGTCGCTTATACGTCAGCGAAGGCCGCTCTTCTTGGCTATACCGTGAGTGCCGCATACGATTATGGACCGCAAAACGTACGCGTAAACGCCCTTTGTCCGGGCCCGATTCAGACGCGGATTTCGCCGCCTCCCGGCGATCCGCACTATCGCTGGCAATGCGAACAGACCATGCTCGGCCGGGTTGGGTATCCAAAAGAGGTGGCCTATGCCGCGCTGTTCTTGGCCTCGGACGAAGCGTCTTACGTTACCGGCGCGACGATACCGGTCGACGGCGGCTGGACAGCCAAGTAATGTGAGGATTTTAAAGCACGCCGTACTTGTTGTAGACGTCGCGCAGATACGCGCCGTTGGCGAGTTCGCTACGGCTATGATTCTCGCGAGTCACTTTGTCTATAGCCATACTCACCACCTCAGGTACAACAGCAGCCGGGATTAGGACAACCCCATCATAATCGGCAAAGAGCAAGTCTCCTGGATTAGCGATTACGCCGCCGCATTCAACCGGCACGTTGTAGTCCAGCACCAGACCGCGCCCGCGCGAGTCAACCGGCTTTATGCCGGCCGCGAATACAGGAAACCCCAGTTCCTCAATTTTCTTCACATCGCGCACCATGCCGTCGACCACCGCGCCTCTGGCGCCACGCGCGCGCGCTGCTGTCGAGAGCAATTCTCCCCACGGCGCATTTTGTCCCGAATAGGAGGTTGAAACCACCACCACTTCCCCCGGCAAAATACTGTCCACCGCTTCAATCTCTTTCGCATACGGCTCAGCCGGAATGTGTGAGATATCGACGCATGAAATCGTCCTCACCCATCCAGCGAATGAGATATCCGGAAAGAGCGGCCGTAGCCGTTGGTGCATCGCCTGACTGCGAAAGCCGAGGTCATCGAGCGCATCGCAAATTACTGCGGTGTATAGTTCGCGTTCTATCTGCTGAAACAATGCAAGATCAGAATTGCTCGCCGGCATTCGCGTAGACGTCGCGGATGGATTCATGTTAGTCAGATTACCCGCAATCAACCCGGACGGAATCGTTGAATTCGGGCATCTTCACGGTATTGTTCAGACGGTGGGACAGTCTTCACCGCCTACTCCAAGCCCTCCCGTGCCACGACATAAAGCGTTACGCCTCGCGCACACCTGGCAGGTCCATGCATCATGATGACTACGCCCGGCCGTCTAGCCCGTATCTCGTGCGGTCCGTTCGTGTAATCGGAAAAATCATGAAGGTACCCGATCACGCTGCTTTCGGACACGCGGTCACCCAAATCGATAGCCGGCTCCCAGATTCCGTCGTAAGGCGCCGGAATATAAGCATCGAGCTCGGCCGCGGAAACCAGTTGTGGCTCGGTGGTTCGCGAGGCATCGATCTGCTGAACCGGCTCACTCAGGTGCCCATAGTGCCGCAACAAATTCTTCACACCCTCGTACGCGTGCCGCACACCCCTTCGATTCACCGATTCTCCAAAACCAAATTCCCCGCCAATCGCGATTTTGGCGTCTCTTTCGGCTTCGTCCGTCAATAAGCCGGAGGCCATGTCGCTCGAATAGACAAATACAAAGGGAGTCTGAAATAATTTAGCGGCCAGCACCATCTCCTCGTACTGCGCCGCATTGGGTACGCGATGAATCGATGCGCATAGCGCGAAACCGCCCTCCATTCCGCCGGAATGCAGATCCACCACGATTCGCACTTGCGGAAAGACAGTCGATTTGACGAAGTGAGCAATGCGATAGGAAACGCTTCCGCGAGGATTGCCCGGAAATGCGCGATTCATGTTGACGTTATCCAGTGGCGAGAGACGCGTATTGGCGGAACAGGCGCTCGCGCTTAACTGCGGCACAAGGATCACGCGCCCGCGGATTTGATCCGGGTCCAGATCGCGGCAGAGCCTCTTGGCAGCGATCTGGCCTTCCCACTCATTTCCGTGTGTGCCTCCAAATACCGCGACCCCAGGCGTCGTCGTCTTCGAACCTGCTTTCATCGTCCCGTTAATCACCGTGACCGGCACGAGCGAATAGCCCCAGGAAGAATCGAGAGGAAACGCGACATCATAGTGGCGCTTTCCGGGCGCATCCCACGGCAGTTGATCTGGCTGATAAACAAGTTCAGTCACGGTTGCGGTGCGCCTTGCCCGCCGCATGAGAACCTCGATTATAGAAGAGCTCTTCGCCCCCCCTTCAGTGACGCGGTCCGTCAGCAATCATTGTGTTCAGGGTGATGAACAGATCGGGGTGTCTCGGATAATCCGATAGCCATCCGCAATTTTGCTGTCACATTTGAGCGGAACCTATCGAGATTCAGTTCAGCCTAATCTTTCGGCATTCCTCCGCCGATTAGGCCAGTGATCGCAATCCCTGGAGGAGCCGGAAATGACGACCCAACTATTTAAAAGAGCTTTTGCTGCGATGGTGATTCTCGGGTCGGCAGGCTTGATGGTGGCGCAAACCGCCCGAACCCCGGGTCAGATCGCGCCTTTGCCGGAGTTTACCGCCGGCGTAATCCGAACCGATGTGGCCAGCGTGAAAGATGCTCGACACGATAGAAATCTGAATCACCTCTGGATTGCCAGTATGGTCGTCATGGCAGCCGCCTCCGGCGCGGATGCCGCCACCTCATGGGGCAAACTGGAAGGAAATAGCCTGCTTGCCTCGCCGGACGGCAGATTCGGCGCTAAGGGCGTCAGCATTAAAGTAGGCATTGCGGCGGGCGTTGTCATTCCGCAGATTCTGTTTCGCAGGCACAAGGATCTTCGAATGGCGTTCTCCCTGGGCAACTTTGCGCAAGCCGCGCTCTTCAGCGGAATCGCGGTGCACAATCTGGGTATCGCCGCCCCGAAATAGAAAAAATATCGCATAGCTTTGGGGAGACAAAACTGACATGGAAACACATTGGGCGTCAATTAAGTCCTTCAGCTAGAGTTGCGCGATCTGTCGCGCCGGGGAGACTCCTGCCGTGCTACGTGACTTGGCTTTCATATTTCTATTCTTTATCTTCCTCATCCTCTGGCTGATCTTCTGGCTCGCCGTGCATGTCACCACGGCATTCATTCACATCCTGATCTTTCTAGCTGTGATCTTCCTGATTCTGCACTTTGTGCGCCGCCGCCGCGCTCCCCTCTAAAGAGCCGCTCATCCCGAAACAGGTCTGTAATCATTTCCTACCGTTAGCATTCTAACCTCCATTGTCATGTCCGGGTACCCTGCTGGAAACGGCAGGTGCTCGGGACAAGCTCCCAGGCATCCAGGGTTGAGGGCCTTCATGCTCGGAAACTGTGGTACACCTCACTTAGGGTGTTTAGGCCCATTTCAGGAAACATATGAAAAGAGCGGTTCCGATAACCGACACCGTCGATGCAAATCAGGTGCTGTCGGCCCTCGTCGCATTCAAAAAAGGTGACTTCGCCGTCCGCTTACCGGTCAACCAAGTCGGCTTGGCAGGCAAGATTATCGATGCTCTGAACGACATCTTCGAGCTGAACGAAAATATGTGCGCGGAGCTTGGACGGGTTAGCACTGCCGTCGGAAAAGAAGGGAGGATCGGACAGCGCGCGACGCTTGCTGCCGGCGCCGGAAGTTGGGCATCGTGTGTCGATTCGGTCAACAGCCTCATTTCTGATCTTGTTCAGCCTTCGACCGAAATCGCTCGCATCATCGGAGCGGTTGCGCAAGGCGACCTCTCCCAAAAAATGTCCCTCGAAGCTGAGGGCCGTCCGCTCAAAGGCGAGTTCGTGCGCACCGCCCGGGTGGTAAACACCATGGTGGATCAGCTCAATTCTTTCTCCTCCGAAGTGACCCGAGTAGCTCGCGAGGTCGGGACAGAAGGAAAGCTCGGCGGCCAAGCGGTTGTCACCGGGGTAGCGGGCACTTGGAAAGATCTGACGGATTCCGTGAACTCAATGGCGTCCAACCTGACAAATCAGGTCCGGAATATTGCTGAAGTTACTACTGCGGTAGCGAAAGGTGACCTTTCCCGCAAAATCACCGTAAACGTCCAGGGCGAAATCCTCGAGTTGAAAGACACCATCAACACCATGGTGGATCAACTCAGCTCGTTTGCCTCTGAGGTGACGCGTGTCGCCCGCGAGGTTGGAACCGATGGAAAGCTCGGCGGCCAGGCCGTTGTCACCGGAATCGCCGGGACCTGGAAAGATCTCACGGACTCGGTAAATTCGATGGCATCGAACCTTACCGCGCAGGTCCGCAACATCGCGGAAGTCACGACCGCGGTAGCAACAGGCAACTTGTCGCGCAAAATCACGGTCAATGTCCAGGGCGAAATTCTCGAGCTCAAGAACACCATCAACACCATGGTCGATCAGCTCAGTTCGTTTGCGTCTGAGGTGACGCGCGTTGCCCGGGAAGTCGGGACCGAGGGAAAACTCGGCGGCCAGGCCCAGGTCCGGGGTGTCGCGGGCACCTGGAAAGATCTGACGGATTCCGTCAATCTGATGGCGGGCAATCTGACCGGCCAGGTTCGAAACATCGCTGAAGTCACGACAGCGGTTGCTCGCGGAGATCTTTCGCGCAAAATCACCGTGAATGTGCAGGGCGAGATTCTGGAGCTGAAAGACACCATCAACACCATGGTCGATCAGCTCAGTTCGTTCGCTTCGGAAGTCACGCGCGTGGCGCGCGAGGTTGGTACGGAAGGCAATCTCGGCGGCCAGGCAATGGTGAAAGGTGTCGGCGGAGTCTGGAAAGACCTGACCGATTCCGTGAATTCCATGGGCGGCAACTTAACCGCTCAAGTGCGAAATATTGCCGAAGTGACTACCGCTGTGGCCAATGGAGATCTGTCGCGCAAAATCACGGTGGACGTGCGCGGCGAGATTCTCGAGCTCAAGAACACCATCAACACCATGGTGGATCAGCTCAGCTCATTCGCTTCAGAGGTCACGCGCGTGGCTCGCGAAGTCGGTACGGAAGGCAAACTCGGTGGTCAGGCGATGGTGAAAGGTGTCGGTGGGGTTTGGAAAGACCTGACCGATTCCGTGAATTCCATGGGTGGCAATCTGACCGCTCAAGTGCGAAATATAGCCGAGGTGACTACTGCTGTCGCCAATGGCGATCTGTCGCGCAAAATCACCGTGGATGTCCGCGGGGAAATCCTGGAATTGAAAAATACCATCAACACGATGGTGGACCAACTCAACGCGTTTGCATCGGAGGTGACGCGAGTTGCGCGCGAAGTTGGGACAGAAGGCGAACTCGGCGGCCAGGCACATGTAAAAGGTGTTGGAGGCGTCTGGAAAGACTTGACCGATTCCGTGAACTCGATGGCCGGCAATCTGACGGCTCAAGTGCGAAATATCGCCGAAGTAACCACGGCAGTTGCCAATGGTGATTTGTCGCGCAAAATCACGGTGGATGTGCGCGGGGAAATTCTGGAACTGAAAAATACCATCAACACGATGGTCGACCAGCTCAGTTCTTTCGGTTCAGAAGTGACTCGCGTGGCGCGCGAAGTGGGGACAGAAGGCAAGCTGGGCGGTCAGGCTGATGTCAAAGGCGTCGCCGGGACCTGGCGCGATCTTACCGTATCGGTGAACTCGATGGCCGGCAATCTCACTTCTCAGGTGCGCAATATTGCCGAGGTAACCACCGCCGTCGCCAGAGGCGATCTGTCGCGCAAGATTACCGTCGATGTTCGCGGCGAGATTCTGGAGCTGAAAAACACCATCAACACGATGGTTGACCAGCTCAGTTCGTTCGCCTCCGAAGTTACTCGTGTTGCCCGCGAAGTCGGAACGGAAGGCAAGCTCGGCGGACAGGCAGATGTGCGCGGAGTTGCCGGGACTTGGAAAGACTTGACGGATTCGGTCAACTCCATGGCGTCGAATCTAACAAACCAGGTTCGCAACATCGCCGGAGTTACCACGGCAGTAGCGCGAGGAGACCTCTCGCGCAAGATCACGGTTGGCGCTCGTGGTGAGATTCTTGCGCTCAAAGAAACCATCAACACAATGGTGGATCAGCTTAGCTCTTTTGCATCGGAAGTAACCCGCGTCGCGCGCGAAGTGGGCACGGAAGGCAAACTCGGCGGGCAGGCTGACGTGTATGGCGTTGCCGGCACCTGGAAGGACCTGACCGAATCGGTCAACTCTATGGCTTCCAATCTGACCAGTCAGGTTCGTAACATCGCGCAGGTCACTACTGCAGTTGCAATGGGTGATCTGTCGCGCAAAATCACGGTTGACGTGCGCGGTGAGATTCTCGAGCTCAAGAACACGATCAACACGATGGTGGATCAGCTCAACTCGTTTGCTTCCGAGGTGACTCGCGTCGCGCGCGAGGTGGGGACAGAAGGTAAGCTTGGTGGCCAGGCCGAGGTGCGAGGCGTAGGAGGAACCTGGAAAGATCTGACGGACAGCGTCAATTTGATGGCCGCGAATCTCACTACTCAAGTGCGCGGCATCGCGAAGGTGGTGACGGCGGTCGCGAATGGAGATTTGGAACGCAAGCTCATCCTCGAGACCAAGGGCGAAATTGCCGAACTTGCCGACACGATCAACGCCATGATTGACACCTTGGCCACTTTCGCCGACCAGGTGACCACGGTTGCTCGAGAAGTCGGCATTGAAGGAAAGCTGGGGGGCCAGGCCCGCGTCCCCGGCGCGGCAGGGATTTGGCGCGATCTCACCGACAATGTGAACCAATTGGCGGCCAACCTTACGACTCAGGTGCGCGCGATCGCCGAAGTGGCCACGGCCGTGACAAAGGGCGACCTGACCCGATCAATCACCGTGCAGGCAGAAGGTGAGGTGGCGTCTCTCAAAGACAACATTAACGAAATGATCGGCAACCTGGCCGAAACCACGCGTAAAAATACAGACCAGGACTGGCTCAAGACGAACATTGCGAAATTCACGCGAATGGTGCAAGGCCAGCGCGACCTTCTTACGGTGGCGCAGCTTCTGCTCTCGGAATTGGCGCCCCTCGTGAGCGCTCAGCGTGGGACGTTCTACATCGCCGATTCGACTGATGGCGAGCCTCAGCTTAACTTCATGGCGGGCTACGCTTATGACGATCGCGACAATATTCCTGCTCATTTCAAGTTTGGGCAAGGATTGGTGGGCCAGTGCGCGAGGGAAAAACAGCGAATTCTGGTCCGCGATATACCGCAGGATTACATCAAAATCAGCTCAAGCCTGGGATCCGCTGCTCCGGCTACCGTCGTAGTGCTGCCGGTGCTCTTTGAACGGGAAGTGAAAGCGGTCGTGGAACTCGCCTCATTTCAACAACTCTCTGATATTCACCTGGCCTTTCTCGACCAGCTCACCGAAAGCATGGGTATCGTATTCAATACGATCGCCGCGACGATGCGGACGGAGCAACTGCTGACCCAGAGCCAGGCCCTTGCCGAAGAGTTGCAAAAAACGAACGCGCAAATTCAGGAAAAGGCGCAGTTGCTGGCCGATCAGAATACAGAGGTCGAAGCCAAGAACCGCGAGATTGAACAGGCGAAACAAGCTCTGGAGGAAAAGGCGGAGCAACTGGCGCTCACCTCCAAGTACAAAAGCGAGTTCCTTGCGAACATGTCCCATGAGCTGCGGACTCCTTTAAACAATCTGCTCATTCTCGCGCGCGTGCTCGCCGACAATACCGATGGGAATCTGAACCCGAAGCAGGTGAAGTTCGCCGAAACAATTCACTCTTCTGGAACTGACCTGCTCGCCTTGATTAATGACATTCTCGACCTTTCGAAGATCGAATCCGGCAAGATGGACGTCGAAGTCGGCAATATCCGCTTTGCCGAATTACAAGACTACTGTATTCGGACGTTCCGCCACGTGGCTGATGGGAAGGGCCTCGAGTTCGGGATTGATGTTGAGCCGCAGCTTGCGTCGGAGGTGATCCGTAGCGACGCGAAACGTCTGCAGCAAGTGCTCAAGAATCTCCTATCAAACGCCCTGAAATTCACCCAGCACGGTGCCGTGCTCTTGAAAATTGAACAAGTGAAGTCGGGCTGGAGCGCCACTCATCCTGTGCTGAGCCGGGCCAAAGACGTAATTGCGTTTTCGGTCATCGACACAGGAATCGGGATAGCTCAGGAGAAGCAGCGAATTATTTTTGAGGCATTCCAGCAGGCCGATGGGACTACCAGCCGCAAGTACGGCGGAACCGGACTGGGTCTTTCCATCAGCCGGGAACTCGCCCGGCTGCTGGGAGGTGAGATTCGGCTGCAGAGCAACCTGGGGCGGGGCAGCACATTCACTCTCTATCTGCCACAGACGTACACCTCTTCCGCACCGAAACTGGAGACCGTGGATACCGCTACCCTTCGCAAAGCGACTGAAACTCATGCCGCAATGGAGGTCGGTCTGATCCTTCCATCTTCTGATTCTGTTCCGGAAGAAGATCTGGTGGATGACGATCGTAACCTTATCTCGAAGGGCGATCGCGTGCTGTTGATTGTCGAGGACGATCTGACTTTTGCACGCATCATGATGGATCTGGCCCGCGACCGCGGACTCAAAACGCTGGTTGCTTTGCGGGGCAGCACCGCCATCTCGCTGGCTCGCGAGTTTCAACCTCGTGCGATCACCTTGGATGTCCGGTTACCCGACATGAGCGGGTGGACCCTGCTCGATCGGCTGAAACACGATCCAGCCACGGCGCATATTCCCGTCCATGTTGTCTCCGGGCACGAAGAAAGCCGCCGCGGCTTTGCGCTGGGCGCGATGAGCTGCCTCGAAAAGACGCTTACCAGGGAGCGCCTCGAAGAAGCGTTCAGCCTGATTCAGCACTCGATGGAACCCCGCAAGAAGAGATTGCTGTTGATCGCCGAGAGCGATGTTCGCACCAACGACATTCACAGCCTGATCGGCGCCGAGGATGTCGAAATCGTGGACGTGCCCGGCCTGGCTGCGGCCATGGAAGTGATCGATCGGGAGCAGATAGACGCGATTGTTCTTGACTGGATTCTTCCTGATCGTACCGGGCTCGATTTCATTGAGACGGTACAGGCCAGAATGTCGCCTTATGTTCCTCCGATCGTTGTTTCGGGAACGCGCAAGCTCTCCGATGACCAGATCGCGGAAATCCATAAATGCGCCCGTGCAAGCGCGGTTCGGTACGCGCCTACAATCGAGCGATTGCTGGACGAAACGGTCCGGGCGCTGCACCGGAGTGAAGAGTTCCTTTCGGAGGAACAAAAAAACACTCTCTCGGAGGTGCGCCAGACGGATCCGCTTCTCGCAGGCCGTAAGGTTCTTGTGATTGACGACGATCTGCGCAACATTTTCGCCCTGACCAGCGTGCTTGAGCAGCGGGAATTAAAGGTGCTGCATGCGGAAAACGGGCGCGCCGGAATCGAACTGCTCAGGAACGCCAAAGACATTGATGTCGTCCTACTCGATGTAATGATGCCGGAAATGGACGGTTATGAGACCGCCCGAGCGATCCGGAAGATTCCAGAGTTCAATACGCTTCCGATCATTGCCCTGACCGCAAAAGCAATGAAGGGGGATCGCGAGAAATGTCTGCAGGCTGGAGCCTCGGATTACGTTGCGAAACCGGTTGATCTGGACCATCTCTTCTCGGTGATGCGGGTTTGGATGACTCGAGATGCCGACGCCCGGTTTGAGCACGGCGATCTGGCGGTTCCCAACTGGCTGGCGGATCGCGACCTGATTGTCGACGACGACCGGAACGTTGTTCAGCCAGGCGATCGTCTTCTGCTTATCGTTGAAGATGACGTGACCTTCGCTCGTATCATGCTCGATCTCGCGCATAAGCGCGGGCTGAAAGCCTTGATCGCGCTGCGCGGCAGCACGGCGATTAATCTGGCCCGGGAATTTCGCCCCGGAGCGATATCTCTCGACGTGAAATTGCCCGACATGAGTGGTTGGACTGTGCTCGACTGTTTGAAGCACGATGCGGCAACACGGCACATTCCCGTGCACGTGATCTCGGGACACGAAAATAAGCAGCAGAGTTTTATGCTGGGAGCCATGAGCTGCGTGCAAAAGGCGCCTGCTTCCGACGTTCTGGACAGAGTTTTTGGCGTCATTCAGCATTCCATGGAGCCTCGCACCAGGAAGGTTCTTGTAGTCACGGGCAGCTACCCGCTGCGGCAGGAAATCCACTCGGCCATCGGTGCGCGCGACCTCGAATTTATCGATGCATCGTCCGGCGCGGAGGCGATACAGGCAATCACAAGCGAGTACCTCGACGGCATCATCATCGATTGGGTGATTTCCGAGCGGGTGGGCGTCGAGTTCATTGAGGAAGTGCAGACCCGGCTTGCTCCCTTCGTTCCTCCGTGCATCGTCTTCGGCGCTCGCAGACTGAACCAGGGGCAAGCCGCTGAACTGCACCGGCTCTCGCAGTTCAGCGTAGTGCGATACGCGCCTTCCCTTGAACGATTGCTCGAGGAGACCACTTTACTGCTGCATCGGTCCGACGAAGCGTTGTCGGAACGGCAGAAAGAGATTCTTTCCGCCGTGCGCCGGGTTGACTCCATACTTGCGGGCCGCAAAGCTCTGGTTATAGATGATGATCTGCGAAACATCTTCGCTTTGACCAGTATTCTTGAGCAGCACGACTTAAAAGTGCATCACGCGGAAAGCGGCCGCTCGGGCATTGATGTCCTGCGAAGCAATCCCGACATCGATATCGTCCTGATGGATATCATGATGCCCGATATCGACGGCTATGAAACCACGCATATCATCCGGAGCACTCCGGAATACGAATCGCTGCCCATCATCGCACTGACGGCCAAAGCCATGAAAGGCGATCGTGAGAAATGCCTGCAGGCAGGCGCCTCAGACTATGTGACGAAACCAGTTGATCTCGATCACCTGCTCTCTGTAATGCGAGTATGGCTGGCTCGTCTTGCGGAGCATATCCCTGCTCCCGCCAGCGGAATGGCCGAGCCCAGGTGAACGGAATTGTGAGCTCCGAAATTTCCATTGCGGCCTGTGCGTCCGGCGCTCCCGCAGCATCTCAGGACCAAGTCAAACTTCTCCTGGTTGACGACGATCGGGATAATCTGCTTGCGCTGCAGGCAGTGCTCGAACCGCTCAAGCAGGAATTGATGCTGGCGTCCTCGGGGCTCGATGCGCTTCGGCTTTGCCTCGATCATGATTTTGCGGCAATTCTGTTGGACGTTCGAATGCCGGACATGGACGGATTTGAGGCCGCCGAACTGATTCGAACCAGGAAGCGCTCCCGCCACACGCCCATCCTTTTTCTAACCGGCTACCGGAGTGATGAGCAACTGTTTCGAGGCTATGACCTGGGCGCGGTGGATTTTCTGTTTAAGCCGATTGTGCCGGAGATTCTGCAGAGCAAAGTGGCCGTGTTCGTTGAGCTGTGCCATAGCGAGCAGCTCCTGCGGCGTCAGGCGGAGACCTTGGCCCGTGCCGAGCAGAAGTTCCGCGCCGTTTTGGAGGCCGCCCCCGATGCAATGGTGATCACTAGCGAGGACGGAACCATTCACCTGGCTAACTCGCGGACAGATTTCCTCTTCGGATACCCGCGCGAACAGCTTATCGGGTTGAGTATTACATCGCTGATTCCGGAGTGGACCGCGCCGGTTTTTCCATCAATCGACCTCTCGGCCGTGCCGGCCGAAACACGCTTAAGAGCAATGGGACGTGGCAATTCAACTTTTCCAGTGGAGATTACGCGCAGTCCGTTGGAGAGCGATGATGGGCTGCTGATCATCACGGCCATCCGGGATGCCACTGAGCAAGTTCAGTCTGAGGAGCGTGTGCGCCGGATCAATCTGGAACTCGAGAGGCGGGTTGCCGAACGGACAACCGAACTCACCAGGTCGAATGAGGCCTTACGGCAGTTTGCCTGGGCCGCGAGTCACGATCTTCAAGAGCCTACTCGAATGGTGCTGACGTATGCGCAATGGGTAGCCAAAACCGCGGGCTCCAAGCTTGACCAGCAAGAATTGGAGATGCTGAACTGCGTACGCGAAAATGGTTCGCGATTGCAAACTCTGCTTGGCGCACTCCGGCAATATATCTACATCAGTGAGTCCGGAGATGAGCAGTGGAAGGCGGTCGATTGCACGGCCGCGGTCCGCTCCGCCATGTCTAACCTAGAGGGCCTGATTGCGGATTCCGGTGCGTCGATTGTGGTGGGCGTGCTGCCCACTATTGATTCAATCGAGATCCTTATTGTTCAGCTATTTCAAAATCTGATCAGCAACGCGATCAAGTACAGATCCGCTGAGCCTCCCAGAGTGCAAATTTCGGCTGAGCTCCGCGATAATGGGTGGCAGTTCTCAATTGAGGATAATGGCGTCGGGATTGAACCTGAATATCTCCAATATATCTTTGGGGTCTTCAAACGGCTCCACGGCCGTCAATACTCAGGAACCGGAATCGGTTTGGCCATCTGCAAGTCCGCCGTCGATCGGCTCGGCGGAACTATCTGGGTCGAGTCGAGGCCCGGCCAGGGTTCCGTATTCCGTTTTGCTCTTCCGGAGAACAGCAGGACATGAGTACTGAAATTTCGCAAATTCTCCTGATCGAAGATAACCCAGGAGATGTGCGGCTGATTGAAGAGTGCCTCCGATCGCGCGGCATCAAGTATCAGCTAACCCGCTGCGAAACCATTGATACGGCTATCCGGATTGTGAATAGCTACGGCACGAACGGCGCAGAAATTCCCGACTTGATGCTGCTGGATTACAACGTTCCGCGCGGCGATGCGTGCGCGGTCCTTGAAGCCGCCGCTGGCAATCCGGCGCTGGCACACACACGGAAGGCGGTGATCACGTCTTCAATCGCGCCAAAGGATCAGCAAGACGCTCTGCGATCGGGCGCCGACGCGTTCATCTATAAGCCGGCGGACCTGGATAGCTTTCTCGGTGAGGTCGGCGGCAGGATTGCGGAACTCCTGGAAAGTCCCGGTATCCCGCCCCGGTGAATTGCCATACGTGGCATTTTCAAGGCGTAGACGTACAGTGGAATTGATACCCGATGTTGTACGAAATAGAGAGCCAGCCGACTGCTCAGAATTCGGTGATTCTGCTGAATCTAGGCGATAACGTGGCGGTTGCGCGAGTTCCGTTGTCCGCGAACCAGCAAGTGGAAGTGAACGGAGCAACGCTTCTTGCGCACGAACCGATTCCAGCGGGACACAAAATTGCGATTAAACGTATCCGCGCGGGCGAGCCTGTTTACCGATACGGAAACGTGATTGGATTCGCGACGCGGAGCATCGAACCGGGAGATCACGTGCATGTGCAAAACCTCGGATACAAGGAACTCGACGTTTCCGAGATCGTACCGGGCGAGGCATCAGAGATCCATCTTCCGCACGAGCGGCGGGCAAGCTTCCTAGGATTTCAGCGCGCGAATGGCCGGGTGGGGACACGCAACTACATCGCGGTGGTTGCGGCCAGCAACTGCGCGGCGTATACGTCCGAGTTGATTGCGCAGAGCTTCGCGGAGGAATCGCTTCCTGCGAATGTCGACGGGGTCGTGGCGTTTCCGCACGGAGAAGGATGCGGGCAGGCGATCGGGCCCGATACGGACCAGTTGGAGCGCACGCTGAAGGGGGTGCTGGATCATCCGAATGTTTCGGCCGCGCTCATTCTCGGTTTAGGGTGTGAGGTGAACCAAATTGGGCATTACCTGGGAAACGAATCGGCAACCAACATTCCGGCGAATTTGCAGGGCCTGACGCTGCAAGAATCCGGAGGCACGCTCGGGGCAGTCGGGGCAGCCCGCAAGCAACTACGGGAATACATCGACAAGGCAGCGGCGGAAAAGCGCGTGGAAGTGCCCGCTTCCAAAATTATGCTGGGCCTGAATTGCGGCGGATCGGATTCGTTTTCGGGCATTACGGCGAATCCGGCGTTGGGTTACTGCTGCGATCTGATTGTGGACCAGGGCGGGACCGTGGTGCTGGCGGAAACGACCGAAATTTTCGGAGCGGAGCATCTGCTGGTGCGCCGGGCGAGAAATCCGGAGATTGCCAGCAAGCTATTGGGGTGCGTCGCGAAATACAAAACGTATCTGCGGCAGTTCGGAGGCAGCTTTAACGACAACCCATCGCCGGGAAATAAGGAAGGCGGACTGACGAATATTCTGGAGAAATCGCTGGGAGCGGTCGCAAAGGCGGGAACCAGCACGTTGGAAGAGGTGGTGGACTATTCGGAACGAGTCAGCGGGCCGGGTTTTGTGTTTATGAACACGCCCGGGTACGATCCGGTCTCGATTACGGGACTCGCCGCCGGTGGCGTGAACCTGATTGCATTCACAACAGGGCGGGGCAGTGCGATCGGGTTCCCTAGCATTCCGGTTTTGAAGATCGCGAGTAATTCCAGAACGTATCGGCGCATGCAGGGCAATATGGACATAAACGCCGGGCGGATCGCGGACGGTGAGGCGACCGTCGAGCAGCTTGGAAAAGAGATCTTCGAAACATTGCTGCGGGTGGCATCCGGCGAGCGGACGCACGCAGAGGAACTGGGGCACCACGAGTTTGCACCGTGGCGCATCGGGCCGGTGCTTTGAGGCTGTTTTACCAAACGAACTCGTTTTTACCAAACGAACTCGGGCCGGGCATGCGGGGCCCCTACAGGGATTGTTTACAGCTCGACAAAGTTTTATTTTCTTAGTTGAATCAGTAGCTTAGAGGTGATTTTAAGCCGCGTGCGGTGCTGGGGCGTGCCGATACTCGGGCGAGATGACCGAACAAATTCTGAAGCTGCAGCCCGACCGCACCCTTTACCTCCGCGGCTTCGACGGCACGGGCGCGGCGGCCTCGCTTTGTCAGACCAGCCCAACCGGTTTTACCGTTTGCGGTGTTTTCCGCGATATGGCGGACTTCTGCGTTTTGATCCTGTACGACGCAGATAACATCTTCGAGCATTATTCGGTCAAATATCTCCCCAGCTTCGATTTATCCGGCATGGTGCTCAACTTCAACTTGAGCTACCAGGGCCTTCAGCCTATCGATTCGGCCAAATTTTCCTGGATCGACTGGGCGAACCTGGACGTGATCGATGCAACGGGACACCCGAAACTGCCTGCGCCAAGGCTGTGGGATTACGCCACGCTTGTCTTCGGCAATTACGCCGTTGCCCAGGGGACTTACACGTTCAGCGCTCCGGGCGGCTGCACCATTTACGACCGGCTGACCTTGTTCGTGAACAACGCCGAGTTCGATTTCGTCGCAAATGGCGGAGAAACCGCCGCAGAGGTTGCGGAATGGTTCGTGAATGCGATCAACACATATGACTGGTCCACCTTTGCGCAGAGCAGCGTGTCCATTCTTGCATCCACCGACGGGAATGGAGGTCTAACGCTAAAGAATGCGCGAACGGGTCATGTGAACGTCTCGGGAGTGAATGTCGAATGGTCGGATGGGGTTAAGTTCCCCGGGATTGCGCCGGGCTCGGCAATCTATCTCGGAGGCATTGGTTACACGGTCGCGGCTGTAACCAGCCCGACCTCTCTTACGCTGACATCCGCGGCGACATCGGGCACGTTTTACTATCTGGCGGAATACGGCGGATCGGATGGGAACGGCCTCGCGGTCTACATGGTGGTCCGGCCAGGGAACGTGAAGCTGCAGGTGAACAATCCCGTGTTGCAGCTAACGGGAGGGAACTCCGATAACGTTGTCTGGAATATTTCGATCGACTTTTCGGCACTGGGGATCGATCAGATCCGGCAGGCATGGTTAACGTTCGCGCCAAGATTGCCGGATGACGGTGTTTATACAGATACCGAATGGACCGCCACATTCAGCAACTGGTCGATCGCCGATCCGAACAATGTGAGGACATTGCAAATTGCGGGGCCCGGCAGCGTTCGTGTGGCAAATGATGATAATCGTGCGGTATACGCAGGCGCAGGCTGGAAGGTGCAGTCAGCTAATAACTACTGGCACGGCTTTGCACGTGTCACAGCCGAGAGGGGCGATGCTGTCACGCTCTCTTACACGTGCGGCCAGACTCATGATCTGTATCTGGGAACTTCTCTGTACCTGGACCGCGGAAGCATCGGCGTCACCCTCGACGGCGATACGCCTACGACTCTCAATTGCTACCTGAACACGGGGTCCGAAGTCGTCACGCGAAGACTTTTCCGACAGTCTGTTCCTGGCGGGACCCACACCGTTACGCTGACCCTTCAAACGTCAAACCCTTTCCTCTTCGATTACATCGAGGCGGCGGTTTCCACATCCGACATTAGTGACGCGATTGTTACCTACGACAACGTAAGCCCGGCGCTCGACTTCGATACCGACGCCACTTACAAGATGAGCCCGCAGCGGCTACTCTGGCACGTTCAGAAGCTGGGATTCAGAGGACAGTTGAACGAGTATCTGGGAGTCTTCTGGTGGAACCAGCGGAAGCGGGCGGGCGGCGTGTGGAATTCAGCAGTGGTGACATTCGGCGGGCCGTGGGCGGACGGCGATGTCGCCCAAGTAAGTATCGGCGGCTTCACCATGACGAAGTCGATCATCACCTGGGACACGCCGGACACCATTGCGCAGCATTTTGTCTTCTACATCAATTCCGCGAGCGTTTCGATGTGGGCTGAGAAGACGGGCACGGGCGAAATAACCATTCATACGCGGACGCCGAACTGGGGCGACACGCTGTCGGTGAATCCAACTGCAAAA
>DATNAF010000344.1:0-2954 GCA_035572845.1 Terriglobales bacterium
AGTTTATGGGCTATTATCCGAGTAGGCATTCTCGTTGCTGATGAGTCTTAACTCCCATATCGAATGGACCGACGCCACATGGAACCCCGTCCGTGGCTGCACGAAGATTAGCCCGGGTTGTAAGCACTGCTACGCCGAAACCTTCGCTGAAAGATTTCGCGGGGTGAAGGGACACCCTTACGAACAAGGTTTCGAATTGCGTTTGGTGCCGCACAAGTTGACCGAGCCTTTCAGTTGGCGATCGCCGAAGCTTGTGTTCGTTAATTCGATGAGCGATCTGTTTCAGCCCGGAGTTCCTGACGGGTACGCCGAAGCCGTCTCGAAGGTAATGCTGAAGGCTGACTGGCACACTTATCAGGTACTCACAAAACGTTCTGAAAGATTGAGCAGTCTGCTGAACGGTCGACTTCGTTTTGCTGCGGAGCGAAAGCATATCTGGTGGGGGGTAAGCGTCGAGGATCGAAAATATGGCCTGCCGCGAATCGAAGATTTGCGGAACTCGCCCGCCGCCATACGATTCCTTTCCGTCGAACCCCTCCTAGAAGATTTAGGCGAATTAAATCTCACCGGCATCAACTGGGTGATCGTCGGCGGTGAGAGCGGAGCTGGCGCACGTCCCATCGAAAGAGAATGGGTGGTCTCGATTCGCGAACAGTGCCAAACTGCACGAGTTCCTTTCTTTTTCAAACAATGGGGCGGAAAGCGAAAGGCTCGCTATGGTCGCGAGCTCGACGGTCGTACTTACGACGAATATCCAGAGCGACTTCGGCCTGTGGTTCCCGAAAAACTGGAGTGCATGGCCATGGCGAAATCTCTGGCGGCATCCTTTAAAAGATTGGTCGCGGTGCCTGAGATAAAACGCCTCGCGACGATCTAAATCCCAAAAGATAAGAGGTATTGATCCTCATCGCCGTATCGTTTTTCGAGAAATATTCTTGCGCGCATCGGCGTGAATACTCGCAATCTCGACCGGCCGCTCTCCCGCCGAGTTGTTCTTTGCCTCGGCTGCGGCCACGTTGAACCCCATTTGCGTGGTGTAGATTGCTTCATTGAAAGTCGAGCCGGACTTCGCTTTCGCGACTGCAAAGAATCCGTAAGCGTTTCCTCCTGCGAATGAGGTTGCAATGTAGTCGGCAACCATCTGCCCCGAATCGGTTGAGGGCAGCCAGCTAAGCGCCATCGGGCCGGCCACTGGAGTTGCTGCACTCCAGGTGCTGCCGCCATCGGCAGAAGAAATGAACCCCGCATACAGCGCGCATGTCGCAGCCGTACAATTCGCCTGCGGATAATAGTAGTAAGTCAACCCCAGGTGCGCCGTGCTGGCGGCGGTTGCTGGATCAATTCCAAGCCCCGGGATGAAATGATCGGCTGTGCTGCTGACGTCATCGATCGGAATGCGTGCAGGCTGGGTCCAATTTGTCCCGTTGGCCGAGGTGCTCATTACCAGATCATTCGACGCACAATCAGTCCGAAAGCGGCAGTCTTGCCACACCACATAAACATTTCCGGCCGCGTCTTCTTGTGCGGATGGCAATGCATCGCTGCGCAAGCCGCCTGCAACGGCGTGATCGGACACTGTAGCGATTTGCACTACAGTGCCCCAAGTCGCACCACCGTCCGTTGAAGAAAAAGATTGGATTACGCCGGCATCCGCCAGGAAGGGAACAATCACGGCGCCACCGGGCTGCGCTAGAGGCTGTCCGCCAAGACCGTGAGTCGCAGACACCGCCAACCCAGATGACCAGGTCAGGCCGCCATCCGAGGATGTGCTCATGTAGATTAGATTTGAGCTGCCGTTGTCGTCCCACTCGGCGTAACAGTTGCCGTAATGGGGGCTGGTCGGTGTGTTGTCGCAACTGATCCAGTCTTTATCGAGATCAGCGCCCTGGGCGACGATCACCGGATTTCCCCAACTTGTGCCGCCGTCGCTCGACCGGCTTACCGCGACTTGGATATTTGTTGCTGAAATTGGCAGGGAAGAGATCATCCAAACGCCGTGTTTAGCGTCGTAAATGACAACTGTGTCGCTGACGGCAGAATTTGAGCCCCCACCTTTGAATGTTGTGATTCCGGGCAAAAGGCCATTCTGCCACGTGGCGCCGCTGTCATTCGAAATCGCATACCCAATGTCCGCGCCGCCTCCTCCGGAAATACGCGCGACCTGAAAGCTGGTGATGATGGTGGAACCAAAAGAAAAACTGCCGGGCTCGACTTCGGTTGCGTGCTGACTGCTGGCATTAGTAAACGTATCGGAGCTTAATTGCGTGAGCGGCACGGTAGCCGGAGGATCGGATGCGAATGGATTACTGGAAGTGGAATTCAAATTCGAGCTGGAACCGCAGCTGATGGCGAAAATGATAATTGCACTGAGGCCTGAGGTCAGAGCCAGTCGCCACAATTTTGTTCCTTCATTGCGACTCAACATTCGCTAAGGTTCATAGAACTTCATCTCGAAGTCAACATCCTTGTGGTATTGGGTTCGTTTTTCGAGAAATGCAGGCGAGAACTCCTCAGCTTTTTTACTTCGCCAAAAGACGCGTGTCTCGCGATGATCCACTAAACTTACCTGGTGATTGCCCGAAGGCTGTGGCCATTTTTTCTAGGATTAGCAGTCGCTTCTGCGCAAACACCGCCGCCGACGCCTAATCCACAAACGCTGCCCACGATCCGGCAGACGGTTGAAGTCACCGCAACACGTTTGCCTGAAGATCCAGAAAATGTGCCAACTGCAATCGAGGTCGTTAGCGGAGACGAACTGACTGCGCGCGGCGCCACAGACCTTCGCAGCGCGCTTTCGCTCGCAACCGGCGTTGAGATCGCGCCCGGAGGAGACTCGGGACCCGCGAGTTCCGTTCCGGATTTCTGGGGACTGAAAGAGTTCGACGCTTTTCTGCTGGTTGTCGATGGCGTGCCATGGGGCGGAGCTTTCAATCCCGCGCTGACGGCATTGAACC
>DATNAF010000345.1:0-4270 GCA_035572845.1 Terriglobales bacterium
GGTCGGTCTTTCGCCGGCGGTCATGACCATGGACAGTGGAGGAAAATATCTGTTTGTTGGCAACCAGGTCACGAACGACATCTGGGTGTATTCGATTGGTTCATCTGGAACTTTAACTTTCGTCTCCAGCGCCCAGCTGGGGGCCAGTCCTGCAAGCCTTACATTGTCCGCTTCAGATGGATTCCTGTATGTACCGGTGCCGACGTTTTCAGCAGTTTACGTTTTCAGCGTGAGCGCAGGAGTGTTGACACAAGTTGGAATGCCGCTGATCGTGAACGGCGGGGTTGGGCATTTGGGAATCGATCCCGGCGGAAAATTCCTCTACGTACCGAATCCGTCTCTAAACACAGTAACCGTGTTGCTGATTCAATCTGACGGCAGCCTGGTTCCGGGACCCGGCTTATTTGCGACCGGAAGCTCGCCGGTAGCAGCTGCGACAAATGCCACCGGGGCATTTGTATACGTGGCGAACTCTACGTCGACAAATCTATCGCAATTCAAAGTGGACACCACAACCGGCACGCTTACTGCGCTCACTACCTCGGTTGCCGGGACGGGGACCAATCCTGAATCGATTGTGGTCGACCCGGATGCCAAATTCATTTTCGTGATCAACGAGCAATCAAATTCTATTACCGAATTCACCATTAATACCGACGGGACCCTGGCCACCACCGGTAATGCTTTGCAACTGAGCGTTGTCCCGCGCTCTCTCTCACTCACACGGTAAGCACAAATGGTTCGCTTCGGCATAGTTGGCTTCGGACTTCACGCAGTCAAGCGCCTGATGCCGGGTTTCGCGCTTTCTAAGAACTGCACGGTGACGGCGCTCTCGAGGCGGGACATGGCGCAAGCACAAGAGTCGGCGCGGCAATATCAAATTCCGCTGGCCTTCGATTCCGTGGCGGACTTGTGCCGTTCACCGCAAGTGGACGCCGTATTCGTAACCACCCCTAATTCGCTTCACTTGAAAGATGTGCTGACTGCGATGGAAGCGGGAAAAGCCGTGCTATGCGAAAAGCCGCTGGCCATGAATGCCGGAGAGGCACGGCAAATGGTCGAAGCCGCCCGCCGAAAAAACGTCCGGTTTGGAGTTGCGCATGTGTTTCGGTTCGATGAAAGCGTGCGGAAGTTTCGCGAGCACGTGGCTGCTGGGGCCATAGGAAGCCCGATTTTCGCACGCTCGGAATTTTCTTTTCTGGCCGACCCTTCGCATCCTAGAAAGTGGCTGTATGATGCGAGCGTCGCGGGCGCAGGCCCAGTATTCGATATCGGCGTTCATTGCATCGACACGTTGCGGTTCATTTTGCAGGATGAAGTTGTGCGTGTAAGCGCAACCGCAAAATCAGACAAACGCTCGGGCGACGTGGAATCGGCAGCCGCGCTGACCCTCGAATTTTCGCGCGGAACATTGGCAACTGTATTGGTTTCGTATCGTGCTGAATATCGCACTCCGCTCGAAATTATTGGTGACGCAGGCACTCTATGGGCGAACGACGCGCTGAATGTGGAGCATCCGATTCAGATCGAACTGCGGCGCGGAAAAGAAGTAGTGCAACGGAACGAAGTCTCTAACCACCTCGCCTACGCGTTACAAGTCGATGCATTCGCCGATTGGATGAACGGCAAGTCACAGTTCCCTGCTCCCGGCGAAGAGGGTTGGCAAAATCAGGAAGTATTAGATGCCGCGCTGCGGAGTATTAAGAGTGCAAGAGCAGAAGCGGTTCCCCGAGTTTCAAGCCAAGAGCATTAACCACAAAGGACACGAAGGTTCACGAAGGAAAACAATACTGGCGGGTAAAACCTCATTTCACCGACTCTTATTTTCTTGTGTTTTCCTTCGTGAACCTTCGTGCCCTTCGTGGTTAATGGTTTAAGCCGGAATTCATCTCTACAGCAGATCCTGCGGCAAGAACGCCACTCCGAGCTCAAAGCAGATCGCGATCTATTTCTGCGGATTTTCAGCAGGAGGAGCAGTGGCCCCCTGCGGCGTAAGCGTCGCGTTGACATCGGAACTGGCCGGGGTTTCGGGTGCCGGAGGCGCTGCGGTCAAGGAATCGAGCGGCATTGTCAATGACTGAGGAATTGCGGAGGTTGGAGCTGCAGGCGGAATGCCCCGCGCTCCGACTATAGCCCAATGCCAATCTTTAGATTCACCAAAGCTGCCTCCCAGCGATCCACGAAAAACGGTGGTGGCGCCGGGAGCACTAGTTCCCTTCAGGTGATAAAGCATGGTGAGATCCGGCAATTTTTCAGGATTCACGGGAACTGGACCCATCATCGCCGGGCGATACGCTGCCTCGGATTGCGTCTGCAAGACTGTAACTCCAACCACGATCTCTTTTACTTCCCATGGCGTTCCGTTGTGAATCGAAACCGCAAGCGAACCGTCCTCAATCGAGGCCGGCCCTTCGAGTTTCAGCAATTCATCCTGGGGCAGATCGCTGGCGATATACGCCGCCGGGGTGCGATTGGTGGAACTTGCAACGAATGACAGACTGCAAGTTCCATCTGGCGAAATCGCGGTAAAAGTTCTTCCCGATGGACTGATGGCAAAAACTGGCTGGCCGTCGAGCCGCTCACTCTCGGCTTTATCCATCATCAGACTGAAGTTGTCGTTGTCGATGATATCCGCCGGATCAGGAGGCTTGGAATGCCTGAACTCTCGGGCCACGTCACCCAAAGGAATATCGCCTTCTTGCGCGCTCATATTGATCCACGCCGGAGCGCACAACAGAAACATTGCGAACGTGATGAGAGAAAATCGGGGCATCACAAAACGACACGCTCCGACGGCGATATGCGCTGGCAGAAATTTCACGGAGAGTGTCTACTGCAATTTTAGCGAGAGTTGGGGTGCGTAATGATTACGAGGGGACACCAAAGTAATGCAGCCTTTTTAGCCGGAAGCAACTGTCAATTCGGCATGATTTTGACTTTCCTTCGTGAACCGTAGCCTGCCATGAGCGAAGCCGAAGGGTGTCCTTCGTGGTTAATGATTTTTGCTTCGACGCAAAGGTTCACGAAGGAAAGCTCGATGAGCGAAGCGTGCCCAGACGAAGAAGGGCACGCTATCGCTCAGAGCAGGCCAGAGGTGCGCAGTCGGGAAACAGGATCTTGTACTGGCAGCGGATCTCGCTTAAATAGCCAACGCGCCACTGCATAACCGACAGCCGCGTAGCAGACGTAAAGGAATCTCATATCATACCCCCGAAGCACGCCTACATTCGCCTGCCACAGCGGAGACCAACTACTTTCAACCTATCGGCGAATGCGCGGAAGGTCAATGACCCAAAAGTGTTGTCATTGTGCACAAAGGTAAGGGGTTATGGTTAATAGAATTCCCGAACGACGCCGGTTTAAAACGACAAAAACCTGCATTCACGCCGTCAAAAAACTAACGTTCTCGGCGCTCTCAGGTGAAAGATGGTAATACCAGCAAGACTGTCGTAGTTTGCTAGACTGGCCTCGGCGATCCCGGCAATGGCAACAACTGCTATATCCCTACCCCGACTGGCACGGCGCAACCCGCTGGCAGCAATTGGCTGCGTTTTTGTGGCCTGCTTTATTGTTTTCGCCGTCTTTGCGCCGTGGATTGCTCCTCAGGATCCCGCACAGATTAGTCTGGCGACCAGGCTTGCGCCCCCTTCGCTCCGGCAAATGTGCGGATCAGACGAACTAGGCCGCGACATCCTTTCGCGCCTGATTTACGGGGCAAGGATTTCCATGCTGGTAGGCAGCTGCGTGGTCGCGGCATCGCTAGGCCTGGGACTGATCATCGGCTCCGTCGCCGGATACTACGGCGGACGCATTGACCGGTTCGTGAACGTTGTTTTGATGAATGCCTTTTTATCATTTCCCGGAATCCTGATTGCGATTGCTTTTGTAGCGTTCCGAGGTCCGGGAATTTTCAATCTGGTATTTGCGCTCTCACTCGGAGGATGGGTGGGCTATGCGCGACTGGTCCGGGCACAAGTGCTTGCATCCCGGGAAAAAGAATATGTGGAAGCCGCGCGGGCTTTAGGCGCGACCGATCTGCGAATTCTGGCGCGGCACATTCTGCCGAATATCATTCAGCCTGTGATTGTGCAGGCCGCGATCGGCATGGCCGGCGCGATCCTTGCCGAAGCCACAATGAGCTTTCTCGGCCTTGGCGTTCCGCCGCCAACGGCTTCATGGGGAAGCATGCTCAACGATGGACGCGGGCATCTCTTCGATGCGCCACATCTGGTGATTTTCCCGGCTGTGGCGGTGATGTTGGCTGTACTGT
>DATNAF010000346.1:0-14253 GCA_035572845.1 Terriglobales bacterium
TCTTCCTTGCTTTTTCTTTTTTCTGAAACAGCTCAATGATGTGAGCCCGTAATTCGTGGACATTGAATTCGGAAGTATCGATCACCAGGTCAGCAATCGCGCGAATATGCTGGAGATGGCGCCGTTCCTCGCCCAACGAAGTTTTGACCGGGCTGTCGGTCCCCAGTGGATGTGGCCGCCGCGTCTCGCTGTAGCGGCGCAGCAGGACTTCATCAGAGGCCTCGAGGAAGATCATCTTGGTTGCGATCATCCGCTTGACCGATTTCACGATAGTCGGCAGTTCTTCCAGTTGGCGCCCTTCGCGGACATCCACAACTAATGCGGTGCGCGGGTTCTCGGAGGATTGCACCAGCTCGGCAAATCGCGGTATCAATCCGACCGGCAGATTATCCACGCAGTAGTAGCCGAGGTCCTCGAAAGCTTTTAGGACGGAAGCTTTCCCCGAGCCGCTCATCCCGGTAATGATTACGAGTTCCCCCGGCGGACGATTTGCTGAGCGCTTGCGCGCCAGTTTGCGTGTGCTCTTGCTGATTTTCTTGGCTATGCGGCGAAGGGCCATCCTGCACGGAATGTTAGCAGCCGCAGCGTGATTATCGCCAGTTCCTGCGCGTGTGCCGCGAATGATTGGCGACGGGGCAGCGCAAGATATCTCTCACCGTTGACGAGGTGTGCACGAGTAACCAAAGTAACTCCTCGGTTCGGTGCGAACTGCGCTAGACTGACGCAGCCAAGCGGGTGAATCCCTCATCAGCCAGCCTACTGCGAGGAAATTCTGAGCGTCCAGCCCAAACCTGCGCCCATATTGACCGACGCCGAACAGCACTTGCGCACCGTGGTCGCCAAGGCGCCGGTCGTCTTCTTTGCCATTGACGCTGAGGGCAAGTTCACATTGTCCGAGGGCCGGGCACTCGAGGAGTTGGGGCTGCGGGGCGGGCAGGTCGTCGGAAAATCCATATTTCATCTGTACAGCAATTATCCCAGCATCATTCGCGATGCGCGGCGGGCGTTGGCCGGAGAAGAATTCTCCTGCTTTGTCGAGCTTCAGGATCTTGGCCTGTCGTTTGAGACCCACTGGTCCCCGATTCGCACCCCCGACGGGCGACCGTCTGGAGCTATCGGGGTTGCCGTCGACATCAGCGAACGTTCGACCAATGAACGAGCTCGCAATGAAGCCGAAACGCTCTACCAAAGCCTAGTCGAGCAATTGTCAGCGGTGACCTACATTGCCGAGCTTGGCCTTGAAGCCGAATGGCGATTCGTCAGTCCTCAAATCGAAAAACTTGTCGGCTACACCTCCGCGCAATGGCTTTCGGATTCTACCAACTGGGTTCGCCACGTTCACCCCGAGGACGTTGAAACCGTAAAGATCGCCGAAGAAGCAACACTTTCTGGCAACGCATTCCGCGCGGAATACCGGATGTTCAGAAGCGACGGCGGACTGGTATGGGTAAACGACAGTGGGTCGCTGGTGCGCGGCGCCGATGGCCGGCAGTTGCTTCATGGCGTCCTGGTGGATATTACCGAGCAGAAGCAGTTACAAAGCCGATTGGAGCAGACCGAGCGCATGGAGGCCGTCGGGCAACTTGCGTCTGGCGTGGCCCACGACTTCAACAATCTGCTCACTATCATTAAGGGCTACAGCAGTTTGTTGATGGAACGTAACCCCGAGGGGCGCGACGGGCATGCGGCAAAGGAGATCCGGCAGGCCGCGGACCGGGCTGCGTCACTGACTCATCAGCTTCTGGCCTTCAGCCGCAAGCAGACTCTGCAACCGCGCGTGCTCGATCTCAACAGCGTAGTTCGCGGTCTGGAAGCAATGCTTCGCCGTTTGCTGACGGAAAACGTGGACCTGGTGATTCGCACCAGTCCAGACATTGGCTTTGTGAAAGCCGACCCAGTGCAGATGGAGCAAGTGCTGATCAACCTGGTGGTCAATGCCCGCGATGCCATGCCAAAAGGTGGCCGCCTGATTATCGCAACCGAGAGTTTTGCTGGGCAGAAGCACTTCGCAGAAAAAGAAGAAATGTTTGCTTTCCCTTATGCCACCTTGTCCGTCTCAGATACTGGCATTGGTATGGACGCCGCAACCAAAGAACGAATTTTCGAGCCATTTTTCACCACAAAAGAAGTCGGCAAGGGAACTGGACTGGGTCTGGCAACCGTATATGGGATTATTAAACAGAGCAATGGACATATTGAAGTTGAAAGCGAACCCGGCAAAGGCAGCACCTTCCGCATATCATTACCTAACGTTGATCACGTGCCCGCGCCACCGAAAAAGCTTATGAAATCAGACACGCCCAAACGCGGCAGCGGGACGATTCTTCTGGCGGAGGATGAGCCACTGTTGCGTGAACTGGGCGAAACCATTCTTTCGCAAGCCGGATACACCGTGATCACGGCCGGGACCAGCGAAACTTTACGCGCCCTCATAGCCCAGCACCAGGGCAAAGTTGACTTGCTGCTTACTGATGTCGTCATGCCCAACATCAGCGGCCCCGAACTCGTCCGCATCGCGCGTGATCGCTGGTCTGATCTCCGCGTTCTTTTTATGTCCGGTTACGCGGATGATGAACTACAGGATCTTGACCGCGATGCCGGCTTCATTCAGAAGCCATTTACTCCCGCCGAACTCACCGCAAAAATTGCGGAAGTGCTTGCCGGTCAGGATTGACTCGTCTGAATCTGGATCAAAAACTGCGCACATTGATCTTCTAATGATCCGATGATTCAATGAGTAAATGATTCAATCCCTTGCTCCCTACGCGGTTCATGTGGAGCACTCTCTGGGCCGGCGCTATCCCGAGCCACCGCATCCCTATCGCAACGATTTTCAACGCGATCGCGATCGCGTGATTCATTCGCGCGCTTTTCGGCGGCTTGAGGCCAAGACCCAGGTATTCACCGGGCGATATTCCGACCACTTCCGAAACCGGCTGACGCACACTCTTGAAGTCGCGCAGATCTCACGCACTATCGCCGCCCAATTGGGGCTGAATGTCGACTTAGTGGAGACTCTCGCATTGGTGCATGACATCGGACATCCTCCGTTCGGCCATGCCGGAGAGAAGGCGCTGGACACGGCGATGCGGCATCACGGGCTTTTTTTCGACCATAACCTGCACGCTCTGCGAATCGTTGAGGATTTTGAGCAGCGGTATGCAGCTTTTCGCGGATTGAATCTTACGTTTGAAGTGCGGGAAGGAATTATCAAACACTCACGCGATTATGACTCTGCGCAGTTTCCGGAGTTGTCAGAATACTGGCTGGATAAGCGGCCGCCGCTCGAAGCCCAACTGATCGACGCAACTGATGAACTCGCTTACAACACCGCCGATTTGGATGATGGCTATGAAGCCCATCTGCTGACGATCGAGCAGATCATAGAAAATGTGCCGGTGTTTGCGCGATTTTTTGCGCAAGTCGAGAAGCTCTATTCCGGCGCGCCGAAGAAATTGCAATTCAACGAAGTCCTGCGCCGAATTCTGGACCGCTGGGTCGGCGACCTGATCGAGAACACGCAATCGCAGATCGATGCCGCATTTAGCAAAAAAGCCGGACCTCCACGTCCGGGGAGCAGCGCCGAATCGCATGCGATCGATACCTGCTGGCCCGAAGTCACGCTCGATGATATCCGCACGCATCCTACGCGGTTGGTCGGCCTCAGTCCGCAAGTTGAAGCAGAGCGCGCTGAGACCAAAGAATTCCTTTACCACAATCTCTATTACAGTCCCGCACTAGATCCGGAGAAGGAAGACGCGGAGCGCGTGGTCACCCAACTGTTTGATCTTTGGATGAAACGCCCGGACAAGCTGCCGGCCAGCTATCAGGAAAAAGCAAGAAGCGAATCCGAGCCGCGCGCTCGCATCGTCTGCGATTACATAGCAGGCATGACTGACACTTACATTTACGAGCAGTACGAGAAATATTGCGGGCCTTGACGCGTGAATTAGGCAGTGTTGCCAAGCGCCATCTGGATCACTTCCGCCAGGTGTAAAGAAGTTCTTCCGGTGCATTGCTGAATTTGTTCGCGGCAACTGAAGCCATCGGCAATGATGAGCCAGTCCGCAGGCGTATTACGCACCGCCGGCAAAAGCTCCAGTTCGCCAATGGCAATTGAGGTCGCATATTTTTCTTTTTCGAAACCAAAAGCGCCCGCCATCCCGCAGCATCCTGGGGCAGGCGCCTGGTAATCGATGCCCATCTTCCGAAGGGTAGATTCTTCAGCGGTCATTTTCATAATCGATTTGTGGTGGCAGTGACCGTGAACCAGCGCCTTGCGTTTAAGCATAGGAAGCTCGAATCCATTGGCATGGTCCCTTAGAAATTCGCTTAGCAGCACAACTTGGCGGGCAAGTTTCTGAGCACGGAGATCATCAGGGAAAAGATTCAACATTTCGTCGCGAAACACCGAGGCACAACTGGGCTCAAGCACCACCACCGGAATGTCTTCTGCGATTTCGCCTTCGAGCGTTGAGAGCGTGCGCAGCAGTAATCTCTTGGCTCGATCCAACATGCCAAAGTCGTAGAGCGGACGCCCGCAACAAACATTTTCTTTCGGAAATCGCACCGTGAACCCTGCTGCTTCGAGCACATCTACCGCCGCCATTGCGGTCTCTGGATGGAAGTAGTTGTTGAACGTGTCCGGCCACAACATCACGGGCGAACCTGAAGATTTCGCCTTGTTTCTTTTCTTGATCAGCCTTTGAAAGCTGTGGTTGGCAAAGCGGGGCACCTCGCGTTCGGGCGCTACTCCGGCGGCAACTTTCGCGATACCACGCAGCCCCGGCGCGTGAGTTAAAAAATTGGCCAATCTTGGGGCCATCGACGCAAGCCGAGACCAGCGGTCAATATGAGTGAACGCATAATGGCGAAACGGCCGTGCGCGCTCATCATAATAATGCGAGAGAAACTCGGCCTTATATGTTGCGACATCAACCGCAACCGGGCAATCGCTCTTGCATCCTTTGCACGAGAGGCAAAGGTCGAGCGACGACTTGACGTGCTGGTCGCGCCATCCATCGCGAATGACATCGCCCTTGGTCATCTCCCACAACAGATGGGCGCGGCCCCGCGTCGAATGCTCCTCCTCCAACGTCACGCGAAAACTTGGGCACATAACGCCGCCCGAAGATTCGCGGCACTTGCCCACTCCCACGCACCGCAGAGTCGCGTCTGCCAGGCTGCCATGGTCGCGAGGAAACTTGAAGTGCGTCGCCGGCTGCCACGGCCGGTAATTAACCCCGAGCCGAAGGTCCTGATCAAACTTGTTGGGGCGGACCAGTTTCCCCGGATTCATCTTCCAATCCGGGTCCCAAAGCGCCTTGAAGCGCGAGAACGCTTCAACCAGTTCAGGGCCAAACATTTTCGGAAGCAGCTCAGCGCGTGCCTGCCCATCGCCGTGTTCCCCGGAAAGCGTTCCTCCAAAAGAAACTACGAGGTCAGCAGCCTCTTCCATGAAACTACGAAACTTTTTTATTCCCTCCACCGATTGCAGATCGAAGTCCATACGGTTGTGAACGCAGCCGTCACCGAAGTGGCCATACATCAGGCAGCGGTAACCGTACGTATCGGTGAGCTTGCGCAGCGCGCGCAGGTAAACACCCAGCTTCTCCGGAGCGACCGCCGAGTCTTCCCAGCCCTCCCAGGTCGGCGGCTGTCCGGGTACGTTAGAAACCGCGCCCAGAGAGGATTCTCGGACTTCCCAGACTTTTCTTGCTTGTTCCTTGTCGGTGAACAGTCGGAATTTTCGGGAACTCGGGCCGCGTCCCAATGCGTCCATCAATCGCTGCGCTTGCGATTCCGCCTCTCGGACTGTATCCGCTCCAAATTCGGCGAGCAGCCAGCCATTTCCCTCCGGCAATAACGCTAGGCCTTCCAGATTAATTTGCTTCAGCCGCGTGTACTCGACCAGCATGTTGTCCATACCTTCGAGGCCAATCGGTCGATGAGTAAGTATTTCGGGAACGAGATCGGCGCACTCAAAAATGTCGCCGCATGCGATCACCAGCAGTACGCGCTCTGGCGGGCTCTCGACCAGCCGGCAAGTCGCTTCAAGCACGGTGACGCAGGTCCCTTCCGATCCCACCAATGCCCGCGCGACATGAAAGCCATTTTCAGGAAGCAAATAATTCAGGTTATAACCGGAGACGCGGCGAGGAATATTGGGAAACTTCTCACGCACCAAATCACCATATTGGCTGCCCAGTGTTCTTAGTCCGGAAAGGATTTCGGCGCGACGGCCGCCCTGGTGAATGACCCTTTCGATTTCTTCGTCCGACGTGCGGCCCACGCGCATCCGACCGCCGTCATACGTGAGAATTTCAAGCTCTTCGATATTTTCGTCGGTCTTGCCCGCCATCACCGAATGGACGCCGCAGGAATTATTTCCGATCATTCCACCGAGGGTGCAGCGGCTGTGCGAAGCCGGGTCAGGACCGAAGGTGAGGTGAAACTTCTCCGCCGCATTGCGAAGATGATCGAGCACAATGCCAGGTTGCACGCGCGCGATTCGCCGCTCAGGGTCAAGCTCGACAATCTTTGACATGTATTTCGAAAAATCGAGCACAACTGCGACATTGCAGCATTGTCCGGCGAGAGATGTGCCGCCGCCCCGGCACAGAACCGGCGCGCCATGCTCGCGGCAAATGGAAACTGCCGCGATTACGTCGTCGTTGTCGCGCGGAATTACGACTGCAATCGGGACCTGGCGATAGTTCGAGCCGTCAGTAGCGTAGAGAGCGCGGCTGCCGTTATCAAACCGGACCTCGCCGCGCAGGTTGCGACGCAAAGCGGACTCCAGGCTGGTCGTGGCCTCGTGGGTGTGGGATTGTTCCGGCATCAACGATGGTTTGCAACTAAAGATAGCATCCAGGAGCGCCGCATCTCAGTCGAGACATTTTCTCCTGGATAAGAGTTGTAAAGGCATGAACCACAAAGGACACGAAGGTTCACGAAGGAACGCAAAATCCCAAGAATTAGAAGTTTGCGACTTGTTCGAATTTCCTTCGTGGACCTTCGTGTCCTTTGTGGTTCATGCTCTTAAACCCGGGAATCCGCAAATATCCTCACGGAAGCGATTCGTGAAAGAGCGCTCACACGAACTAGCCGGCGTATCTCGTCGAATAATCGGACAGGCTTAGTATCAGGAGTAGAAGCAGCCAGAACACGGCGGAGAGCAGGACCGCCTTGGTCATCTTCTCGCTGGTGTACTTCACGTGCATGAAGAAGAGAACGACAATTAACGCCTTGCAGGTGGCTATAAGGAGAGCAACAACGGTATTAAATACTCCGAGATCAACCGTGGAAATCCATGCGGTGAGCACCGTGGCCACAATGAGAACGGCCCAGATCAGCCAGTAAAAGCCGCTGGACCCAATATGCTCAGAATGTTCAATGTGTTCCGTATGCTCAGCCATGTTGCTTCCTCAAGCTCCTGGTCGACGGTCAATCAGGTATAACAGCGGGAACAGATAGATCCAGACAATGTCTACGAAGTGCCAATACAATCCCGCAATTTCAATCGGAGTGTGATATTCCGGGGTAAACTTTCCGCGCCACGCCATGAACGTAATCACGCTGAAGATCCCGATTCCAACTATCATGTGCAGCGCGTGCACGCCGGTTAGCGCAAAGTAGAGCGAAAAGAAAATTTTGGTGCGCTGCGGGTCCAGATGCAGGTTCGGATTATTGTGGACGAGATCCTGCGCGTTAAAGTAAAACGTCGGCGCGTGATGGTGCTCGTACTCGTCATGCCACTCATAGCCTTTAATGCCAAGAAAACAAACTCCGAAGAACATGGTGGCCAGCAGCAAACTGACCAGCAGCTTACGTTTGCCGAGCTGAGATGCGCGCACCGCCAACGCTACCGTCAAGCTGCTGCAGATCAGGACCGCGGTATTAACCGTCCCGGCGACCAGGCTCAAACTTCTGCTGCCAGCGGCAAATTCCGGAAAATACGCGCGCCGGTACACCAGGTATCCGCAGAACATGCCGCCAAAGAACATGATTTCCGTGCCCAGGAACCACCACATGCCAAGCGATGCTGCATTACGCTGCTGCACTACGTCGGCAAAGTGGTGACGCAGTTCGGGGCGGTCTTCGTGCTCCAACACCAGAGGGCTTTCCCCCGTCCCAGCTCTATCGCTCAAGTGTCACCTCGTCAGGCATAGGCATGGTTTCGTATTCGTAGGCTTCCCACGTCACGACTGGGGTTTCCTCAAAATTGAAAGTCGGAGGCGGAGAGGTCGTCTTCCACTCCAGGCCGGTGGCCTGCCAGGGATTATCCGGCGCCAGCTTGCCATACCGCAAAGACCACAGCAGGTAAACCATCGGCAGCAGGTATCCGACTGCCAGAATGCTCGCGCCCGCAGTAGAGAGCACGTTGTAAACCTGAAACTCGGGCGGGTATTGCCAGTAACGTCGCGGCATGCCCAAATATCCAACGATGAATTGCGGGAAGAATGTCAGATTAAATCCCAGGAACACAATCACCGCCGCCAGCCGCCCCCAGGCCTCGGGATACATTCTCCCCGATATCTTCGGCCACCAGAAATGTATTCCCCCTAGATACCCCATAACGGCGCCGCCGACCATCACGTAGTGGAAGTGCGCAATTACGAAGTAGGTGTCGTGCACGTGGACATCGACGCCGAGAGTCGCCAGGAAAAGTCCGGTCAGGCCGCCGATCGTAAACAGCCCGATGAAGCCGAAGGCATAAAGCATTGGGGTGGAGAATGAAATCGAGCCTTTGTACATCGTTGCGGTCCAGTTGAATACTTTGACCGCCGAGGGTATTGCGACCATGAAGCTCAGGAACGAGAACACCAGTGCCGAGTACAGCGAGATTCCGGCGACAAACATGTGGTGCGCCCAAACCAGGAATCCGATCGCGGCAATGGCGATACTAGATGCTGCCACGAAGGTGTATCCAAAGACCCGCTTGCGCGAGAAGCAGGGGACGATCTCGCTGATGACCGCCATCGAAGGCAAAATCATGATGTACACGGCGGGATGCGAATAAAACCAGAACAGGTGCTGAAACAGCACTGGATCGCCGCCACGCGAAGGATCGAAGATGCCGAGGTTCAGGGCGCGCTCCAGTACGACCAGCAGCAGGGTGATGGCAATGATCGGCGTTCCCAACAACATGATGATGCTGGTGGCGTAATGCGACCACACGAACAGCGGCAAGCGCGACCAAGTCATCCCTGGGGCACGCATACGGTGCACGGTCACTACAAAGTTCAATCCGGTCAAAATTGAGGAAAAACCTACGATGAAGATCGCCAATCCGGCCTCAACCACATGAGTGTTGCTGAATAAGCTGGAGTACGGTGTGTAGAAGGTCCAGCCTGTGTCAACGCCGCCCGTAGCCAGGCAATACAGGTAGAGCAGTCCCGCAGCCACGTAGATGTACCAGCTCAGCAGGTTGATACGGGGGAACGCAAGGTCCTTGGCCCCGATCATCATCGGAATGAGGAAATTGCCCAGCACCGCCGGAATGGACGGGATCAGGAAAAAAAACACCATGATCTGGCCGTGCATGGTGAAGGCTTTGTTGTACATATCGGCCGTCATCAGGTCGCCCGCCGGGGTCAGCAGTTCGAGCCGGATCAGTAAAGCGAAGAACCCGCCAACGAAAAAGAAAAAAGTGATCGAGAGCAGATAGAGCAGGGCGATCCGCTTATGGTCTGTGGTGAGCAGCCAGGAGCGAATTCCGTACTCCGCGTTCAGATAATTCTTCCGTTCGGTAGTTACTGCTGCGGTAGCCATTTTGTTCCTTTACTTCGGTTGCTGCGCTTCCTGCGATTGTGTTCCTCCCGGCGCTCCCGAAGTCATTGCCGGACCTTCTGGAGCCGGGCTCAACGATTTGATATACGCGACCAGCTGATTAAGTTGCTCTTCGTTCACTTGCCCCTGCCACGAAGGCATGATGGGTTTGAATCCAGAAACGACCTTGGCCGCCGGCGACATAATCGATTCGCGGACGTAGTTCTCGTCAGCGTTCACGACCCGACCATCTTCCAGTTGCACCGGATGGCCGAACACTCCATTCAGCATGGGACCGCGTCCCTGGACGTCAGTGCGATGACAGGTATTGCATCCCAACTGCTGGAATAATGTCATTCCGGTTTGTGCCAGTGTGCCGTTAGCCGCCCCATTCACCATCCAAGCGTGGTAATCCTGGGGATCCATCACGACCACTTCGCCGATCATGCCCGAGTGCATAGTGCCGCAATATTGGGCGCAAAAAAGATGATACGTCCCCGGCCGCGTAGCGCGAAACCAAAGAGTCGTGTAGCGCCCGGGTATAACGTCCTGCTTCACCCGGAAGGCAGGAACGAAAAAGCTATGGATCACGTCCTGCGAAGTCATGATCAATTCGATATCGCGTCCCACAGGCACGTGCAGTTGGTTAATCTCGCGCGGGCCTTCCATGTGCTGCAGCTTCCACATCCACTGTTTCGCAACCACATACACCTGGTCGGAATCGGTGGGTGGCGTCCTCATTCTGAAATAAAGCAGCGCACCCGCGGCAAACATGATCATCATGATCCCAAGCGGCGCGACTGACCAGGCGATCTCAAGCAGCAATGAGCCTTCAATATGCGCGGCTTCGCGCCCATGACGCCGGCGATACTTCATCGAGAAGATCGCCACCGCGCCAAAGATCAGCACCGTCATAGCCACGGAAATCACCGTCAGGAAGATGAATAACCAATCCTCGTAGCGGGCGTGGACTGATGCGCCTGTCGGCCAAAGTGGAAGATTATCGAACATAATTAATGAGAGCTGCTTTGTCTCCTGAGTTGGTGGTCGGGACCGCGCTTCGAAAGCAACAAAAGCATGCCGCCGATCAAAAGAATCGTCAGTCCGCCCGCGACCTGAATCACGTGGCCAATGAGTACGCTGTATTTTCCGGTCGCAGGATCGTAATGAAAGCAGTACAGAAGAACTGCATCCGTCAGCGTCCCGATCTTATTGTCTGAGGCCTGGATCAACGACAGACGCAAGTCTTTCGGCGAAAATTCCACGCCGTAGTAGTATTGCGAAAGCTTGCCCCCGGATGTCAGCACCATGATCGCGGTCGCGTGGGCGAATTGCCCAGTTTTCTTATCGAACTGATATTGGAAGCCAGCCGCTTGCGCCAGCGCGGTGATCGATTGCGCTTGTCCGGTAAGAAAATGCCATCCATTCTGGGCGCCCGGCCGGCCGTAACGCTTCAGGATGTCAGCTTTCTTCGCCGCCGCCAATTGCGGCGTGTCGTTCGGGTCGAAGCTGACCGTCACCACGTCGAATTCTTTGCCAACGTCGAACTTCAATACCTTTAGCGAACTCTCCAGCCCAATCAGCAGCTCCGGGCAAAGCATAGGGCAGCTGTAATATACGAAGTTGAGAATGACCGGCTTTTTGCCAATGTAGTCGCCCAGTTGAACCGTCTTTCCGGTCTCATCACGGAACGTCAAGTCCAGCGGAATTTGTTGCTCCAGCCGCTGCTGGATCCCAACGTTCTCCATGCCGACAGGTTTCGCGCTTGCAGGCGGGGCCATAATCCCGCCCGTGTTCATGTTCTGCGCGAACGCGCTTGCAGCCAGAACCAGCACAACCAAAACCCTTGCACAATCTAGTGCGTGGGGGAACGGGCGTCCCCGCCCGTTCGACTTCTCACTCACAACGTAAACCGAATTGTTAAATCCAACACTCACTTCTTTTTCCCTTTATCTGACTTCGCCGGTTCCTGGGCCTTCATTTCACTGGTATCAGAACTTGCCGCCGCAGCCCGTGCCAGATTCACCGGCGAAAGTGGCATAACCCCGGTCTGCGGAGTGGTCGGCAAACCCTTCTGTGCGATTGATTGCATCGCTTGCTCAATCGGAATGTGCGCAATTCCTGCGTTCTTGTCTACCCAGCCGTAGCTGTTCAGTTTCTCTTCTTCACCGTAGCGGAACCCATTCAGTTCAGTGCGCTCGTTGTCTTCAAGTCGCGGCTCCGGGAAACGCTGAATCATATGCGTCTGCACATCGCGAGTATTTGATTCCACCTGGACCAGCGGAGTCCGTACCTGCTGGTGCTTTCTGTCGTAAGCGTCGAGGAAATGAAAAATTCCCCAGATCACGTAATAAATCAGTATTCCCGAGATCACCAGTGACACAATGAACCCGATGACCGGTTTCGCGCCCAGGTCCTCGCGCTCAAAGCCAAGATCGTCCGGATGGGGTCTGTGATCAGTCATGGGACGCCGCCGCATATTCGAGGAGTTCCTGCGCATGCATGTCATACACCGGCAATAACGGCCGCGACTTCAGATTGCGGAAGTAGACGGCCAGCCAGAATCCGCCCATGGCGATCGGGACCACCAGGTCCAGCAGATATCCCCAGTAGAAAGTAAGGGTCTTGTGGAAGCTGGGCTCGATGTACCAGAACAAATCGATAAAGCGCATGAAGATCAACCAGGACGCCAGTATGACCAGCGTTCGCGGGTTGCGCTTCCATGGCCGCGACAACAAGAACAAGAATGGGATGGCGAAATGGAATATCACCAGGCCGAGCGCGATGACCTCCCATCCCGAATACAGGCGCCGGGTGTAAAAGCGGATCTCCATCGGCAGGTTTCCTGCCCAGATAATCAACACTTGCGAGAAGCTGAAATACGCCCACAGCATGACGAAGGTGAGCATCAGCTTGCCATGATCGTGGACTTCTTTAGGCTTCAGTAAAGACGCCATCGGCTCATAGGGAAGCAAAATACGCTCGGACACCACCATCATGCACATTGCCGCCAGGCATTGTCCGACGATGAAGATGAATCCGAAGATGGTCGAATACCAATGCGGATCTATCGACATGATCCAGTCGATCACCGCGAAAGTAATGGTGAAAGCGTAAATAATGATTCCGGGCGCGGCAATGGTGCGGAAACGCGGGCTGAGATTTTGCACCGGCGGCCGGTCCTGCTCCGCCGACCAGCGGCTCAGAACAAAAGCCAGGCCGATCCAAATGGCGAAATAAATTGCGCCTCGGCCCCAAAACCCGCCGACCGTCAGATAAGAATGACTCATCATCGTCAAATGAGCGTCTGGCCCGCTGTAATGCAGCCAACCCGGCCACCCGCCCACCTGTTCGTGATTGCCGGTGTAAAGGAAAGGCAGTCCGGCAGCGGCCAGCGGAATGAACAGCACCGCCATCAACGGCAGTGTGTTCATGGCCGCTTCAAGTTGCCGCCTGATCACCATTCCCCATTTGCCACCGGTAAGGTGCTGGATCATGAGAAAGGCCATCGACCCCAACGAAATACCCAGCCACAGCATGAATCCTATGAGATACGAGTGAAAGAACTGCTCGCGCGTCGAAGGTATTAACGCCACGATGAGCGAGGCCACCCCGAAGAGCAATCCCACGCCCAGTGAGCGCTGTTGGATCGCGTTCACCGCCGGGGGGGCCACGAACTCGGCAGGATTGGTTCGCAGCGCACTCATTGCTTATATTCTCCCGTGTCTTCCATCGCGCGCGACTTGGGAATGGGAACTGGTAGTGTTGCTCCCGATCCCGGCTCCTCAAATTCCGGTGCAGCTGATGGAACCTGCTGGCCACCAACATCGGCCTGGGTCGCGTTCTGGCTCAACTGCAAAGCCCGTATGTAGGCGACGATGCACCATCGGTCCCGAGGCGGAACCTGCTCCGCATAACTAGGCATGGCGCCGAAGCCCTCGGTCATGACCATGAAGAAATAACCCAGTGGCGCTTTGCGCAATCTGTCCGTGTGATACGAAGGCGGACGCTGAAAGCCGCGCTGCACCACCATTCCATTGCCATCGCCCAGTCGGGAGTGGCAGGGCGTGCAATAAATGTCGAAGCGCTCACGCCCGCGCTGCAATACTTCCTGGGTGACCGGAAACGGCATGTAGTCGCCAGGATTCTCGCCGACTTTCCCGGTGTAGAAATAAGTATCTTCATGCAACTGACCGCGGGCCACCGTGCCCTCAACCGGAGGACGCGCCGAACGCAGGTCAGCATAAAAATCGCTCTTGGCCAGCGGCTTGAATCGCGGCTGGTCATGCATGTCCTGTCGGCAGCCCGCCAGGGCAAGAATTCCCAACAACCCGAGTCCTGAAAATTTCCGAAGGTACGCCATTTAGCTGGGCACCTCCGCGATCGAAACCGCATTCAGTCCTTCCAGAAATTCGCGAGTGCCGATCGGGTCGTAATTCCTGTCGGAAGAAAAAATCACCAGAAAAAACCTGTCTCTCGATG
>DATNAF010000347.1:0-4141 GCA_035572845.1 Terriglobales bacterium
AGCGAGCATTGGGACAAGTAAGAGAAGTCGCATCAAGTAATCCCTCGCGCATGAAAAGTGAGAACGAAGGATGAAGGATATTGAAAGGTTTTAAAAGAGGCAAATGGAAGTTGCTGGAGGTTCCGGAATCGTAATTTTCCAATATTTGTTAGGAAACCTTGGGTCCCGCGATTCAGCAGGCCGCTGCCGACGCGGCACAGTGCGTGAGAACGGAGTGCGCAACGAACGTATGCGAGGTCAGCCGCTGCAGGCCTATTTCGCCGTTGCCTTCGGTGACAACCCAGACGACGCGGAACTGCGCTTTGGCCTGACCCATCTGGACATCGAGAACCTCACCGGTCCGAATCTTTCGCATTACGCCCTGGATTACCAGACCGCCCACGCTCATGTTGATTACGAGGCCCGGTTGGGTAAAGGGCTGGCCGTGAGCATCCATTCCCCAAACTTGTACCGGAAGTTGAACTTCGATTCGTGGGCTGAGTCGTCGATCCATGCAGGCCATTGTGCGGCATAAGCAGCTGGCTGGAAACTTACCCGGGTTACCGTAACCTGGGTACTGGAGTGTGATTGTTGGCATGTCGAATCAGCAACTTGGGAAGAGTGTTTTGAGCTCTGTTTAATCGAGGTCTGGCATCGAGCAGGAGCCTGGCCCGCGTGGGTCTCCACAACTGCCGCAAGCGCCCGAGGGCATGGTAGTGGCTGACGAGGAGCCTCTAGTCTGGACCGCGAACACCGACAATTGCGGTGCCAAGTTCTTACCCCCGCACTTTGGGCAGGAAGACTTCTGCTTCCCGAGCACGAGGGCTTCGAAGGAGTGGTTGCAGGCTCTGCAAGTATATTCAAATATGGGCATTAGAAGCTTCCAAATACGTCTAAGGTGAACACCTGCACTTAACGAGCTCTACAGTGCTAACCCGATTCACTGCATCTCTAACGGATGCTACATTCTACTTAACTGATTTGAGTTTCCCAGAAGCTCTTGAAAGCGCCTTACTCCAGCAAGGCGCTTCTTTTTTTTGCCTGGGTTTTCGGAGATGCGATTCTGCTGAACGCCGAACGATTAAAAATCCAAACGCCAAAAAGTTAATGATGGAACTACTCTCAGTCAACAGAAATCGTAAGTGGCCGCTGCTTCTTTCACCCGGTATTGTGCAAACCGGCTGCAATCCCATTGATGGTTGCCGCGAGGGCGTAATTCAGCTCTTCCGAGTGGTCGCCTGATTGCTTTCGACGCAGAAGGTCGACTTGGATCAAGCTCATGGGGTCAACATAGGGATTACGCAGCCTTATGGATCGTGATAGAACCGGGTTCTTTTCCAGGAGCTTTTCCTGTTGCTTCACAACCAAAAGCATTCGGCGGGTGCGCTCGAATTCCTTAGAGATGATTTGCCACACCCGCTCGCGCAAGGCTTCATCGCGCACCAACGATGCGTAAAGCTTCGCAATCGCCAAATCTGCTTTCGACATTGCCAATTCCACGTTGCGGATCAGGTCGTTGAACAACGCGAATCGCGAGAACATCTGCTGCAGCAATTGTTCGTGTTCGCTGCCCTTACCCGCAAATCGCTCCAAAGCATGCCCTACGCCGAACCACGCAGGTAGCGCGTGTCGGCTTTGCATCCAACCAAATACCCAGGGAATCGCGCGCAAATCGTCGAGGTTGCGGCTGGCCGAACGCCGTGCTGGACGTGAACCCAGCCGTGCATTATCCAGTTCATTGACTGGGGTCGCCTGTTCGAAATACGGCAGGATGTCCGGGTTCTCGGCAATATTTTCGCGGTAAAACCGAAACGCATCGGCTGACATCTGCTCCATCGCGTTCTCCCATCGTTCGTCATCGCCGGGGGATGTCTCATCGGGACGAGTCAGCGCCTCGAGAGATGCGGCGATCACGATCTCCAGGTTCCACTCTGCCAGGATCGGATCCGCGTACTTCCAGTTGAGCACTTCTCCCTGCTCGGTGATGCGAATCTCACCGGAAAAATCTCCTGAAGGCTGGGACAAAATTGCAGCATGGGTAGGTCCACCGCCGCGTCCAACGGTGCCGCCGCGGCCATGAAACAGTCGGAGCTTAACGCCGTGCTTGCGTGCGCACTCGTGCAATCCGCGATGCGCTTTGTAGAGCTCCCAAAGGCTGGTCAGCATACCGCCATCCTTGTTGGAATCGGAATAGCCGAGCATTATTTCCTGCCAGCCGCCCCATGAATCCAGCAGGCGACGGTATTCCGGGGTGGTCCATACCCGGTCCATAATTTCTGGTGAAGAGCGCAACGATTGGATGGACTCAAATAGCGGCACTGGCATCAGGCCCGGGTCTTCGCCAGATGCCGCAAGTCGGGTCCCGGATAGTCTCGCCAGTTCGAGAGCCGCGGTGATGTGGGCCTCAGATTCCACGCCGCTAATGACGTAATTTCGAATCGCGATAGCCGGGAATATCTTCTTCCACTCAGTGATATGTCGAAATAGAGCGATCATTTCCGACATGTCTGCGGAAGAGCTGGTGCCGAGCGCGCGATGATGAACTTTCGCATGTTGCCGGACATCAAGGGTCGAGAGATGAAAGCCAAAGGTACGCACTTTGCGCAACAATGGGTCGAGAAAAAGACGGGCCAAGGTCTCGCCGTGATTTTCGGTCAGGCTGCGGTAGAGAATCTCCAGATCTTGTTCGAATACGGTGGCCGAAGCGTAGCCATTCTCTTCGCTCTCGCGGGTGTGCCTCAGCCGGACAATGACGAAAGCAAGAAAGCGCCGGTAAAGTTCCGTGGGAGAGATTCGTCCGAGCCGCGCCGGCTCTTCTCCCATGCGTTCCGCATATTCATCGAGTCTTCGTTGAAATTCTGTGGAAACCGAAACCTGGCGGCTGGATGAGCTCAGTGGCTCCAGCAACCGCTCGATCTCTGCGATGTAGTGCCCGAGAACGGTGTTACGCGCACGCTCGAGGGCCTCGCGCGTGGTGTCCGGCGTCACAAATGGATTGCCATCACGGTCGCCGCCGATCCACGAGCCGAACGACAGGACCTGCGGTACTTGCGCGGCGCACAATTCCATGTCGTACACGTCTTTGAAAGACTCGCGGATTTCCGCGTAGAGACGCGGTAAGCTCTCAAAAATCGACATCGGGTAATGGTCAAGACCCATACGAATCTCGTCAGTGACCTGCGGTTTCTGAACCCGCACTTCGTCGGTCTGCCACAATGCGGTGATCTCAGCCGCGATTGCATTTTCCATCTCCATCGCTTCCGAGCCGGACAGCGGAAGACGATCGAGGAGTTCCAGGCACTTTGCAATTCTCCGGCGCTTGGTCAGGACCGTGCGGCGTGCCACCTCAGTGGGATGCGCGGTGAAAACCGGCATTACTTTTACCTGGCTCAATGCGGCCACAGCCTGGTCTGCGGTCATACCCGCATTTTTCATTCTGAGTAGAGTGCCGCGGAACGAACCCCGCAACGGAGTTTGGGTCGCGTTCAATTTTCCCGCACGGCGACGGCGCTTGCGGTGATTGGTTTCAGCCAGGTTGGTCAGCTCGAAATAAATCGCAAAGGCCTTTGTGACCCGGTGGGCCTGTTCGATGCTCATCGCTTGAACAAGATTTCCAGCCTCTTGCATCTCCTCACTGCTCGACTGCGACCGGGCCGTGTGTGCGCGCGACTGGATCAGCAATCGCCGCAGTTGTTCTACAGTTTTAAAAATTGACTCGCCCACCTGGTCCACTAAAACCCTGCCCAGCAGCACCCCCAGGGAACGAACGTCCCGGCGCAGGGGAGCTTCCTTCGTGCGGTCATCGGTTGGCGCAGTCAGTTCTGCCAGTCGCAACGACTGGTCATCGGCACTCCACAATGGCGTTTCAGACATGTCTTGTGCATCCATACTAAATTATGACGGAGCAAAGCTTTTGCCCTGTAGAGTTTGCGAAAGCTTTCTTGCCGCTTGCTAGGCTGACTCCTACCTTGAATAATGAGTACTTAAACATGAGCCAGGAAAAAGTACTGATCGTAGAAGACGAAGAAAACGAACGCACCGGTCTGGCCGAACTGATCTCGTCGTGGGGCTATGTTGCGGAAACCGCGCGAGACGGGCAGGAAGGTTATGAAAAGGTCAGCTCGTGGTCGCCGCACATAGTTATTACCGACTTGAAGATGCC
>DATNAF010000348.1:0-5704 GCA_035572845.1 Terriglobales bacterium
TGGACCGGCATTACGGCTGAATGCCTGGCGCAGACTGCCTCGTACAGTTCACTGTGTTCGTCTTGAAACGAAGTAGCCCGATACGCGCACCGGAGGTAAAAAGAGTGGGTTTTCGCTAAGTCATTCCATAATTCTTCAAGCTGTAGTGCCGCTGCGTATTTCTTTTTGGACCAAAGAACGGCGACCATCTCTCCGAATACCGCAACATTCTTACCACCTGTGACAATTAAGTTCCACGGTGGCGTCGGTTGACGCTAGGCACCTTGTTTCAGTATGAGGTACTCTGGATTCAGCTACATGGGAGGCGTAGCGTTTGTCCTCAGCGCCGAAAACGGTGAGGCTCAGGGCGGACAAACCACTCCGTGGTCCAGTTCTCTCGTTCTACGCCATGCTCCAAGACCTGTTAAAAGCGATTGCTAATCCTCTGAAGAGCTCTTGCTCGGTGTGCGGCTGTGAAATGAATTTCCTGAAACTACTTTTCTGGTTAGATGGCAAACCCGAAAAAAATTGGCCGATTTTCGTACCATTCTGTCCGGCTTGCGAACCCGGCACGCATCTATCGCCAACAATTCAGTAGTTGCAGCTAAAGCTCCGGCGGTAATTCAGGATGAATGAGTGATAACGCTATTCCAAACAGGCTACTTTCTTCTTGACGGTCGCTTGACCTGGGATCGCGGCTGTCCAACGAATGCGTGAATCGCCTCTTCGAGAAGGCTCTGCACGATTCCGAACGCGCGAACCATGTCGGGGATCAGGCTGCTAATCTCTATTTCGAGTAGATTTCGATGAATACACGCCGCTATTGCATCCTGTAGAAGTTTCGCTTCGCGAAGTAATAATCTTGCGGAGTATCCCTGTTTGAACCGTGTTTCCCCGTGCAATGCGGCTACACCCTTACTCTCGTTAGTAATTTCGCCACCGTCGAGAATCGCGGCAACGACATCGAGCACTCTAGGGACATGGTCTTTACGCTCGGAATCGGACAACTTGATTGAGAGGAAGTCAGCGTCCGCCTTGGTAAGCTCTAGCCATTTATTTATTGAAAATGAAGTCGCGTTCTCGCTTAATGATTTCATTCAGACGCTTGGGGGTGAGTTTCGGTGGGGGGCTGCTTCGTCCCATTTTCGAACGGATGGTTTCAACGATATTTTCAATCTCGGTCGGTTTGATTAGATAATCGTCAACTTGCTCTCGCATGGCTCGCATAGCTGTATCGATGTCGGGATACCCGGTCAAAATCAGCCTCACGGCGTTGGGCTGGACGCTTTTCATGGCGCTGACAATGGTAAAGCCATCTCCCGGACGCTGAATATTCAGATCAGAGAGAAGAACATCGAATGTGCGTTCAGATATGAGGCGAAGGGCCTCCCTCACAGTCGCGGCAGCGGTAACTTTGAACCCAAAGCTTTCCAGCATGAGGGGAAGGGTTAAACGAATGCTGTCTTCGTCATCAACGAACAGAACCTCTAATTCTTTTGCCATAGCTCCGGGATTTTTTCCTGTGCGGCTTGTTCGGTAAGTTTCCAGTCCCCCTCATCTCTTGCGAGGGTGCGCTCTGTGAGTGTTCCAGACTGCCCGAAAATTGTTCGATACCTTACATCAGGTATTTAAAGTGTTCTCATGCCGTAGACACGATCCCCCCCTAAAATCTGGGCATCCTATGTACGATTTTCGCTTCATGAATGTATGGGGCTATACAGGTGGATGCACCACTCAAAATTCACATCGAATTCCTAGAGCAGCGGCTCAACTCTCTGAGTCAGAGATTGATGGAACCTGACCGAACGCGTGCTGAACGCAACAAGGTTGAATCTGAAATTCGCGCGGCGGAACTCGCGTTGGTCTACTACAAGAAAGCCTTTGAACTAGAGAAGCAGATCAGCTAGTGCGCCGAATGCGCCGCGCTCCCCGTTTTTATCTACTGCAACCTGCCAGAAAGCTGCGCCAAGGAATGACATATGTACTGCGTACGATGCAATACAGTCTTGGCTGTATTTACGAGGAGAACTTCGAAATGACATTATGGAACGGTCGTTGCATTTACCACTTTCGCTTGCCTTTCGGAAAATACGAATGCCATCCGTCCCATACCGAGCTGGCCTGTGAACCTTTTACAGAAGCGCGTTCTGTTCGTTGACGACGAACCCCAGCATGCGCGAAACCTTATCCGCCATTCTGCGGCGCTACGGCTTCACGATCACCGTTGCTGCGACCGTTGCCGAGGCGATGCGCGAAATACATAACCAAGAATTCGCCCTAATGCTTTGCGATCTAAACATCGACCGTGAGGGCGATGGCTTGGACGTGGTGCGTGAAATTCGCAAAGTAAATCCCGGTTGTATCGTGCTGATTCTGACGGGTTATCCCGCGATGGAAACTGCTGAAGCTGCAATGCGTTGAAGACTACAATGCCAAGCCCGCAAACGCGGATTATCTTGTGGCACTTCTGGCGGAAAGGCTACATGGCGGAAAGATGCCTAGCACACAATTCCAGCAAGCACGATAGAGAAGAAAATGCCTACAGGTTTGTACCCGTCAAGACCATTTAGCGTGCGCCAGCGTGCCGACTGGAAATTGGCTGCTGGCTATGATTTTTGGCCATGAAGCCAGAAGATACCATTGAAAATGTTCTGGACCGATTGGATGCCGCGCGCGAAGAACTGTTGTCGATCCAGCGATCCCTCGAACGGATGCAGCGCGGCGAACGGCAGGATGGTTTCGCCAAAGCTGACGCCGCTCACGCTGGCAATACAACTTCCTGATTCACCGTAAGGTCTAGGACTCTTGCAAGTCGCCAAAGAAGTACAAAACAAATTGCCGTGATCGAAAGAGGGGATGACAGTAAAGAAAGACGTGGGAACGCGCCGCGCTGGCCTGCCGTGCGCGAAATGTTGAAAACTTCACAACAAGGGCTGGCCGAGGCTTTACAGGATTTGGAAGCCACCCGCATGATTCCAGACAATGACCCGGCCATATCAAAACTGAACAACTTCTCATACTTGGATTCGTCGGTCGTGGAAAGCATATCGAAGACAATCTTTCTCATGTCGTAATTAGACACCGCTATTTGTGCGCAGACACCATTACCCGCGTAACTGCCGATAACAGATGGGATGAGAAGGCCGGTCTCCGGACGGGATGCTGTACGCTCCCAAGTTATCGACGTGCTTTAAGCACAAGAGATAAAGGAGACCGGCAATGAAGAAGGTTAGCACTGTAGCAGCGAAGCGGAGCAGAAAAATCTCACAACAGAAATTAACTGTCGCGCTGGACCTGGGCGATCGTTCCAGTTGGTACTGCGTGCTCGACGAAACTGGGAGCGTGCTGCTGGAGCAGCGGGTAAGTACGACTCCCAAGGCTGTGCGCGAGGTGTTCGGCGGAATGCCGCGGAGCCGGATCGCGCTGGAGACGGGAACGCACTCGCCGTGGGTGAGCCGCCTGCTGAGTGAAGTCGGACATGAGGTGATCGTGGCGCATGCCCGCAACGTGCGGCTGATCGGAGAGAATCGAAAGAAAGATGATCGCCTCGATGCCCAGACACTGGCGCGGCTGGCCAGGATCGATCCGCAGTTGCTGTCTCCAGTGAAGCATCGCAGCGCAAAAGCGCAAGCCGATCTGACGGTGATCCGGGCACGAGCTGGTCTGGTGCGGGCGCGGACCGCGCTGGTGAATACCGCACGTGGACTGGCTAAGAGCTATGGCGAACGGTTGCGCGGCTGCAACGTGCGCAATATGAATTCGGAGAAAGCCGAGGAACTGAGCCCGGAGTTGCAAACCGCACTGCAGCCGTTGCTGGCAGCGCTGGAATCGCTGAGCGAACGCATCGCCGAGTACAACCAGCGTATCGAAAAGCTGGCAAAAGAAAGTTATCCGCAGGTGGCGCTGCTGAAGCAGGTGAAGGGAGTGGGCACGCTGATCGGGCTGACGTTCTTGCTGACGCTGGAAGATCCGCATCGCTTCCGCAAGAGCCGCGACGTCGGCTGCTATCTGGGGCTGCAGCCTGGACGAAGAAACTCCGGGCAAAGTGAACCGCAGATGCACATCAGCAAAGAAGGCGACTCCTATCTGCGAACGCTGCTGGTGCAAGGAGCGCAGCACATTCTGGGGCCGTTCGGTCTCTACTGCGATCTGCGGCGCTGGGGCCTGAAGCTGGCCGAGCGCGGTGGGAAAAGCGGGAAGAAGCGAGCCATCATTGCAGTCGCGCGAAAATTAGCGGTACTGCTACATCACTTGTGGGCGATCGGAGAAGCATACGAACCGCTGCACAACCGCAACCAGAGCGCGATGCCGGCAGCGGCATAAAACCAAACCATTCTAAGAAAGGAAAAGCAAGAGCCCAAAGCCGAGTTCCGGTGACTGCGTCTAACGCCTGGCCAACTTGCATCGAAAAGATGGAAGAGCAGGTCGACTAACAGGTGGCAGCACCGGCTGAAACGAGAACGCCCAACTTGCACCGAGCGAACCAAGATCGCTCATCAGAGTGCGGATGGAAGGATGGCGACGGTGGCTAACTCGGCCGGAGAAAAACCTTGTCCAACAAAAAAACAAAGAACCCACTTGACTCCGACCGGCCTTCTCATGGAAGGCGTTTGCACAAGCGTGCGCTTTTATTCGCCAAAATCGAGGTTAATGATTGATATGGCGCTGTTTCGCAATTGGCTATTAGGCAGCGCTACTCAAAGACTTCAAATCGCCGGACTGGGATTCCGTTCCGTGTGCGGCATCTCGCGCGTATAGTTAATGACATGCAACTCACAAAACGGGCAGTTGGCACCTTGCGCAGGCAAGCAGAACCATTGGACACCGACACCGTGAATCGGTACGTTGTCGAACCACTCGATCACGAGGTTTCCCTCATCGGTTTCTTTGGCGGCAGCACAGACGAACACTGGGAGATCACAGGACGCAAAAATAGGTACAAGACCCCCGACGAAGCGCTAGCTGTGCTCCAAAAAGAAGCAGACGCACGTTAGGAACTTGCACCGGTGTCGCGCACCCCTTACCAAATGGAATCCGACCGCAATGCGCTAACTAGCACAGCTGGCCCTAAGACCGGTGCGAGTGTCTGTTAACGGGCGATGGCGCAACTTTGTGCCTTTTGTTCGCCAAAATCCGGGTCGATGAGCGATATTGATTCCATGACAATGTCGGCTCCGATGCCCGAGTAAAGTTGGTGGTGCTAAAACCAACCAACGGGCTCGGGAGAAAGGAGCCGAACGATGATCATCATAGGAGTAGATTTTCATCCCGAGTTTCAACAAATTGCTTGGCTCGATACTGACAGCGGAGAGTTCCAGGAAAAACGGCTAGCGCATCCGGCTGAGGCGGAGAAGTTCTACCGAGCTCTGGCCGGGGAGAAGGTGTGCGTGGGCATCTGGTGCTGCGGCGGGGACGGAAGATTGCGAAGGTGGCCATGGCCCGCCGGCTGGCTGTTCACCTGTTCTGGATGATGCGCCAGGAATGGAATTACCAGCAGCTGAAAAAGTTCGGTTCGCACGCGGGAGAGCCCGGAAATCGCCATGGTGTGCAGTAGAACACCGAGATATTGATTGCGCATCCCGCTCCTCTTTGAGAAAAAGGAGTCTGAATTAGTAATCATGATCGCAGTTCGAGATCGAAGAGATGCATGGGTCGGGCCGAGAGTCCGAATCCTGAAAACGATTACGAGCGAGCCTGGGTTGGATATGGCACTTTTCATCGAGAG
>DATNAF010000349.1:0-4443 GCA_035572845.1 Terriglobales bacterium
TCTGAAACCGCGTTTTCCCTGGCCGCCACTTCCAGCGCGTCTGGAGAAGAGGTGAAGTTCAGATAGTAAGTTTCAACGCCGCGAGCTGACTGATCGGAGCTGGAGTTGGCATGGATCGAGATAAACAAATCCGCCTGGTTCTGATTGGCAATGGCCGTCCTGGTCTCGAGCGGAATGAAGGTGTCATCCTGGCGGGTGTAAACCACGTCGGCCCCGAGCTTCGATTCCAGTAGCTTTCCTAGACGCAAAGCGACATCGAGCACGAGATCTTTTTCCATCAGGCCATTGGGACCGATAGTGCCGGTGTCGTGGCCGCCATGTCCGGCGTCGACTACGATCCGCCCAATCTTTAAGCCGAGTGCGCGGATTAAAGACAGATCTCCGGAGGCGGTTGGCAACGCTTCGTGTCCTACGGGAACTGCCGAGGCTTTGCCCGCGCGCCTGTTGTTGCGGGTCGTAGCCACAGTCGGCTGCTGAATGCCGGAATCGGCAGATTTCTGTGTCTTTATTCGGGCCTCGCGAGGCGCGACATTTTCAACGACGGGAGCGCTGGTGGGTCGTCTTGTGGCTTTTACCTTTTGCGGATCTTCGCTCAATGCGGCAATTTCTGAGCTGCTTAGGTCGGCATCCTGGGCGGCATCTTGCGCCTGCGCGGAAACCGCCTGCGCGGACCCTGAAGACGCCGAATCGGTTATGTCCGAGCCGGACCCGGTTTTTGCGGCATTGATCGCAGCTGCAGGACTACTGCGGTCATCCGCAGTTTCCGTTTGGGATTTGGCGTGTTTGGCGTTTTCTGCAACGCCGGTGATGGAGTTCGACGCCTCGTCCGGCTGCTGCTTATCTTTATTCGGCGACTTCGCCGTAAGCGCGTGCGCCGGAGCCTTGCGCCCATGCACGTCAATGATCAGCCGGTAAGGATTGGGCAGCAGAAACGCCGAATACTCCGCGAGGCTGTTTACCTCGAGCACAACGCGGGCCATGTTGGCTTTGTACTGAGCTACGCGGACTTTTTTGAGCAGCCCATCGTCGATGTCGTAGCTCTTGCCCGCCAGTTCTGACGCGAGCTTGGCATTGTGCAGATCGAAAAAAATGCGATCCGGAGAGGGGACCCGCCCGGCCTCGAATTTGACTTCGCCTTCCAGGTCGATCGCGATGCGCGTGTAGTCGGGCGTGGACCAGTAGCGCACGCTGGTGATCAGCGGCAGCCGTTTGCGTTGAGTTTGGACGGCAACAGCCTCTGGCCGCGCGTCTTTGTCTTCGTCGCCATCGCGGTCGTGCGATTTACTGGCCGCAATCTCGTTCTTGTGTTTGCTTTTCGGTAACTGAGCTTCTTCGTCGAGATCGCTCAGAGCGGTTTTTGCATCTTCAGCCAGGCGATGTCGCGGATATTTCTTCAGAAAATCTTCGAACGTCGCCTTCGCGCTGGCGTCGTCGTTCAGGTCATCGCGGTAAATTTGTCCAGTGCTGAACAAGGCTTCCACACGATACTTGCTGCCGGGATACTCGCGCTCGAGAAACTCGTATTGTCCAATGGCTGACTTGAAGCCTTTTTCGTCCTGGGTCAATCGTGCCTGTTCAGTGAGAAGATCGCCTACTGCCAGTGCGCTGGCATCGGCCCGGGTTGAGGTTGGAGCGATGTGATAGACCTTGCGAAAGGCCTCGATCACGCGTTCATAATCTTCCGGAGTGCGCTCGTCTTTGGGACGTCCGTTTAGCGCTTCCCGCATTTGCAGCGCCTTGTGGTACTGCTCCAGGGCAATCTGCTTCTTGCGATGCACACTGGTGGCATGCGAGGCCGGAACTGAAAACAAGAACGCGGCGATGGTTGCCGCAGCTAAGATTCGGGACGTTCTTCTTTCATTCGACGCGCCGGCCATTCTCTCCCCTGTTCGATCGCCGGCACTCTGGACTTCGAAGCTAATCGATGTCGCTTGCCGACAGATGTCCTTCAGCATCCCTCTTGAAGATAATAGGATGATTGCTGCTGAACAACCTTGCCGTATTTGATCCGTAAAGTTCAGTGATCTTCTTTACGTAGTTTTGGGTTTCCGCGTACCGGGGAACGCCACCGCTTCTTTGTACGGCAGAAGAGCCAGCATTGTATGCCGCGAGCGACAGTTCCAGGTTGCCGCCATAGCTGTCCAGCAGCTTCTTAAAATGACGAACACCGGCGTCGACGTTTTGTCGTGGATCAAATGGATTGCTCACGTTTAAGGAGCGCGCGGTGTAGGGCATGAGCTGCATCAGGCCGATTGCGCCCTTGCGCGAAACTGCGTGGGGATTGAAGTTCGATTCAACTCTCACGATCGCGCGTACCAGGTTGGGATCCACCTCATGACGCAATGCCGCCTGCTCGACAATGGAATCGATCCACTCGCGTTCCGCAGTCGGCGGAGCGGCAGACTGCATTTCCGCTGCGTAACGACTTGATCTCGAGTGTGGGCGGGCTCTTGCTCCGGCCTGTCTGCTGACCAGAGCACTTAAATTTGGCTTCGGTTCTGGAGTCGTGACGGGGTTCTGGAGCTGAGAAGAAGACAGCATCAATTCGCCGCCATGGCTCGAGAGCTTCGGGTCCTTACGGGCGGCCTGGCGAATAAGCCTGCGCACTTCCGCAGCCGCCGACTGAGCCGCGCGCATAGAATTCGAATTCATCGCCGGCACAGGTTTCCAGGAGTGCTCGGTGTTGCTCCAGTACACCATGCCGCTATCCGGACGAGCTGCGTGCGTTTCGGATGGGGGCGGCGCATTCTCGTAGATAACGCGGCCATCGCTATCGCGTGTGGCGACAATGCCCTGCGCATTCGCGGCGGGTTGGAGGGCAATCAGGTACAAAACGGGGAATAGGACTGAAATCAGGTGCTTTCGCATGTAGTTCCTATCTCCGGTGGCGGTAACTGCCATGCCCCACACGGTCCGACAAGGACTTACCTGGCCGCAGATACACCGCGACCGTCCTTCACCTAACCCAAATCCTGACGGAGAAACACTTCCAGAGTGACTGGATTATAGGACGGCTCGTCTTCCGCATCAATCGCCAGGAAAGCGGGAATCAAGGGGGTGAATATCGAGAAATCACGTAGAAAACCCGGAGGATTCACTGATTGCTGCGTCAACCGGCAGCTTGAGGCAACACCGAAGGACATTGTCCGACTGGTTTACTACTTTGATTCTTTACTCACTGCGGAAAGCAAGGGCGCATGTTGGCCGTCAGCTGCGCCATCTCCCCTGATGGACTGCGCCTCTAAGTCTTACAAACCATGAAGGAGCCCGAATTCGATGCCCAACGAAATCACTGAATTCATCGACCGCACCCCCAAAGCCATCACGCCAACGACCCATGGAGTAATTGATTACCTGGTGGTCGCCGCCTTTTTCATCGCCGCCGGTGCCTGCTGGGAAGACAATAAACGAGCCAGTATTGCCGCCTTAGCTAACGGCGCCGCGGTTCTGGGCACGTCAATGTTTACGGATTACTGGGGAGACGGGCGCAAGCCCATCAGCTTCAAGACGCATGGCAAGATCGATGTGGGGCAGATGATCGCCGCAGCCACGGCTCCGGCACTGTTGGGATTTGCCGGCGAAGGTCCCGCAGCATTCTTTTTTTTGCAAGGGGCAAGCGAGGCCGGCGTGCTGGCCATGACGGATTTCAGCGCAGCCGATCGTCAAGCCCGAAGACTGGAAGCGGCCTAGCCAAAACGGCGAGTAGAGACGAGGCACCCTGAGTCTCCCGACTTGCTTGGGAACGCGCAAGAGGACGCGTCGGCTGCTGTTGATATATCTTCAACCTAATTTCGTAGTGTGGATTGTGCGAGCTTTGGGGGGCGGGTAATTCCCGCAAATGGATGTCTGGCCAAGCTGAGGCTTTGGTCGCGCCACGGATCAACGACATTCGTCAATCCACACCACACTACCGCTTCGGGAACCCTTTACCCCAAGTGAACGGGGAACTCCGTCTCCCCTTGACTTTTACTTATCATGGATGTCCCCTTTTTGCCTCTACTTACCACCCTTTTGGTCGGTTTCCCGTTCCGGTTTCCATTTTTGTTCCTTGGGCAACTGAACCGAATTTTTTCGCGAGCAACCCGCCGAAGCTGTAGGAGATGCCAGCATAAAAAGGGGCGGTTATAAGCATCTGTTCCAACACACGCTTCGGATCGCTTGCTAGCGGATGTGCTCCGCTCGGCATGTACTGTTGAATTCTAAAAAAGTATTCGAATCGGTTCACGTCGCTGCTCACCAACACAGAATGAGGTGAGGAGTAGAGTAGGATGCCGCATATCAGTGCTGTCGTCGGAACCAACCAGCTCCAGCCACTCGCGAGTGGCCTCCATCGCACCATTAGAAATCCGAGGCACGTCGCTGGAATTATGGTGACGATCTCAATATGGCGCAAGTACCAATCTCCAGCCGAAATGTTAGGCGCCGACAAGGTTGAGGCGCCAA
>DATNAF010000350.1:0-8234 GCA_035572845.1 Terriglobales bacterium
CAAGCAGCCTGCGGTTGACGTAAAAGGGGCGACCGTCGCCGAGGCCTTGAGCGGACTGGTCTCCCAGCATCCTGATCTTCGCCGTCACCTTTATACCGAGGATGGCAAGCTGCGGGCTTTTGTGAATGTTTATTTGAACGACGAAGACGTTCGCTATTTGCAGAAGGAGGCGACCGCGGTGAAAGATGGCGATGACATTTCGATCGTGCCATCGATTGCGGGAGGAACAGAGATTGAGTAATTGGGAAATTTGGTAATTGGGTAAATTCGTTCAGGGGCGGTTTTCTCTGCGTGCTCGGCGAATGCAGAGAACAGCACCCGAGAACGCAGAGAAGTTCATTTGCACAATTACTCAATTACAAAATTACCCAATTACTCAATTACCAATCCAAAATTATGGCTACATTGACTGAAATCCAGCCCACACCCGTCACGCTCAATAACGACGAGATCCTGCGCTACTCGCGCCACCTGATCATGCCTGAGGTCGGCATGGCGGGACAGCTAAAGCTCAAAGCTGCGAAGGTGCTGTGTATCGGCGCGGGCGGACTCGGTTCGCCGCTGGCGCTTTATCTGGGAGCCGCCGGCATTGGCACGCTCGGCATCATTGACTTTGACGTGGTCGATTACACGAATTTGCAGCGCCAGATTATCCATTCGACCGCCGACGTAGGCCGGCCCAAGCTCGATTCCGCTGCCGACAAACTCAAGGCAATGAATCCGTTCCTGAATATCCGAAAATTCAATACCCGGCTTTCGAGTGACAACGCCATCGAGCTGTTCAAAGAATTCGATGTCATTGCCGATGGCACCGACAATTTCCCGACTCGCTATCTGGTGAATGACGCATGCGTGCTCACCGGCAAACCAAATGTGTACGGCTCGATCTTCCGCTTCGAAGGACAAGCGAGTATTTTCGCAACCAAAGAAGGTCCGTGCTATCGCTGCTTGTATCCCGAGCCGCCACCACCCGGACTAGTTCCTTCCTGCGCCGAGGGCGGAGTGTTGGGAATTCTGCCTGGACTAGTGGGAGTGATCCAGGCGACGGAAGCGATTAAGTTGATTCTGGGCGCTGGTGATCCGCTGATCGGGCGGTTGCTGTTGATCGACGCGCTAGCAATGAAATTCCGCGAGCTCAAGCTGCGCAAGAACCCCGATTGCCCGGCGTGCGGAAAAAATCCTACAATCACTAAGCTGATCGATTACGAAGAGTTCTGCGGAATTCGCGGCGAGGAGGCACCAGCCGAAGTGACTACTGACGAAATTGAAGTGGAAGAGCTTAAGAAGCGGCTCGATCGCGGGGACGACATTTACGTTCTCGATGTACGTGAGCCGCACGAGTATGACATCTGCAACATCGGCGGACACCTGATTCCGCTTGGGGAATTGCCAAATCGGGTGAACGAACTCGATACCAGCAAGGAAATCATCGCCCATTGCCGCTCCGGCGTACGCAGTGCGAAGGCAGTGAACTTTCTGCGCCAGGCGGGATTTAAGAAAGTCCATAACCTTGCTGGCGGAATTCTTGCTTGGGCGGACCGCGTCGATCCCAGCATGCCGAAGTACTGAGGCCAGATCACGCTGTTCGACAATGCAGTTTCAAACGATGGCCGGCCGCGAGGCGTAATCGCGGTCGCCATCGTTTTCTTTTTGGCTTCGGCCTACCTGCTGATTCTGGGCTTGATCAAATTGATGAATCCCGAAGCCATTCCGCTCTCGCTGGGCACGCCGTTGTTGCATGGGCTCGAGATTTACGGGCCTTACATGTTTTTGTTGGCAGGCGGATTCGGACTGATCGTTACATACGGGCTATTCCGGCTGAAAAATTTCGCGCGCCGGGCTGCGATTCTGATCTGTGTCGCTGGAATGGTGCTGCTTATCCCAAAAGTCTCTGCAGATACGGCGGAGTTTTCGCTGGACTTTTTTATTGCCGGATCCATGATCGTCGTCCGAATCATGATCGCGTGGTATTTATGGCAGCGATGGACGGCGGAAAAGTTCAGTTAACAGCGTCTATTGCGGCCGCACGCGCGCCAGGTTCAATCCGAACCATTTCTGGCGGTCGAACCATATCTTTTCCAGATTAAATCCCGAGACGCACAACATGCGTTCGATCATTTCGAGCGTGTATTTGTGGCTGTTTTCGGTGTGAATGCGCTCGCCTGCCCGGAACTGGACCGTGAATTGTGGCAGACGCAGGGCGACTCTTTGTGGACGTGTACTTTCAAGAAAAATTTCCATCCGCGATCGCGTCGGCGCCCATTCTGCAATGTGACGGAATGAATCCACGTCGAAGTTCGCGTCTAACTCGCGATTGAGCCGGACAAGAATATTCTTATTGAACTGCGCGGTTACGCCCTGCGCGTCATCGTAGGCGGGCACCAGAATCTCCGGGGGTTTCACCATGTCCGTGCCGAGCAGCAATGCGTCTCCAGGCGTGAGCTGCTCTCGCACCTTGCGCAACATGGCAATTGCGTCATTCCATTCGAAGTTGCCAATGCTTGATCCTAGATAGAGGACCAGCTTGCGGCCGGGAATCTCGCGTAGAAAATGAAAACCGTGGCTGAAGTCGGCAACAACCGGTAGGACCGTTACATTTTGACACTCAGCTTTGATCCTGTCCTTGGCATCCCCCAGGGCGCTGGCAGAAATGTCTACCGGATAATATTTGACGCGCAATTGGCGGCGCGCAAAAGCCCGCAACAGAGCGCTAGTTTTAGTTGCCGTTCCGGCACCGAGTTCAACGATGGAAACCGGAGTTCCTGCAGCCGACACGATCTCTTTTGCGGAGTCCTGCAAAATCCCGAACTCAGTGCGCGTTGGATAATACTCGGGCAAGCGCGTGATCTCTTCGAAGAGCTGCGAGCCGCGGTCGTCGTAGAAAAGCTTACAAGGCAAAGTTTTCGGACGCGATGTTAGGCCGAGCATAACTTCGTCGATGTATGGAGGAAGAGGAACCGCTTCGTGCAGAATCATTTGGCGAGCCTTATGCCCATGAACTGCCAGCGCACATGGGGAGGAAAGAAGTTGCGATAGCTGGCGCGGATGTGGCTTTCTGGCGTAGCGCACGATCCGCCACGCAACACAAACTGATTGCACATGAACTTGCCGTTGTATTCGCCGATTGCTCCCGGGGCAGGGGTGAATCCCGGGTAAGCAACGTAGGGGCTGGCGGTCCACTCCCAGGCATCTCCGAACATCTGCTGCAAACCAGGTCCGGCCGCTGGTTGCGGACGAAGTTTCTCGGATTCGAGGAACGTCCCATGCCTTGAACACTGCGCCGCCGCGACTTCCCATTCTTCTTCTCGCGGGAGGCGAGCCTTGCTCCAGTGAGCGAAAGCATCAGCTTCGTAATAGCTCACATGGCAAACCGGGGCCGCGGGATCGACCTCGCGCATTCCGTCATAACTGAAATCAAACCAGTGGCCGTCGCGATCTTCCCAGTAGAAGGGCGATTTCCAGCTTTGGGCGCAAACTGCGTCCCAACCGTCCGAGAGCCAAAGCTCGGGCCGGCGATAACCGCCGTCATTCATGAATTGCAAATACTCGGCATTGGTCACTAACCGAGACGCGAGCTGGAAAGGAGCCAGCAGCACCGGATGACGCGGCGTTTCGTTATCAAATGAAAACTCCGGGCCTTCGTGGCCAACCTCGCGAATCCCGCCTTCGAACTCTACCCATTGCAGCGGTTCAGCATTTTTTATGCTGCGAGGACCTTCGCCACGTTCAGGCCGCAACGGCATTGACCAAAGCGCGTGCTTCATATCAGTAAGGATCAATTCCTGGTGCTGCTGTTCGTGATTGAGCCCGACTTCAATCAGCGCAGCCGTGCTCTCATCGGGGATCTCCAAGTAGCGCAGCATAGCTGCATCCACGTGCTCTCGATACGCGTGAACTTCCTCCAAGCTGGGGCGGGACATTAATCCCCGAGCGCCACGGTAGGGATGCGATCCCAGCTGCTTGTAATAAGAATTGAAAAGCTGCTTGAATCGGGGGTCGAAGGGCTTATAGCCGGAGACGTGTGGGTCGAGGATAAAGGTCTCGAAAAACCAAGTGGTGTGAGCAAGGTGCCATTTTGCCGGGCTAGCGTCCGGCATCGATTGCAGCATCATGTCTTCCGCTGAAAATGGGGAAGTGATGTGCAGCGTGGTATTGCGAATGTCGCGGTATTTCTCGCGAAGTGGGCTGTACGCTAACTGCTCGGCATGGCTGGCGTGCATTGCGTTCTCCACAACAGAGATCTTCAGTTTCAGCTACCCGCTGAATTCGGCACCTCTGATGGATGCGCAAGGAGCGGCCGTTGCTACACTTTTTTGAGAGAAAAAGGTCCTGGTGAGTTGCCCTGGGGGGACTTCATTCAAGCGGCAAGCCTAGGGCGGCTACCCATGTATCGCAAAAATGGCATCCTACTCACGTTCAAGGGCATCCTAACTCCGCCGTCAGCGCCATATTAGCGGGAGAACTTTTTGCGTAAGATCTGCGCCGTCTCTTTCATAGCCTTTGTCTTCTCAACCATTGCCAGCGCCCAACTTCCCTCGGGAGGGGATGCATTCTTCGGCTATTCCTATGTTCACGGCGAGGCGTTTTCAAATAGCCGTACGGTGCAGGCCGATGGCGGCACCGCCGGGATGAATGGGTGGGAGACTTCAGTCGAGGGCAAATACTTGCCGTGGCTGGGGGCTGTTGCCGACCTTGACTGGCACTACGGCGGCCACAACACCACTAGTTGCATTCTTGGCGGAGGTTGCAAGAAATTCCGGCTGAATGCCAGCCGGGACACGCTGCTGTTTGGCCCACGCGCTTCTGTGAGCCACGGAAAATATCGCTTATTTGCTGATTTTCTGCTCGGCGTGGGGTACCAGTCAGACAAAGGCGGCGGCATTTCAAACTCTGATCTCACCATGGCCACAGGATTTGGCGGTGGAATAGACTACACGTTGCTTCCCGCTGTGGCCCTGCGGGCGCAATTGCACGATATTCACACCAGTTTTTTCGGCAAATCACAGTATGATCCGCGATTTTCTTTTGGTATTGTGTTTCGATTTTGACTTTCGTGACCGCCTCAGTAGTTCCTAAGACTGCATCTGGATTCCGGTTTGGCAGCATCCAAGTTTTCACGGTTGCCGATCTAAATTCAGGAGTTTTCAAGTGAGGAAGATTGCAGGCGTTTTGTTGGGTGTTTTCTTCGCCGCAGGGATGGCGCAGGCCCAAATTCCAACCAGTGGGAATATCTTCATCGGATATTCGTTCTCGCGGGCTGAGCCCTCTCCTAGTGTCAACCTGAACGGCTGGGAAGCCTCGCTCGAAGGTAAATTTCTGCCTTGGGTAGGAATCGTAGGGGATTTTGGCGCTACCTATGGCTCGACCAGCTTCATATTCCCGTGCCCTCCCTCAATTTTCTCGTGCGGCACCTTCAACGGGGACGTGAAGCGCTATACGTATTTATTCGGCCCGCGCGTGTCAGTTCCTGTGGGCCGATTCACGCCCTTTGCCCAGTTCTTGATAGGCGCCGCTCACATAAATTCTTTTGGGGATACCGACAATTCTTTCGCCACCGCAGTAGGCGGCGGACTCGACTACCGACTGATTCACGGACTGGCGGTGCGCTTGCAAGGCGATGACATACACACCAATTTCTTTGGCGTTGGCGAAAACCACTTTCGCTTGTCGGCGGGAATCGATATCAGGTTTTAACTCCGCACGGCTGCCGGAGCTGATTACTGCTTCTGTCCGGGAGCAACGTAATCCGGTGGTGGGGCCGCGCCTTCTCCAAAGAAATATTGCTCCATCTGTTTGACGATCACTTGCTGGTCTTCGCGGCGTGCCGGGTTCAGACGATATTCGTTCAGCAGCATTTTGCAGAACTCGGTCCACTGGATCCAGGCTTGCTGGGAGACGTTTTCGTAGATCTTTTTGCCCAGCTCGGTATCGAATGGGGGCTCGTTCAGGCCCGGCAGATCCTGGTGCAGCTTGACGCATTTCACGATGTGTTCCGCCATTTTTTCCTCGTTCAAAAATTATCTCACACGGGTTTGGTTCCTTCGTGAACCTTCGTGCCCCTCGTGGTTAATGGGTTAAAACAAAAAAAGCATTAACCACAAAGGACACAAAGGTTCACGAAGGAAACCTTAATGCACGACGCCGCCCATCGCTCCGAAATCGATGCTAGTTTGACAAACAAAAGAGGCCCGCCGAAGCGGGCCTTAGTTGCGGCTCCAAAATCGCTAGGCGCCCGGAGGCGGCGCACTGGGCGTCGTTTGTGGTGTTGTGGTCGGGGGAGTGCTGCTCGGCGGATTGGTTGATCCCGGATTAGGCGACCCTGGATTAGCATTCGGCGTTGAAGGCGTTGTTCCCGGTGTGCTGGGACTGGTCTGCGGCGTCGTGCTATTAGGTGTCGTCTCCGGGGTTGGCGTCGTGGTTGTGTTCGGGGTAGTTCCCGGGGTCGCAGTTCCCGGCGTCGGGGCTGCAGTACCCGGGGTTGGCGACGCCGTGCCCGGCTGCGTAGTTCCAGGCTGTGTTGTACCCGGTTGCGTCATCCCTGGCTGAGTCGTGCCTGGCTGAGTCGTGCCCGGAGTGTTTTGCCCGGAAGTCGACTGTCCGGCGGTTGATCCATTGGTTTGTCCCGAAGTCGAGCCTGCAGCAGTGCCCGCCGTCCCAGCGCCAGCCGAGCCCGCTGAACCGGTCTGGAGTGCTGCTACCAGGACCGGAGAAGCACTTTGATTCCGCGCGCTTGGCTTTGCAGACGGCGTCGATCCGCACTGGTCAGCAACCTTGGTAGCGCTGGTCACGTTAAATTCTTTCGTGCCGGTCGTAGCCGCGCTGGAACTCATGCCTGAATTTCCAGAGCTCGCGGTCGCGGAGGCGCCCGAAGTCGAAGCATTCGCGTTCGAACCCATGCTGCCGGAACCTTCTTGGCCCGTGACCTGTACTTCGTTACCAATCAGGGTGCGGACCGCATTCAGGTTTCCAGTCAGCTTGTAAGCGTTACCTGATTTGTCGGTCAGAGTGTAGTTTCCGGAAATCGGAGATCCCGCGAGACAACCAGTGATTCCGTTGCCGTTCGCGGCGGGCTCAGAGGCGCTCGGAGTCGTTGTGCCTGGAGTTGTCGCACTGGGAGTTGTTGCACCAGGAGTCGTGGCGCTCGGGGTGGTTGTGCCGGGCGCGGCATTCTGTTCGGGAGCAGTTCCCGGAGTGGTTTGCCCGGATGCGCCCGGAGTTGCCGGAGAAGTTCCCGGCGTTTGTGGGGTTGTGCTTGGCGACTGTGGAGAAACTCCAGGAGTCTGCGGCGTGGTGCTCGGCGTCTCAGGCGCCGTGGCGGGTGTAGAAGATTGCGAGCCTGCGGTTTGTCCGCTGGACTGGCTAGAACTCGAGCCCGTAGGCGATGCATTCTGCGTCTGAGCTGCTACCCACACGGACGACAGCAGCAACATAGAAAATAACGGTGCTTTCAATTTCATGGCAGTTCACCCCTCCGAATTGTGTCTTTCACATATTGAATGTAGGCTCCGGCCAGCGAGGTGGGAATCCAGTGGAATCTCTAGGCGGCGGGCGGGTTTACCGTACAGCGAATCTTCCGAGCGGATGGAAAAATTACAGTCGAGAGCTGCTGGTGAGTTCAGAAAACTGCCTGCAGAGGTCCCCACCGCAGAGGACACTGAGGTTCACTGAGGAACTGCCACACGAAATTGAGATCGACGAGAAACACCCGAGAGCGAAAAGGTCGCAATCAATTCTGCATAAGTCCTCGCTCTTACGAACTGTTTCAGATCGACTAATAAAACTCCCACCTTAGTTCAGGTACGGTTTTTAAGATGTGCCTCCGCCAGTGCCAGAGGACATCATCCTGAGTGGCTGCAGCATCTTTAAAGCACACACAGTTCCCCAGGAGTCTTTACCGCCATGCGTACCCGCTTTGTGTCTCTGCTACTCGTTTCGTTCGCCGCCCTCGTCCCAACAGCCATTTCTCAAACTAGCGTGTCAGTAACCTACAACTATGCCCCGATCTCGTATCCTGGTGCGCCAGTGACGAATGTAAGCGGAATCAATAATTCGAATGTGATTGTGGGTTCGTACTACGACCCGCAATATTTTGTTCACGGCTTCATTTACCGTGCCGGTAAATACACCGCGGTTAATTTTCCGGGTGCGGTCATGACCGAGGTGTTGGGAATCAACGACTACTCCGACATCGTCGGGACCTACCAGACGCCGGGCATTTTAAATTTTCATGGCTT
>DATNAF010000351.1:0-9163 GCA_035572845.1 Terriglobales bacterium
GCAGCGCTTCAATCCGCGCGCGACGTTGTATTCTCCGCCGCCTTCGTAAACATCAAAATGTCGCGTGGTCGCGATGCGGCCGTGGCCTGGGTCGAAGCGCAGCATCACTTCACCCAGGCTCACCAGATCCCACCGGCACTCCTGCTTTGGCCTGATCTTGAGTCCCATGCTTCTAATTTCAACGAGCAGGCGGGAAATCGTCAACTGCGATCAGCAATACCTCATCATGCGGTCGAGACTACAGCGTGATGTGTTGCACCATGAGCAGAAAGTGAGTTGGTTGCCATCGTCGTGTTAGCCAGATCAGATTAAATGGACGGTCTTTCGCCATGGGTTGACTCTCATGGGTCGTGGCGGTGATAACTCAAAGTTCCGTCAGAATATCGATGAGGCGCGCCATACCACACATTGTCCCAACCTTGACGTCTCGAGCGCTGTGGTTACTAAAGGCACAGCAAGCGGGCAGAGCTGATTGCTTTGTCGGAATTCAGCTTCCATACTTTTGGACGGGGGCACTGTGTCCGATCAGGGGTCTAGGCGCCCGGATTCCAGCGTGTCTGATAATAAACAAATAAAAGCTCTTGGTTTGCGCTTTGCCCGTGGCCTGCAGATGACGGTCAAAACGACGATCATGTTTACCGTGGTGCACAAAAGCGTGGAACGCCCTATTCAGCAGAGCTTCGAGCTCCTCAACACTCTGCTTAAGGAGGTCGGGCAATTCACCTTCGGCTTTGTCGACAATCAGGTCATGCTGAACAATGTGTTAACCAACGATGTTTCACTACGACATCTGGAGGCTGAATTCCTGAAGCGCGGAATCACAGCAGTGACATTCGAGCCGGGGCTAACCCTGGGACGATATCGCAAGTTAGTTACCCTGCTCGCCGCCTCGCCCAAGGTCATTGAAGACGCCGGCGGGACGCTTAATTTTCTGGATAAGAACGAGATTGAGGGCGCGCGTATTCTTCCCGCATCGAAAAATCAGAAGAAGGATGAGCAGGGCGACACCATCATCGACACTGATTCGGAGGCCTACATTCTGTCGAAACAAATGGCCAGCGAACAGGGCTCGCGAGATTTTCTGGATTCGATTGACTCGCTGCTGGAATCGGGATGCTTTGATCCCGCAGTGCGCAATGATGTGCTCTCGGAATTCGCAACCCAACAATTTGATGGCGCCGGCTACGGTGTTCCGATCGGGATGCCGAATCTAGTGCCGCTCAGAGAAGGGCAAATTGTGGTCGATGCCTCGGCGGTAACAGGATCGGGTGCCGAGCCAGGTCAACTGGGCAACGGTCCGGCATTCTCAGGAGGTCAGGGCGGACCGGGTGGATACGTTTCGGGACAAGAAAGCGGCGAGCCGGGCGCACAAAATGCGGGCGAGGGCACCCGCGCCACAAAATCTCAGGGGCGACGCGTTGTAAAGCACGTGCCGGTGGCTACGACGGGACAACCTAATTCCGGCAGTTACTACTACGCCGATGGATCGGGACCCATTGGCGAAGCAGGTTTGCCTAATCCCTTGGATGTAGGTCCTTCACCCAGCGCATGGCGAAATGCGCACGGGCTACCGACCTCAGGATCGGGCACTTTCATGGAAATGGTTGAAGCCTCGGTGCAGCGTTCTCTGCTGGAAGAGCGAGGGAATCCGCAGAAATCTTATGCTTCGCTGGCGCGCATTTTGCGCAATACCGGAGTAGACAAGATCCTGGAAAATTTTCCCGCTGAGCGCCGCCAGGAATTGACCAGCCTGCCGCCTGAGAAATTGGCCGCCGAATATATCGAAGACACTGCGCTTCAGCTTGCGGGCCAGAGGCTCCAATCAGCCGAAGGCCAGCCGCAAAAATTGCTGATTGAGGAAGGCGCGATCAGGGTGCTGGCGCGCAGCTTGCAGGCGACGCAAATGGCAGACCGGCTGGCACAGAAACTGGCAAAGTTCATAACAGACTTTTCGGTACCGCAACATTTGCAGGAAAAAATTCGCGAGGAGTTGCAATGGAGCACTCTCAGCGGCAGCAAGCGTTTCGCACGCCTGATGGAAATTCGGCGTTACTCATCCACCGAGTTTCGTCGCGTCATTGATCTTGCAAGAGAGCTGATTAAAACACGGGAGATGGACCGCGCCGCCGCCCTTGCGACGCATTACTTCGACTTTCTTGATGACGGAGGCGAATTCGACGTAACCGAATTGAGCCGGGCGCCGGAGCTGATTCGCAGCATTCCTTTGGCCCAAGCCGGATTCGCTTCCAAAACTACCGAGCGTCTCGGCAAGACGTTGATGCGCGAGGATCTTTCGCAGTTTATTCATGCCCAAGCCGCGACCGCATTAACGGTCCTCGCTCAATCGGTGGCTTCATACGAAGACTTCCAGGACGTCCTGGCAATTGGCATGCTCCTTGAGAGCTCACTGAATCGCGACCCGGAAAAACATAAAAAATGCTGTGGCAACAACTTGGGCCGATTGCTTCCGGCAGCTGCTGTTGAGCGCATTATTGAGATGTTCCTGTTGCAACGCGGCGACTCGGTATGGGGCAAGAGCTCGGCCACATTGCTACGCTTTGCGGCTCCCGGAAGCGTTGAAAGCGTGTTCAACCATCTGATTCACGAGCGTGACGCACGCAACCGTTTGGCTCTTATCCGGCTCATTGGCCAGTTGGGGACAGCGAGCATTGAAGTCGCTTACAAATATTTGAAGGACGAGCGCTGGTATGTGGTCAGAAACATTTGCGGCGTTCTGGCGGAACTTAAAGATCCTGATCTGGCCGATCACATCGTACCGGCGCTTGAACACCATGACCCTCGGGTTCAGCAGGCTGCCTTGAAAGCTCTCGTACGCAGCCGGACCGTTCGCGCCGCACCGGTCATGGCTAATTCGCTGCTAAAACTTGCCCCCAACATTCTGGACGAAGCTCTGGATGAACTGATGTTCCTTAGGCACGTAAAAACTGTCGATGGCCTCGAGGCATTCATTTGTGGCGCGGGGACAAATCAGGCTGCATCGAAAAAGGCAATTCAGGTTCTGAATGCCATCGATGTTGAAGAAGCTCTGGAAGCGCTGGCGATGATCCTGCGCAACGAAACAGTGGACATTGTTGTTCGTCGAGCAGCCCTGCAAGCGCTCTCGAACAACCGATCGGAAGAGGCAGTGGCGCTGCTTCAGGAATTCGCCAAAACTCACGGACAGTTGGCTCAAGAAGCCGGCTTGGCGCTCAAGAAAGCCGCCGGGGCAAAGTAATTTCCGCTATGTCGCGCTGCTCTGGGCGCTGGCCTTTTCTAGAGACTTAAAATCCCGTAGCGACAATTCGAGACCACCGAAATCGGGATGATCGTTGTAGCCGAGGCTGAACACGATATCCAGAAGATCGCCGGGTAATAACTTTTCCTGCTGGGCGCGTTCTGCTAACCGCCATCCCATGGCGTTGTAAGTCAGTGAACGGCGCCAGCCTCCGCCAGCGGACTCGATTTGCCCAGGTGAAAGTTTCAGTCGAACATGCTTTTCTTTCAGGGTCTTGACCGGCGCCGTTAAACGCGTGCCCCGCGCACAAAATACCGGCTCGTGATTTCCCGCTCCGAATGGCTCGAGCCTTTGTAGAGCAGCGAACAGTTCTGGGTTAATTGATTCCAGCGGGAGTTCAGCGTCGATTTTCAATGCTGGCTCAAAATCTGCCAACGTCAATCGGGCACGCGCATAACCGTCTAAGTGTGCGCGCAACTCAATTACCCGCGAACACGGCAGGGAGAATCCAACTGCGTGCGAGTGTCCGCCATATCGCGTGAACAAAGCCGCGCAAGATTCCAGCGCATTTAACAAATGAAAGGCTGAAATGGAACGGCCTGATCCGTGTGCCTCGTCGCCCTCACGCGAGATCACGATCGCAGGACGGCCATAGCGCTCGACCACTCGTGTCGCTGTGATTCCAATGACCCCACGATGCCATCCTTCGCCATCGATGACCATGCAGTAGGAATCGCGCAGTGGCGCTTCTTCAGCCAGCCGCTGCTCGATCGCGTTCACGATCCGCCGCTCTTCTTCCTGGCGGTCGCTGTTCAACTTATCCAGACGCTCCGCAATTTCACGCGTGCGGGTCGAATCTTTCAACGTAAAAAGATCAATAACATCAGCAGCGATATCCATGCGACCTGCAGCATTAATTCTTGGCGCAATTCGGAACGCCACTTCCTCTGACGTTAGCGGCCGGCCATCAAGGCGCGACACTTCCAGCAATGCTTTCAGACCAGGATTCACTGCGGTACGAAGCGCATTCAGCCCGAGACTGGCAATTACCCGATTCTCTCCATGCAAGGGAACCGAATCGGCGATGGTCGCAATGGCCGCAATCTTCAGAAACGAAAGCAGCAGCGGTATCTGGTCGCGGTGCGCAAGCCGCCTCGCCAGCAATGCTTGCGCGAATTTGAAAGCAATCCCGGCGCCGCAAAGTGATTTGCAGGGATACTCGCATCCCGGCTGATTAGGATTTACCACGGCATAAGCGTGCGGCAGTCCGCCTGGGCCGGGAAGGTGATGGTCGGTGATGATGAGATCGACGCCGGCGCGCTTTGCACTCTCGGCCGCCGTAAAGGCACGGGTGCCAGAATCCACGCTGATGACCAAGCGAATGCCAGCTGCGGCGGCGCTTTCGATTACATCCCCGCGTAAATCGTAGCCTTCGCGAATGCGGTGCGGCACGTGAAAATCGGCTGTCCCGCCGCAGAGTTCAATCGCCGCTTTCAGGATTACGACGGCGGTGGTGCCGTCCACGTCGTAATCGCCATAAACCAGAATTCCCTCTTTGCGCTCAATGGCGGCTTCGAGCCGTTCCACAGCCGCTTTCATTCCGGTCATCAATAAAGGCGAATGGAGCTGGTCAAGTGAAGGATTAAGGAATGCTGCGGCTGCTTCCGGCGTGGTTATTCCGCGAAGCAGCAGAAGCCTCGCAACGACAGCGTTAAGCTGCGGAGATTTGGGGAGAGCGTCTAGCGAGGAAATTGCTTCGGCAAACGCCTGCACCGCCGCCGGTTCCACCTCTCTCAGGTTCCAGCGCACGGCCTAGGGCTCTTCGTCCATGCCGGACCCATCGATGGCAATGCCGCCGAAATCCTCGGAGACTTCCATGAGCCGCTGGTAATGGTCATACCACTCGGTGGAGACCTCGTAAATCATCATTACGCCTTGAAAAGCGAATCCGAGCTGCACAAAACCGGTTTTGCCAAGATAGGTCCGCAGCCAGCGCGCGTCCTCGAGGTCTTCATCGCTGGAAAATTCTCCATTACTCAGCCGCTGGATCATGGAATCCAGCTCTTCTTTTTCCAGCATCCAGGAATCCATGGTAAGGAATGGCGACCCGGCGGCCTTGGCGAGCTCGACAAAATCCTTCCAACCCTCGGCAGGATCTTCTCCCGGCTTCCACATCACAGCTTGCACTTCTTCGTGATCGACGTAACCGGGAAAACGGCGCATGCCATGGCCTTCAATAAAGGCCACCATATCGTCTTTCAGGGTTGCTAAATTGTCGGGAAGATTCGGCATCTCTAATGCAGCATTGTATGCCAGTTAGCCATCGGCCGTCAGCCATCAGGTGAGCTCTCAGCTATCAGGCATCAGCTATCAGAAAACCCTGGTAATTAGAAGAAATTCTGATAATGACAGCCTCTTAGGAATCGCTTTAAATAGGCTGCCTCGCGCAAGTTCGCCGGTTGCAATTTGATTTAGCTGACAGCTGATAGCTGACGGCTGACAGCTGTTTTCCTGTGCTAAACTAAAAATTCAACTTACAACTTCTGATCACACATGCTGCTCTCGAAAGAATATGTGGGCTACCTGGCCCGCGAAACCGCTAAAAGACTAGTCGCTTCAGAATTCATAGAAACCAAGAATCTGCCAGTCGTCACTGAGAAGATTCACGCCGCCATGCTCGATGAATTCGGGCTCGAGGACCGCATCAATGACGAAGTCCGAGTCATTCTGGAAGCTTATTCCGATGAAATGCGCAACAGCGGCGCGGATTATCAGGAAATGTTTCGTAAAGTAAAAAACGAACTCGTCCGCAAGTACAAGGCGGTGCTATGAGGGTCAACCGCGATAAAGCTAACAAGGTCGCGCATGTGGTGACCGACGCGCTTGCCACTGTGGATGAAGTAGATTTTGTCGAAGACCGAAATACCATTCGCCTCGAAGTCCGCAAAATTCTTGAGGACCTTTTAAACCAGGAAGAGCGAATCGACAAAGCTGCCCGGCAGAAAATTGAAAGCCAGAAGCGCACCATTCTTGAAGGCAGCCAGGAATGGGACATCCTCTACCGCAAGTACTACAACGAAGAAGTGAAAAAGCTCGGGGTGTAAAACCGCAGCGCGATCACGAGTCCCTTTCTCAATTTCATGCCCTCTCTTTTGAATATTCAGGGATCGTCGTGCGAACTCGCCGTACCTCTCTGATGAACATCCGGATCACAACCGCAGGTGGAATAAGAAGCAACACGAAGTAGACAACCTCCGGCCAGTCCAGCGATTTTGCCTCGTTAAGGTTAAGAAGATCAGCCGCGGGGACGAGTCGCAGCACAATTCCTTTTTCCGCAGCATCCGATCGTAGAGCGTCCGATGTCCGAAAGTCAGTCACTCCGAGATTTTTAGTGTTGACCTCCAAGTATCGGTTTGCAACCTTACCTTCTCCCGAATCCGAAATATCGTCCGCTCGATAAGCCGACACCAGGAGGAAATTTCCCGCAACTTGTACCGCTTTCACGTTGTTGACACCTTCTGCCCTGGGATTCGCCGTGCTCTCGATGTAAAAGTCATCGGGGAATTTGTCGAACATGGACAACCGATATCCGTTTGTCAAAGAGTAGTGGTATTGGCCATCTAGAAAATTGTCTTTGCCAGCGGCACGCTCGCCGAAACCGTATATAACAACACCTGCTTCTAAATACAGAAGAATCAGAATTGGCGAGAGGAACGTGATTATGATCGAGGACGGGCGGCCACGTAACGCCCCGCGGGTAGCAACCGCCACTATAATGGCGAGAATTGCTCCCCCGACAATAGCTCCGAGAACCAACGCTACTTCCAGGAACATCAAGCCAATCAGTTCCATAAATAGTCGATTCTATCAATTAAGAGTCAAACGATTTAGGGCTTTGAATGCAAAACACTCAGCGTCGAATTGAGACTCGAATCCGCGAAGCGGCCCTCGCCGCCGGCTTTGACCTTGCCGGAATTGCTCCTGTCCGCGAATTTGGGGAATTAGCACATTTTCAGCAATGGATCGCTGCTGGCCGCGCCGGCGACATGAGGTATCTGGAATCGCGCACCGAAGCTGGCGAGTTGCGGCGTACTTCGTTGAAGTCGGTATTTGCCTGGGCACGTAGCGTGGTGGTCTGTGCGATCAACTACAACACAGCTCATCCGTACTCGATTGCGGTCAACAATCCTGGGCATGGCTGGATTTCACGTTATTCATGGAGCCGGGATGATTATCACGAGTCAGTTCTGCGGCGGTTGCGCGAAGTGGAAAACAGACTGAAAGAATTTGCTTCCAATGAAATGCAAGTTGAAACCCGCTCTTACGTCGATACCGGGCCGATCGTCGAACGGGTTTACGCGAAATACGCCGGTGTAGGCTGGCTGGGCAAGAACACCTGTCTTATCAATCAGAAAATCGGATCCTGGCTTTTTCTTGGCGTAATCGTGACATCACTGGAGTTGGCCCCAGATTTTCCAGCCCCCGATCGCTGCGGGACGTGTACTCGCTGTATCGACGCATGTCCCACAGATGCGTTGATCGCGCCCTATGAGCTCGACTCCAACAAGTGCATCTCGTATCTCACGATTGAGAAGCGAGGAGCGATTCCCGAAGAACTGCGCGATGGCATGGGACGCCAAGTCTTCGGGTGCGACATTTGCCAGGACGTATGCCCCTGGAACCGAAAAGCTCCATCCAGCGAAAAGCCTGAGTTCCAGGCCCGCGAAGGACTCGTAAATCCGGCTCTGGCCTGGCTGGCAGAGATTTCGGAAGAAGAATTTCGAGAGAAGTTTCGCGGCTCACCCGTGAAACGCACAAAGCGCTCGGGCCTGCGCCGAAACGCATTAATCGCAATCGGCAACAGTGGAGACGAATCGCTCATACCCACCGCCGAACGCGCTTCTAACGACCCAGATCCAGTGATTGCTGAAGCAGCAGCATGGGCCAAGCAGCAACTGCTCAAATAATAGGCAACGCAGAAAATCTCGTTGACCACTCGCGTTCTCTCGCGTAGGCTGTGCCGAAATATTCCATTTAGTTCCATGCTCCACAAGGAGGCTTATGGTTCCCATCCACGCGTTGTGGTTGCCAATTCTGCTTTCAGCCGTAATCGTATTCGTTGCCAGTTCCATCATCCATATGGCGCTTCCCATCCATAAGAGCGATTATCGCAAGCTGCCGGAGGAGGAGAAAGTGCTCGACACTTTGCGCGGCACCGGAATAACGGCCGGCCGCGAATACCGGTTTCCTTATTGCACGCAGAAGGAAATGAAGTCGCCAGAAAACATGGAAAAATTCAAACGCGGCCCGGTGGGCTTGCTGGTGATAATGCCAAGCGGCGCCATGAAGATGGGAAAACTTTTGGGCCAGTGGTTTGTTTACTGCGTGGCGGTGAGTATTTTTGCCGCTTATCTTACCGGCCGCACACGCGCACCCGGCACTGAATATCTTGAGGTCTTCCGCGTCGCCGGATGCACTGCGTTTATCGGATACGCTCTCGCCCAAGCACAGAACTCAATCTGGAGGGGTATCACCTGGGGCGTCACTCTGAAACATATGCTTGATGGCTTAATTTTCGGTTTGCTAACCGGCGGAACTTTTGGATGGTTGTGGCCGAGATAATCAGGAAAGTCTTTAGACGAACGGAAGATAAGCAGGAATGCTGCGTTTGTACGCCTGGAATTCTTCTCCAAAGTGTGAGGCCAGCAGTCTTTCTTCGATACGCACCCGAATCTCCGTCCCAATGACGAACAGTAGTAACGCAACTACAAACAATTTCCATCCGGCAATGATCACTCCGATGGCGCACAGTACCAGCAGCATGGAAGTGTAAATCGGGTTCCGCACCACAGCGTATGGGCCGGACCGCACCAGCCTGTGATCTGCGCCGAGCGCGGCATCAATCCGTAGCTGTCCGGCAAGAGCTCG
>DATNAF010000352.1:0-7141 GCA_035572845.1 Terriglobales bacterium
GTGCGCATCGCCATGCGCTCAAACTGCCGACGATTTTCCGGAGTGTCGGTCGCGACCAGAATTTGCTTATCGGTCAGCGGCGACCAGAAAGTCTTGGTCACTGCACCAAGCGCTTCCATTGCCTTCAAAAAATCAACATTATCGATGTCGAACGAAACTCGGCGGGAGGGAACCGAGTCTTCAATTTGCACCGAAAGGCCATATGAGCGCGCGATGGTAGAGATGAGCTCTTTGCTATCTCCGCGAAAATGAAAGCTGGCCAAATTGCGGCCGGGGGCCAGTTGAATCTCTTGCGATTGTTGGACAACTACCGGCGGGCCAGAGGGCGCGGGCGTTGAATCATCCACGGCATCGCGTATCCGTTCTCGGGCGAACTGATTACTGGGATCCAGATTGACCGCGGAACGGAAATCGGCCAACGCCTCTATTTGTTTGCCGGATTGCAGTTCCGCATTGCCGCGCTCAATGTGGTTGTAAACAAGTTGCTGCCGAGCCACTTCGCGGGCGGTCAGATATTCAACATTGCGGGGTACCAGGTCGTTGGCAACCTGGAACTGCTCGTATGCCTGGTCAGGATAGGTTTTCTGCAGTTTCAGGCCGCGACTGAATGCCTCACGAGCTTCCTTCATTTCTTTCCTACTGGGGTTGCACTGAGCTTCGCTGGCCGACGGTGGACAGGGCAGCAGCGCAGGCGGCGGCTGCTGCGCGCTCAAGGCAACAGAAGCGAGCAAACACGCAACGACATACCCGGCCCAGCGCATCTCACGATTGTAACCGCGAGCACGGGGCGAAAGGCCATGTTTCAAAAGGCACCTGTACCTTCGGGGAACGCCGCGCGCTTGGAAACTTGCCACTCTTTGGCGTATAAAAGTTAGTTGGACATATGCGCTTTTCGCATACGTCCGTAAGGGTTTAGCTACTCAGCAAGAACAGCGAGGAATAATGTCCAGCCTGACCATGACGCACGCGCCCAAGGGGCTGGAGGGCGTGGTCGCCACCACCTCGAAAATCTGCTATATCGATGGCGAAGAGGGCGTACTCGCCTATCGCGGAATCGATATTCACGAACTGGCCGACCATTCAACGTTTGAAGAAACCTGCTACCTGCTGTGGAAAGGTGCGCTACCTACCAAAAGCCAGCTTAAAGAATTACACGAACGGCTGGCGGCCGAGCGCAAGCTGGATCCCGCGATCGTGCAAATGCTTCGTGGCTTACCCAAAGGCGCGATGCCAATGGACGTGCTCCGCACCGCGGTTTCGGCGCTAGGCCTCTACGATCCTGATGAGAAGAAGGGCGACCACGCCGCAAATGTCAGCAAGTCGATCCGATTGACCTCGCAGATCGCGATGATTGTGGCCGCGTATGACCGCCTGCGAAAAGGAAAAGATGTAGTTAAGCCGGACCCTGCGCTTTCGCATTCTGCTAATTTTTTACTAATGCTGAATGGCGAGCCGCCGTCGAAGACCGCCGAACAAGCTCTCGATATTGCCCTCATCTTGCATGCCGATCACGAACTGAATGCTTCAACGTTCGCCGCTCGCGTGACCGCGGCCACCCTTTCGGATATGCACTCGGCGATTACGTCAGCTATCGGTGCGCTCAAAGGCCCCTTGCATGGCGGCGCGAACGAGGCTGTGTTCCACATTCTTGAGGACATAGATGCCCGCAAGGCTGATCCGGTTGAATATGTCCGCGGATTGTTGGCGCAAAAGAAGAAAGTTTCAGGGTTCGGTCATCGCGTGTATCACACCGAAGATCCGCGCGCGACGCATTTGCGCAAGATGTCAGAAGATCTCTGTAAAACCAGCGGTCAGCCGAAGTGGTTCGAGATGTCGCGGAAGATTGAACAATTTATTAAATCCGAGAAAAAGCTGAACGCGAATGTGGATTTCTACTCAGCCTCCACTTATCACGTGCTCGGAATCGACGTCGATCTATTCACGCCCATCTTTGCGGTATCACGAATTAGCGGCTGGAGTGCGCATGTTATCGAGCAACTCGATGACAATCGCCTGATTCGCCCGCGCGCTGACTACATCGGACCCGCCTATCCCCAACACTGGATTCCCATAGACAAACGGTAATCAGGGCCTACCGATGGGGCGATCCGCCTCCGGAAGCATGTGAACTCGGCGCCGACATTCCTGTTGAGTGAGGCATTGGTTGTGAGCGACGCATAGGTTGCGACCGAGGCATAGGCTGCGAAGCGCGCGAGGAACTCCCCGCTCTTCGCCCAGAACTTCCGGCCCCGAGTTCCGACGCAGGCATTGCTGCCGATCGCATTGGCACACGCTGACTGACGACTCCGCGCTGCTGAGCTTTTTGCGATAGCTTTGCCATGTTCCCAAACTGGCCGCGAGGCACACCCAAGCCTGCGGAGTTGTTTCTCACCATTAGCTTGTTCCCGGCGAAAGTTGATGCGGGGCCACGGTTCACGACCACTGTGTTAGTCCCACCCACGGGCGCGTGCGGCGCCACGAATGACTTCGGAGCATTCCGGACCACAGGGTGCGAATACCAATTGTTCCAGGCGCCGCCCGGTTGCCACGCCCAGCCATATCCAGGCAGGAACACCCATGCGCCGCTGTGATAAGGCGTCCATCCCCATGGATAGGCTGAAACCCAGCCAAATCCAAATCCGGGGTTGAATGCCCACGCGCCATCCATGAAGGGGTCCCATCCCGCCCCAGCCAGATAAGGTTGCCACATCATGCCGTAACCGGGAGCGTTAAAGAAATTTCCGTAATACGAGAGATCGGTTGTGCCATATGCGTATGGCGAGTAGCTGTTATAAGACTTGGCAGCGTAACGCGTGTGATATTCATTCTGTTGATCGTCCCAGGAATCGTAGGGCGTTTCCTCAATCTCCTTGGCAACTTTGTACTGATTCGTGTCCAAGTCAAAGCTGATGGTCTGGTTCTTTTTTACCTCGATCGTTCCCGACGGACTGTCAACTTGAACTAGTCCCTTAAAGACCGCAAGCGACGAATCCTCATCTCCCAGAATGATGCGCAAGTGCGCCGCACGAGCGAGCGCGATCTTCTTATTGTCGAAGTCAACCGAAAACTCATCGTTCTTGGTCCCTGTGAAATTGACGTAGGCAGTGCCACTCGTGACTTTAACCTCAGAGACTTTGGCACCCGAATCGCGCAGTGAAAGTTGCGGAAATTCCACCGTACTGTCGGCGACAATACGCAGCGTGCTCCCGTCCTCAAATTCCACCTCAGCGCGTCCGTCAGAAGTTTTGATCCTCGCGCCCTCAGTGATCGGCAGATTAACGATGGCCTTTTCGTAAGCTCCGCCGGCTCCGCGAGAAATCTGCACTCCGCCTTCGATGTAGCTCAAACGCACGATGCGAACATGCGAATCGGCCATTGCGGAAATCGAGGCCACCATCGCGAAAATGGCCACCAACAAAAGCTTGAAACTACGGGAATTGGGGCGGGACATAAAAGGCCTCCGGGGGGTGCTCTGTTTGATTAGAGCACGATTCAGCCTGTTTTGTTGTCTTCTCTTCGTTAGTATCGCCGTAACGACAGCGTTCGGTGCAAAAAAGCCGGACCCTCACGAGTCCGGCGTTCCCTCGATCAGAACTAGGCTAGTGACCTTCGCGCCTGGCCGCGTCCGCGTCTTCAGCCAGTTCCCGTATCAATGAAAAGAACTCGGGTGATTGCCCGCGAAACAAGCCCATCGCAGTCAGGAACTTCACAACGCCCATAGCAATCCCCTTTGTCTCGGTTGGACGGATCACCGAGCATCTGGGAAGTTTCCGGCTGATGAATGGACAAGGCTCGGGCATGATCAGATTGGTTTGAAATTCTTCGCCGCCAAATGGCGACGAATTCAGGTCCGGAAATGTCACCGACACACCGGTGACGGGATCAACTGCGGTTAGAGGAAGCGCGTTGCCAGCCTTATCCGCCCAGGTTTGAAAATGCATCGTTTCCGTGGGGCCGATGCTGATCAATATCCGCAAGACTTCAACGCTGCTGGCCCGCTGCGCCATAGCTGGGTAAAGACTATTGCCGCCTTGCTCGATGGTTGGAAAGTGAAAGCCTGCTGTGTTCGCAATGGCTTGAAGAAAATTGGGATCGGTAGTGTCGTCGTCGGTCCGCGGAATGGCTGTGTGCTCGCCGACGGCAAGCGTCGGTATCGCTTGCGGGAACGTAAAGTTCGGATCGAGATCCGGATTGTGATTACTGCTGCGGTAGCGCGTCCACCAACTCGTGTCGAGCGTGAGTTGCATTAAGTTTGTGAGCCGCAATTTTCCGCTGGATCCTGTAGCCTTGCTGCCGGGCAAAGTTCGAAATGGCTCCAAATCTACTTTGCGCGCTCCCTTCGATGCCAAATAGGCATTCAAAAAGTTCTGGTGCGTGAACTCGTCATCTGTGTTGTCGTGAACATACTGGGCCATATCAGAGTCGAGCACAGAAAGCGCCGTGGTGTAGGCAGAGTTTCCGCTTCCGCCTGGAACTTCGCTATCCGGAATGCCTCCGAGTTCGTTGTACTGCACCCAGAAATCGGTCTCCAGGATTTCAGCCGCAGCCGCGAACCTTAGAAGCGCCGCATCTCCCCTGCTCAAACGGCCGTTGTTTTCTTCTCGGCCCTCGTCGGCGAAAGCTAATGGGTTGCCGGACAAAACCGCCGCACCAATAGCTGCCGTGCTTGCAGTAGTGAGTCCTTTTTTCAGGAACGAGCGGCGATTAACGGCACTAGCTTCATTGTTGGAATTAACTTTCATAAAGATACTCCTTGCGGGATTCGGGCGTGCACGCAGCCCGAAAATCGGATTAAGCACGAACCTGAGAGTGAACGTAGTCGGCAGGGAAATCGCGATTGTCAATCGCACGACTTGTTTGTGTAATTTCTTTGTTGGCGATTTATCTCTCAGAGTTGGTGAAGCAGGGCAGATCGATTTCATCGCTGGAATACAATGGACATATGAAGCGGGTTTATCTCGACAACAACGCCACGACCCCCGTGTTGCCGGAAATCCTGGAGGCAATGCGGCCGTACTTTGGCGAGCATTTCGGGAACGCGTCCTCCATTCATCATCATGGCCAGGAGACGCGGGCTGCGGTCGAACGCGCTCGGGAGTCGGTGGCGAATTTGCTGGGTTGCCGTCCGGCTGAGGTCGTGTTCACCAGCGGCGGCACTGAGGCTGACAATTTGGCTGTAGCCGGACTGATTCGTGAGGGGGACCACGTCATCAGTTCTACTATCGAGCACCACGCGGTGCTCAATTCGTGCAAACGGTTGCAGAAGCGCGGAATTGAAGTCACCTATGTTCCGGTAGATGGGAAGTGCCTGGTCGATCCTGAGGATGTTCGCCGCGCGTTAAGGCCGAATACCAAACTGGTTTCGATCATGATGGCCAACAATGAAACCGGCGTGCTGCAGCCGGTAAACGAGATAGGGAAACTTTGCGCGGAGACCGATATTTATTTCCATACCGACGCCGTGCAAGCGGCGTCGAAAGTGCCAATTAAGGTGAAGGAAATCGGTTGCGATCTGCTTTCGATCTCCGGGCATAAGTTCCATGCTCCGCAAGGTGTGGGCGCGCTTTACGTGTGCAAAGGAACTACTCTGGAGCCATTGTTCCACGGTGGCAGCCACGAACGTTCGCGCCGCGCCGGGACAGAGAATGTCCCCGGTATCGTCGGTTTGGGCAGAGCCGCTGAGTTGGCCTTGAAGAGTTTTGAGAACGGTGGCGATCGCGAGATCGCGAAGTTACGCGATCGGCTGGAGTCGACGATTTTGGAGAGAGTCGAATCTGCCGGCGTAAATGGCCAGGGCGCTCCGCGGGTTCCGAATACTTCAAATATCTACTTCGATTACATCGAAGGCGAGGCGCTGATCATTTCACTCGATCTCAAGGGCCTGGCAGTTTCGACCGGCGCTGCATGTTCGTCTGGAGCAATTGAACCATCGCATGTCTTGACCGCCATGGGATTGCGCGCAGATCGGGCTCGCGCCAGTATTCGCTTCAGCCTGGGAAAGCAGAATACAGCGGAGGATGTTGATTTTGCGATCCAGCTCGTCCCCGCTTCAGTAGCACGCTTACGAGAGCTCTCACCTCTATACAACAAAGGTCAGACCCAGTCCGTGTAGGGGCGGGCGTTCACGCCCACTGAGTCCATCACAGGTACAATTAGATTGTGGGGAGACGGGTGTCCTCGCCCGTCTAGGTCAGTTTTGGTTGGACGGGCGGGGACGCCCGTCTCCCCACAAAGTAAGTAACATGCCGAATCATGCCACCATCGCCGTCGCCATGTCCGGAGGAGTTGATTCCTCGACCGTTGCGGCCATGCTGCGTGCCGAAGGATCGAACGTAATCGGATTGACGATGCAGTTGTGGAACCAGAGACGTCTGGCGGGTCGCGAAGGCATGCCAGAAGCCGTAACTGGCCGCTGCTGCTCGCTTGACGATGTGTACGACGCGCGCCGCGTCGCTGAGACCATCGGCATTCCTTACTATGTGGTTAATCAGGAGGACCGTTTTGAGCGCGATGTGGTCCGTCCCTTTGTGCAGGAGTATTTGTCCGGACGTACGCCGATTCCGTGCAGTCTCTGCAACAATCACTTGAAGTTTGATCAGTTGCTTACAGTGGCGCAGCAGATTGGCGCCGATGCGGTTGCCACGGGGCATTATGCGCGTGTGGAATTCGACGAGGCCCGAAGCCGCTGGCTGCTGAAGCGTCCGGTTGATCACGCCAAGGACCAAACGTATTTTCTTTTTGGGCTCACCCAAGAGCAACTCAGCCGTACTCTGTTTCCGCTGGGCGGGATGACTAAGCCCGAGGTACGCGAGCTCGCCCGCAAGTACGGATTGGCTCTTGCCGAGAAGCCCGATTCGCAGGAAATTTGTTTTGTTCCCGGCGGAGATTACAAAAGGTTTATCGACGCATACCTTGCCGAGCAGGGCGATTCCCTTCCTGATACTTCGGGCGAATTGGTGACCACCGATGGCCGCGTGATCGGCGAGCATGCCGGCATTCACAATTTCACCGTGGGACAGCGCAAGGGACTCGGGGTTGCCACCGGTTCGCCGCTTTACGTCCTGCAGATCAAGGGTGACGCGCGCCAGGTGATTGTCGGCGAGCAGGAGAATCTTTATTCGCGAACTCTGATCACGAAGCG
>DATNAF010000353.1:0-4748 GCA_035572845.1 Terriglobales bacterium
TTCATTGCCGCATCCTTGACGCTGACGTTGCAGGTAGGATTTTGCAGACATTGCCGGAAAGCAGGCACAACCAGGGCCTGCTCCACCGAAAGATCATTAACTTTTGCCAGCACTTGCTCGGTATGGCGGGCGCCGGAAAAATATCCGGTCATGCGGTAAGCAGTCGCCAGCCGTTGTAGAGAAAACGGGTTGTTGTCATCCTCTTCCAGGTGCGGAATGGCCTCTTTATATTTTTGCTCATACGATAGGTGGGCGCCCAGCGCCCCGTTAAGAGCAGCGTCAATAACTTTGTCGTCGGAGTTCAGCGCAAGCTGCACAAGTTTCGCTACCGCCGAATCTGCAGCCAGGGAGTCCCCTGCCTTGATTGCTACCTCTACACGAGTTCTCAGAATCTGAGCTGTTTCCTGGTGAGCGCTGATTGCCGAGACATTGTCACCCTCGCGAACGGCATTTTCAGCTTTGGTCAACAATGCCAGCGCCCGATCAGTCTGTGTCTGGTACATCGCCATTAGCCGGTAGGTTTCGGCTTCCGACTGGCACAAGTGCTTGCTATGCGCATAATCGGCTAGGGACTGGAAGGCCTTATTGGCTCCAACCATATCAGATTCATAGATGTAGGTGGTTGCCTGGTGCGTCATCCAGCGGATGCGATCCAGTTCGCCGAGAGAAGGAAATTTCTTGAAGGCGGCGCTATATTCCTTACGTGCCCGCGCTTCATCGCCCATAAGCATGTACGTGTCGGCAATCCCAAATTGTGACGAGTAGAAGTGCGGATTAATACTGAGCGCAACATGGTAGTGATCGATGGCCACGGTGTAGTGACCTGCCATGCGCAGTATCTCAGCATAGGAATCCTGCGGATTGGGGTCCTTGGGCATCAAGGCGACGAACTTGTCCATCATCGAAAATGCCTTGCTGAATTGCCGCATGTTCGCGTAAATGTAACCTGCATTATTAACCAGGCCTGGCGAATCGGTCAGTCCGGAGTTCTCATAAACCGTGGCCGCACGTTCGTATTGGGTCTGCGCCATCAACCAGGAACTCGCCAGGAATACCAGCCATCGATCATGTGGATATTGGTGCAACGCTTCGTTCATGTTGGTGATCGCAGGAATTAATTTGTGGTCAGCCGAGTCCTGGAACCACTCAATTACGATTTGCTCGGAGGCATTAGCGTGCGCACGATTGGCGAAAGCCTGCTTCTGCTCGCTGACCTGCTCGGAGGGATCAAGGCTGATCTGTGCCAGAATTTCGTGTCCCAAGGCGAACTCAGGTTCGATCTTGACCGCCTTGCGCATAACATCGATGGCTTGAGCCTGCTCGCCCTGATCGGAATCCAGCACCCAAGCCTGGTCCAGGAGGCGAAGAACGCGAGCAGATTTCGCAGTTAGCGGCATTTCTGCCCCCGCAAGAAGCTTGTGAGCGGTTGCAGTTAATGAAAACAAAAGGCTGGCGGCTATGAAAGTCAAAACTGATTTCATTGCTAATTTCCTCGCAACAAGTAACCCTGCTCCACGGGGAGCTTTCCATCAATTTTGACCACATTCACGCCTTTGGTCAGTGAATACAAATCGATAATTCCTACCGCTCCTCGATTAGTCGACACGAAGCGAAGTACGGCATCGTCCGAGCTGGCCACAATAATTGACGGTTTATGAGCTTCAATGAACGAACGAGTCTGGGCGGGAGTCATATTGAAGATCTTGCGCAGTACCAATTCCATGTCCGCCGAATCCGGATCGCGAACAACAATAATTACCGGCTTGCCGTCAGACCAGGTGTGAACGTGCGCATTAAAAAGCTTGATCAGTTCTGCGGCAGTAATATTCGTGGTCGGGTTTGCCGTGTCAGTTACGACTGCCAATTGCTTGGCACTAACCAGGCAGGGCGCCGTGCATGTACACAGCAAAAGCAGTAGTGTGCGCCAGCGTAACATCAGTACAAGATTGTGACTTGCGTGGGTAATCAAGGGAAGATAACCAACGTAATGGGATCGTGGGCGATTGTCTAACGGGAATGCACTCCCCATGTCCATGGCTGATGTTCGCCCCCAAACCAAGAGCTTTTAACCGCAGAGAACGCAGAGAAAACCTGAAGAACGCAGAGAATTCGACAACATCATTCTCGCCTGAAGCGCCCACAGCAACCGTTTCGCAGTTGGCCTTCTCTGCTCTCTCAGTGCCGTTCTCAGCGGGCTCTGCGGTTAGAGGCTTTCCCATTCGTTGGCACAAATTAGGTCTTTCACATTAGAATGAAAAGACGATCCAGGCCCTTGCAATTTAATGTGAAAAATCCTGCATCGAATGACGAATGAGTGCAATCCAACCAAAGGTAAGCGAGCCGGTCAGTGATGAACTATTACTGGTGCAGCGCGCCAAAGGCGGCGATGTTGGCGCCTTTGAAGAGCTGGTGCGACGCTATGACCGGAACGTTTTTCGCATCGCGCAGCACATTACGCAGAACCGCGAGGACGCAGAAGATGTCGTCCAGGACGCGTTTTTAAAGGCGTACAACAATCTGGCGCAGTTCCAGGGGCAGTCGAAGTTTTATACCTGGCTGGTGCGGATTGCTGTCAACGAAGCGCTGATGAAGTTGCGGCGCCGTCGGCCCGAGCGCACGATTTCGCTGGATGAAGAAGTAAAAACGGAAGACGATTCAGTTCCGCGCGAAGTGGCGGACTGGTCGCCGAATCCGGAGCAGCAATACACGCAAGCTGAGTTACGAGACATTTTAGACCGCACGATCCATGGATTGCCGGCCACGTTCCGTACCGTTTTTGTGCTGCGGGATGTTGAAGGTCTTTCGACGGAAGAAACGGCCGAAGCGCTCGATTTGAGCGTGCCGGCGGTAAAGTCAAGGTTGTTGCGGGCGCGGTTGCAATTGCGCGAGCGGCTGAACAAATATTTTCAGAAAAGAGATCGAGTGAATGGATCGCAGTCAAAACCAAGCAGTGGAGATGGCACACGGTGAAATGCTCTGAGTTTCTCCACGAATTAACCGACTACCTCGACGGCGTGATCGACGCCAGCACGAAGGCCGAACTAGACGAGCATCTTGCTTGGTGCCACAACTGCTACGTTGTTTGCGATACCACCAAGAAGACCATTGAAATCTACCGCGATTCCAAGCTCTACGAACTTCCAGAAGACCTCGAAACCAAGCTCCGGTCGGCCATAGCCAGCCGTTGCAAATCCCATAAGAAAACTGGCCCGTCAGGCTCTGCAAGCTAACTCCTTCTAATTCCCAGAGTTGCACGACGCGTAATTTTGCTGCGTCTTCGACGAACCCTTTCCAGAGAAGCTGAATCTAAGTAGCTGAATGCCACTTCGTCGGGCTTCCCAGCCTTTGCGGCATTCTGTGGGAGGTAGATAGATGTTTGCTCGCGTCGTTGATGCGCTCTTCGGCTGCTGGCACCAGCGGTACAGTTTTCCCATCACAATCAAAAAAGGCTCGCGCAGTCGTGCCGCATTTGCGACTGGGACCTACGTTGTTTGTCTCGATTGCGGGAAAGAGCTTCCATACGATTGGAAGCAAATGAAAATTGTGAGTGCCCAGCCTGATCGCTCTCCGGTCAGGTCACTGGCGACAAAAGAAGCGGCATAAAGTCTCCTGCTGCTGCAATAAGAATGGCGGGCTTCGGGGCCCGCCATTTTTCTATGCATGCCGAAAAATTTTTTGATTGGTTTCCTTCGTGGACCTTCGTGTCCTTCGTGGTTATTGATTTTAAAAAGCATCAACCACGAAGGACACGAAGGTCCACGAAGGAAAAACAGAGCTAGTTGTTGTCCTCAGGACGGCGCTTCAGAGTTGGGCGGCCATCGTCTGAGGTTTTGTCATCAGTCCCGTTTTTATCGGTCGAAGAAGCGCGGCGTAGCGAAGGCTTCTTCCCGTCTTTTTCGTCGTTGAGTTTGTGACGATTCTCAATCGCCGCCAATCGCGATTTGACGTCGTCGAACTCAGAGGTCGTGACTACGTACTCCGACTTAGGCGGAAGTATCTTGGCGATTTCCTCCTGAGAAGCTTGAATGCGGGCCGGCGTTTGCGGATGGGTTTCAAAGGCCTTGGAAATTGTGCCCGGTTTTTTCTTCTCTTGTGCCTGCACTTTTTCAAAAAATGATATGAACGCCTGAGGATCGTAGCCGGCCTTGTACATGTACTGCACGCCAAGGTAGTCAGCCTGAGCTTCGAAGCCACGCGAGAACTTCAGGAAAGTTAACGGTACCGCGAGTCCGGCGCCTTCATAAGCGGCGTAACCGATCGGACCGCCCATGAATATCAAGGGAATGGTCATCATTTGCATCAGGTTGGCGCGGGTGTTTTCGCGGGCAGCGTGGCAGGCGGCAACGTGTCCAATTTCGTGAGCCATCACGCCGGCCAGCTCGGCTTCTTCATCAGCCGCCAGAATGAGGCCTGAGTTCACGTAGAAGAATCCGCCTGGAAGCGCGAAGGCATTGATGTCGTCAGAGTCAATCACCTTAATCGTGAAAGGCACCTGCGAATCAGAATTCCGGACAATGTTCTGTCCCAGGCGGTTGATGTATTCGGAGATGACCGGGTCATTGATAATTTTTGACTGCGTCTCCACCTGCATCGAAACCTGTTTGCCCAGCGCAATCTGGCGCTCCAGGCTGTACCAATTGCCCATGCCGCGGGCGCAACCCACATTGCGGTTGCCAATGGCGTCGATATCATTAATGCTCCCGTCGTGCACAACCTTGGTTGCGGATGGCTCGGTCGGAGTGGACCCG
>DATNAF010000354.1:0-14120 GCA_035572845.1 Terriglobales bacterium
TGGAGAAGCAATGCAGGCTATCCTTGCGCTCGAAGACGGCCGCGTCTTCCGAGGCAAAGGCTACGGCGCCAAAGGCGAATGCTACGGCGAAGTCGTTTTTAATACTTCCATAACCGGCTATCAGGAAATTTTCACTGATCCTTCCTACGCCGGACAGATCGTCGTTTTAACTAATCCTCAAATCGGCAACTACGGCACCAACGCCGAAGACAACGAAGCCACGCGCCCCTACATTGAAGGCCTGATTGTGCGCGAGTTTTCAAAGGTCAGCTCCAACTGGCGCTCGCAGCAGGTGGCCGAAGAATATCTTGAGCAGTTCAAGATTCCGGTTCTTGCGGATATTGACACCCGCTGTCTCGTTCGTCATCTGCGTGACAACGGCGTCATGCGCGGCGTGGTCTCGACCATGGAAACCGATGTCGAGAAATTGGTTGCGAAGGCGCGTTCGATTCCGAAGATGGACGGCCAGGACCTTGCCAAAGTGGTGACGACAAACCGTCCGTATGTCTGGGAAGTTGGCGAGCGCTCGCATGAGCCCATCGAAGTCGTCGGGGTAAAAGATCAGCCTGAGCGCTTTCATGTGGTCGCTTACGATTTCGGAATCAAGACAAATATTCTGCGAAAGTTGCGTAGTGAGGGATGCAAGGTGACGGTCGTCCCAGCTCAGACGCCCGCAGAAGATGTTCTGGCGCTGAAGCCAAACGGAGTTTTTCTTTCGAATGGCCCCGGAGATCCCGAGCCTTGCACCTATGCGGTGGACAATATTCGCCGGCTGATGGGACGGCAGCCGATTTTCGGAATCTGTCTCGGGCATCAGCTGACTGGCCTTGCGCTCGGCGGCAAGACTTTCAAGCTGAAGTTCGGGCATCACGGCGGCAATCATCCGGTGAAGCAACTGAATACCGGCAAGATCGAGATCACGGCGCACAACCACAACTTCGCCGTCGATCCCGACTCGCTGCCGCAATCGGAAGTCGAGCTCACGCACATGGATCTGAACGACTCGACACTCGAAGGCCTGCGCCACCGCAACCTGCCTCTGTTCAGCGTGCAGTACCACCCGGAAGCCAGCCCCGGCCCTCACGACTCGCATTATCTGTTCAAAGATTTCGTGAAGATGATGGAGGAGTGGAAAAGCAGTGGTCAGTGATCAGTTGTCAGTTGCTAGTGAGCTATTCAGCGCTAGTGAGTTATGAGGATAGCAATCGCAATCTTCGCCTTGTTCGGCACCCTGTCGGTGCATAAGTCTATGGCATCTTCGACCGAAAGATTTGATGAATTCACGAAGAAATGTGGGCTTTCAACGGACTCAAATCCGCGGTTATTCGCGGCCGCCGACGGAGAACATTGGAAGGAATATCCGAGTCTAGACAAAATTCCTGAACAAAACATCGATTGGTCGGAAGGCGCATTCGTTCTGCATAGCAGCGAGGCTACCGCTACAGAAATCGACGGCGTTAGCCAGGATTTCTCTAATTCCTCTCTCTATTGTTTTGACGATCACGGGAAGCTCGCCCAAATTGAACGAGATTTCGCAACAGCGTGGGGCTGGGGTTATTCCGAGACGGACTTGTTCAAGAACGGTAAGGTTTATTCGCATCAGGAACATTACTTCGAGACGAAAACGCGTGCTGTGATTCCGAGGCCTGCGGGCTACGACGATGTCCATGATGCAATGAAACTCAAGGTATACAAGTCGATTAAAGAACTCCCGTTTTTCAAATTGATGTGAGGAACTGATACCTGGCCACTGATCACTGAATTCAATGCCCAAACGAACTGATATCTCCAAAATACTCATCCTCGGCTCGGGGCCGATCATCATCGGCCAATCCGCCGAGTTCGACTACTCCGGCACCCAGGCTTGTAAGGCGCTCAAAGCCGAGGGATACGAAGTGGTGCTGGCCAACTCGAACCCGGCCACCATCATGACCGATCCTGAGGTCGCCGACCGCACTTACATCGAGCCGCTTACTCGCGAATATCTCGAGGAAATTATTCGTGTCGAGCGCGAGCTCTCTCCTGGCGCGGGATTCGCCGTGCTTCCCACCGTCGGCGGCCAGACTGCGCTCAATCTTGCAATCGAACTTTCTGATAGCGGCATACTTGAAAAATACAACGTCAAGTTGATCGGCGCGAACGTTGGAGCGATCAAGAAAGCCGAAGACCGTCTTTATTTCAAAGACGCCATGCTTAAGATCGGCCTCGATGTCCCGAAATCAGCGCTAGTCAACAATTTGAAAGACGGACTCGAGTTCGCCGGAAAAATCGGCTTTCCGGTAATCGTTCGGCCAAGCTTCACGTTAGGCGGTTCCGGTGGCGGCATGGCCTACAACCGGGAAGAACTGCTCGAAGTGCTTGCCCGCGGACTGGATTTCTCTCCGGTCCACGAAGCGCTGATCGAAGAATCCGTTCTCGGCTGGAAAGAATACGAACTTGAGGTGATGCGCGACCTCAGAGATAACGTCATCATCATCTGTTCGATTGAAAACTTTGATCCGATGGGCGTGCATACCGGCGACTCTATCACCGTGGCCCCGGCGCAGACGCTCACTGACCGCGAATATCAGGCCATGCGCGACGCCGCAATTGCCGTGATCCGCGAAATTGGTGTTGAAACCGGCGGATCGAATATTCAGTTCGGCATTCATCCGCACACCGGACGCATGGTGATTATCGAGATGAACCCGCGCGTGTCACGATCTTCTGCGCTGGCCTCGAAAGCAACCGGATTTCCGATAGCAAAAATCGCCGCCAAGCTTGCCGTCGGCTACACGCTCGACGAGATTCCCAACGACATTACGCGCAAGACTCCGGCCTGCTTTGAACCGACGCTCGATTACGTAGTCGTCAAAATTCCAAAGTGGCAGTTCGAAAAATTTCCCGGCGCCGACGAGAGCCTTGGGCCGCAAATGAAGTCGGTCGGCGAAGTCATGGCCATCGGCCGGACTTTTAAAGAAGCGCTCATGAAAGGCGTTCGCGCCCTCGACACTGGCAAGCGCATTGGCGGGGAAAAAATCGAGCCGAAGATCCTGACGCAGCGCCTGGTAACGCCGCATCCCGAGCGGCTTTCGTATATCCGCTATGCCATTCGGCAGGGTCATACGGTTAAGCAGTTGGCGAAGATGACCGGCATCGATCCCTGGTTCCTTTACCAGCTTAAAGAAATTAATGACATGCAGTTGGAGGTCGAAAAGCACCCGCTCGAATCCGTCCCAACCGAGGTTCTGCGCGACGCCAAGCGCATGGGCTTCTCAGACGGCCGTCTGGCCGGAACCTGGCGGCTAAGCGGCAAAGGCGATCAGGAAAAAATTCGGCATCTGCGCAAGAAGCACAAAGTTCAACCGGTCTATAAACGCGTCGATACCTGCGCCGCGGAATTCGAGAGCTTCACACCATATCTTTACTCGACTTACGAAGAAGAAGATGAGGCCACGCCCACTGCCAAGAAAAAAGTCATGATCCTCGGCAGCGGGCCGAACCGTATAGGGCAGGGAATTGAATTTGATTACTGCTGCTGCCACGCTTCATTCGCGTTGCGCGAAGACGGATATGAGACCATCATGGTCAATTGCAATCCGGAGACGGTTTCGACCGATTACGACACCAGCGATCGCCTGTACTTCGAGCCGCTCACCTTTGAAGATGTCTGGGCGATTTACGAGCATGAAACTTCCGCAGGCGCCGACGTGGGCGTCATCGTCCAGTTCGGCGGACAAACTCCGCTGAATCTCGCGCTACCGCTTAAGAATTCAGGAGTGAAGATTATCGGCACCCCGCCCGAGTACATCGACCTCGCTGAAGACCGCAAGCGTTTCAATAAGCTTCTTGAGGAACTCGATATTCCGCAGGCTCCCGGCGCGATGGCGGCATCGCTCGAAGAAGCCGTCGCCGGCGCAGCGAAAATCGGCTACCCGGTGCTGGTTCGTCCTTCTTATGTTCTTGGTGGGCGCGCCATGGTTATTGCCTATGACGAAGAGACCGTTGTTCGTTACATGAAAGAGGCGGTCGAGTATTCGCAGGATCGTCCGGTGTTGATTGACCATTTCCTCGAAGACGCAATCGAAGTTGATGTGGACGCGCTCTCTGACGGCGAAGATGTTGTCATCGGCGGAATTATGCAGCACATCGAAGAAGCCGGCATTCACTCCGGCGATTCTTCGTGCGTCTTGCCGGCGGTCGATATTCCTGAACATCTGCTTGAGCGCATGCGCGAGTACACATTCAAATTGGCGCGAGCCCTCAAGGTAGTCGGTCTGATGAACGTGCAGTTCGCAATCCCGCGCTCGGGATACTCCACAACTCACGTTGGGACCGCCGCCACCGGTCGTCCAAGCGGAGCTGAACTCGGCTCCGAATCCGGCAATGGTCACGAGCTCGGCAAGGTTTACGTTCTCGAAGTGAACCCCCGCGCCTCGCGTACAGTGCCTTATGTCTCAAAAGCCACCGGCATTCCCATGGCCAAGATCGCCTCGCGCTTAATGACCGGACGCAAGCTCCGTGAATTCCTGCCCGAGTTCGTTGACCAACGAAAAGATCTCGACACGGGTGCTTGCTATTACGTTAAGTCGCCGGTGTTCCCGTGGAATAAATTCCCCGGCGTCGACACCGTCCTCGGGCCGGAGATGAAGTCCACCGGTGAAGTCATGGGCGTGGCCGATAACTTCGGTGAAGCCTTTGCCAAAGCCCAAATCGCCGCCGGGCAAAAACTGCCTACGCAAGGCACCCTCTTTATCAGCGTCACCGACCACGACAAGCCGCACGTCGCAGAGGTCGCGCGAAAGTTCGTCGACATGGGATTCAAACTGGTTGCCACAGCCGGCACCGCCGACGTGATCGAAGCCGCAGGAATGGCTTGCGAACGAGTTTACAAAGTAAAAGAAGGTCGACCCAATGTGGTCGATCTGATTAAAGGCGATCGCATCCAGTTGATCGTGAATACTCCGCAAGGCCCCGATCCGTTCTTCGACGAGAAGGCAATTCGCCGCGCAGCCGTTACCGCCCGTATTCCCACAATCACCACTCTAGCCGCAGCTCGTGCCGCGGCCGAAGGAATTGCAGCGCTGCAGCGGGGAGAGGTGAATGTGAAGGCGTTGCAGCAACTGCACGCTGAGAGAACTGCGAAAATTTTGTCGGCATGACGGCACGATGTTCTGAACAGACGTGAACTTTTATGTCGATTCATTTTGACGCTGAGCGACCCGCGCGAAGACCTCATTCCAATGATGGTGTACTCCGGTCGGAGTCTCCCTATTTCCAGCAAATTTCTTATCCAGAATCTTGCAGTCCTGCATCTCCGAAACGTTGATCATGCGCCAGCCCGGGAGACGTCCGCTGCCGCGTCCTCCAATCTGATAACAGAATAAGCGTACGATCCCATTCTGAAGACCGTAATCGTGAGGCTCGGCGATGCGTTCTTGGTTCTTGTAAACGAACCGAATCAGGTGGCGTGTGTTAATGGCCTTGTGAAGCAGTTTGTCCAGAGGCCCAGTAATTGATAGCCTTTCCGGCATCTCGTCTCCCGGCTGCGGTTCCTGAGTGCCAGTTTTGTCTAGCAAGTACAATGCTTTCTTCACATCTGCGCGACGAGCTCGTTCACGGAAAAAATCGTCAGTGCGCAATGTCGCGATCTTTTCTGCCACAGCAATGCTAACCAACTGATTTAATGCCACGCCTTCGCTCTCAGCCGTTTTGCGGGCCTCCTCTAAAAGCGAGGAAGGCAGTCTCAAAGGAAAGTTGCTACGTCTCATTTCGTCTCCAGCTACCGCTGTAATCGATCTCGAATCAAGCCAACTGCGTCTCGAGGCAACACGGTTCGGCAACCGAACGGCTCCCCTGTGGATGCGAAATCCCGAATATTAAAAGTAACCAAAAGCTCTGCTCTACCGTTAATCGCTGTCTCTAATACCATGTCATCATTCGCATCAGACAGGAGCGGACGCCACCGGAATGAAAGGCGTGTATGAACGCTCACCGCGGCAATGGCGTCCAGAATCTCACAAAGTGTCTCCTCTGTAGCCCCCATGGCTTGGAGATGTTCGGGACGAGTTAATACGGCTTCGTATTCTAAAAACAGCGGAACAGAGATAATCAACGCAATTTCACGTTCAAGTGCAGTTCTCAGGAGCCATCGCGAAGCCCCCTGAGAGCTTCTGATGGCCGCTACGATGACGTCGGTATCCAGAACTACTCGCACCGTAAATATGATATCGCATGCAATATTACATGTAAACTAATTCTATTTTGGTTGAGTGCAGGTGGCCGGGGTGGCCGACCCCTGTCGTTCCGCACTTGGGAACGGTTCTCAGCAAGCATGGGGAAACCGAGACTCTGTGGCCGAGGACGACCGGGAGGGGTACGATTTTGCAGAATTATGTTATCCGGAGGAGCGAGATTCATCCGCACTGTCCGTTGTAACCGTTGATGCCGCGGATTTACGTATTTTGTCGCGGAAACAAGCAATGTAATTTCGCCACCCGCCTGATTGTTCCTGAAATTGATAAACTGAGAACGCGAATGCTCCTGCACGGCATCTTTCCTCCGATCACGACGCCTTTTTATCCAGACGGACGGATATATCTCAAAAAGCTCGAACACAATGTCGAGCGATATTCGAAAACGCCTGTAGCCGGAATTGTTGTGCTCGGTTCAACCGGAGAAGCGATAATGCTCTCCGATGACGAACGGCGCGAAGTCTTAAAGACAGCTCGCGAAGCTTGTGCTCCGCATAAAATTCTGATTGCCGGTACCGGTGCCGAATCAGCTTTCGAAACGCTTCGCCTGAGCGAATATGCAGCCAGCCTCGGATACGACGCAGCTCTAGTGCGCACGCCCTTTTTTTATAAGCCGCAGTTGAAGCCGGCGAACATTCTGGCTTTCTATCGCACCGTCGCCGATCACTCGCCGATTCCTATTCTGATTTATAGCGTGCCGGTATTCACGGGATACGATATGGCGCCTGAGCTAGTGATAGAGCTCGCGAATCATCCCAACATTGTCGGGATCAAAGAATCTGGCGGCGACGCGGAGAAAATTCGTCGCATGGTGGAAGCGACAAAACATGTCAAACGTAATGCAACCGTGACGACCACATTTGCTGCGGTCACTCCGCGAATGATCAAGGCTGCTCAGTCGGAATCATCCGGCGAAAGCGGTGAGCTCGTTTCAATCGGCGCGCTGTCTGCGGACCACACCGGCCATGTTGGGACGGCCGCCCCCGTCCGTCCAGCGGAGCAGGGCGCCGCGAATCCCATCTCCGCCGGCCTGAAAACCCGCCAAAAAGAAGTCGGCTTCCAGGTCCTTGCCGGGACCGCACAACGCCTGCTTCCTGCTCTTGAAGCCGGGGCCGTCGGCGCTATTCTCGCTTTCGCCACGCCCGCTGCTACCGCCTGCTACGAAATTTATACGGCATGGAAAGAAGGCGATGCCGAATTAGCCAGGGAAAAGCAGGTACGTGTCTCGGCAAGTGCAATCCGGGTGGCCAGCGAACTGGGTATCCCGGCCCTGAAGTATGCGCTCGATCTGAACGGCTATTATGGAGGGCCGCCGCGCCTCCCGTTGCTTCCGCTTACTGGTGATCTGAAGGCTGAGGTCGAGAAGTTGATGTCCGATATTCGGAACTGACAGAGTTTCGTTCCGCACTCGACATCGTTTGCCAAGTATCGGTTCAGGCCGCGCTTTCGTGCTTCTTAGGAGTAATTTCTAAATTCTCCAAAGCGGACTTCTGTTCTCTCTGCGGGATCTCCGCACGTACAATCGCACCCTGCTTCTTCGCCAGCTTCAATTCGATTGTTCCGCCCAGGTCGCGCAATCGCTCGCTCATGCCACGCAATCCGACGCCAAAGCTCGATGCCAATTCATCCCGGTCAAGGTCCAACATCGCGTCGGGAAATCCCTTGCCCTCGTCCTCGACTTCGAGCACCGCCGATCCATTCTCCTGGAATAATCGTATATGCGCCGTCGCGCTCCCCGAATGCCGATGCACATTCGCCAGGCTTTCCTGGAGCACTCTGAACAGCACCAATTCTACCGGTCGTTCGAGTCGCTCCAATTCAGGCGCCGCGTCGAAGGTGATTTTGATCTCGCTTCGGCTTGCAAATCCCTCAAGGTACCAGGAAATAGCCGAATTCAATCCCAACTCCTCAAGCATAGGCGGATACAGCACGTATGCGATGGTCCGCACCTCTCGTATAGCTTCGTCGGTGAGATGCAGACACTGGTCGATTTGAGAGATCGCCTTGGCTTGCGAAGCCGGCAGCGCGAGCTGTAACGAATCTAAATTGATCTTTAATATCGCCAGGCATTGTCCCAGGCTGTCGTGCAAATCACGGCCGATGCGCTTGCGCTCTTCGTCCTGGGTACGCAGCAGATGCTGCGATAGTCGGCGCAATGATTCTTCAGACTTGTGCAGCTTTTTCTCGGCGATTCGTCGCTCGATGACTTCTTTTTGAAGGTGCTGGTGCGCTCGTTCCAGTTCCTGGTGAGCGCGTTTTTTTTCGGTCAAATCGCGTGTGACTTTCCCAAAGCCAAGAAGCCGCCCGCTCTCATCTTTAATCGCCGTGATGATTACGTTTGCCCAGAATTTCGTGCCGTCTTTTCTCAGCCGCCAGCCTTCATCTTCAAATCTTCCTTCTTCCGCCGCCACTTCCAGCTCGTGCCATGGTTTCCGTGATTTCAAGTCCTCTTCCGGATAAAACACTGAAAAATGCTGTCCGATGATTTCCCACGGCTTATATCCTTTAATGCGTTCCGCACCATTGTTCCAGGTCGCGATTTTCCCGCTTGGATCCAACATGAACATCGCGTAGTCGCGAACTGCCTCTACAAATAACCGGAAGCGTTGCTCGCTCTGCATTAGCGCGGTTTCGCTTTGCATTGCCGCCGCTTGCTGCTGCAGCAGGGTCACGCCGCGCAAGCGCTCATTTTCCGCGGAGGTCGCCGGAAAATTCTCAGACGGAAACACCGCGCCATGCTCACCGCAAATGTTTAGGAATGCTTCCGTATGTTTGGCGCTGTCGAACCCCGTAATGGGATATGCGCACAGCAGCGAAAACGACTTCTCTTTGGCGATTCGGTTCCAAAGCTGTTCCAGCCGCAACGCCGCTTCATAATTTCCAGTCGCCCAAAGAATATTCACCATCTCGCCGAATGCCGCAATCCGTCGTTCTCCACTGACGCTTGCAGCTGCCTGCGCCAGTATGGCCCCGACCACGCTACGGAAACGTTCTTCATCCGGAAGACCGTCAATCATAAATTGGGACAAAGTTTCGGTCGCGTCCACGGCTACGAACCGTCCCTGTCGCGCCGCCGGGCCGATCTCCAACCCGCGCTTTCTTAAAACCTGCTCGACTCCTTCGCGATGCGCCGCCGTCGCGATGAGTACCGTCGCATCGCCGGCCGCAAGCGCAGACCCGACAAACCGGCTAACTACATCGATCAAAAATTTGTCGTCTTGATAAAACTGAACCACGTGCTCAGGTCGATTACTCGCCGGGGTGAAAAAATCCCTACTCGATCCAGCGCTGGAAACCGAACTCGACATCTACTTCCTCCATGCGTTACTGGTGTGATTGCAATGTTTTAGTACAGCTGAAAGGCAAAGCCATGCTTTTGGGAAACCCCGAGACCTGGATCGTATAACTCAGTACTCCTTATGGTCTATACAGAAAAGCCTGTAAGGGATTTACCACCCAGGCTAAGTACCAAATTGCCGACACCCCAGAAAACAACACCTCAACCCAATAATCCTCTCGACAAAATTCTCGAGTTTTCTGTGCGTACTCTGGCATTTCTCCGCGATCTCTGCGGTTAAAGCTTTTGACTCTTGCAAACGCCCACACCGAGGCGCAAAATGCCACGGGCATCGCATGTCTCCGAAATCCGAATCGCGGCCTTTACTAGCATTCGCGCCGGCGCTTTTCCTGCTGACCGTCAGCTTCATTATTAACTACGTCGATCGCGGAAATATTTCCGTTGCCGGTCCGCTGATCAAGCGTGACTTTCATCTCTCCGACTCAGAACTCGGAATTCTTTTCTCGGCATTCTTCTTCACCTATACCGCCATGCAATTCCTGATCGGCTGGCTGGTCGATCGCTTCGACGCAAATTGGATCCTTGCCGGCGGCTTTCTGCTTTGGTCTGCGGCCACGGCCACCACTGGGTTGGTTCGCGGCTTCGCTCTGTTGCTCGTCGTTCGTTTCGTTCTCGGGGTGGGCGAGTCCGTGGCCTTACCCTGCGGTTCGAAAATTCTGGCGGAAAATTTACCCGAACACTATCGTGGCTTCGCCAGCGGTTGCGTCATGTCAGGTCTGAAGTGGGGCAACGTCATCGGCACAATCGGCGCCGGATTTCTGATGGCCGACTTTGGCTGGCGCGCTATCTTCGTTGGCGTCGGACTCGTCAGCCTCTTGTGGCTTCCGGCATGGGTCAAGTGGATGCCTCATTGCGATCGTCCATTGCTGGCCACGACCAGAATTGGCCCTGGCTTTTGGGACATTCTCAGCCAGCGCTCCTTCTGGGGCACCAGCGCCGGCCACTTTGCCACCAATTATCTTTTCTACTTCTTACTTACTTGGCTGCCCACCTACCTGGTGCTCGAACGTCATTTGTCGATCAAGCGCATGGCCCTGGTTGCCGGCCTGTGTTATGGCGTTGACGCGCTTTCTGCCATCAGCACCGGCTGGTTACAGGATTTCGCAATCGTTCGCGGCCACACTCCAACCCTGGTGCGAAAATCCGCAATGGTCATTGGGTTTTCCATGGCTGCTGTAGGTCTTCTCGGATGCGCGCTGGCCAGCGCAAACTCCTACATTCCCTGGTTGCTCGCCGCCGGCTTTGGATGCGGCATGACCGGCCCCGGCCTCTACACGTTCCCCCAAACTCTTGCCGGATCCGCCGCAGTAGGGAAGTGGTACGGCTGGCAAAATGGATTCGCGAACTTTGCCGGCATCACCGGCCCCGCGCTCACCGGATTCGTCCTGCAATACACCGGAAAATTCTTCGCCCCATTCGCCATTACGGCAGCCATCTGCATTTGCGGCGCACTCGCGTGGGTCTTGATCGTCGGCCGCGTCGAAGAAGTGAAATGGGCCGACAGAAAAATTCCCGCTCTTGCGGTCTCCAATGCGAACGTTTAGATCGGACAATTAAGGTTTGCGTTAGAGCTTATTCAGCAGGAATCTCTTAGTGCCGGGAGGCTGAAGCGCCGGAGGCCAGATCTCTCAGCACATTCAGAAACGCCGCCGTAGCTTCTTCATCCGCCAGCGCTTCGAGAGGAATCGTCGCCGCCAGGTTAGGAGAATCAGGACGGAAACGCACCGTCAGCAGGCTGTGTCCGCGAGAAGTCATCAGCGTATTCACCACCGGCGTAAGCTCGTGTGTCCATTCAGTGCGGGTTGTGAGCACCACCGGTCCAGGGCGCGAAATCGTCCAATTCCGCTCGGGATTTGTGATCTCTTTCGGCCGCTGCGTCAGCCAGCGATGGCGCGAAATTTCTAAGTGAAAGTTAGGTGAGTAGTCGAGATCGGCCTCAAAAGTCAGAGTTTCTTTTTGCCGCCGCCATAAGCAAAGCGCCCACTGGATGGGAATTGGCCGTGGAATCAGCTTTATCGTAATCCTTGCGTTTTCAAACCAATGGGTGGCAAAGCTGAAGTGCGCCTGTAAGCTGCTGGCGCTTAACCATCGGGTCTCAACTACGCGGCCCCGGGCAGCGCAGGCTGCTTCTACCCAATGCAGAACCACCGTTCCTCGGCGCCGGTTATAGCGGGAGAACAGGAAGTACCAGGTGGCGACGATAGCGGTCGCGGCAACCACCGCTTCTATGGCGATGCGTAGCACCACAAACCCCTCAGATGCGAATGTTACGTCTAGGGGTAGTCAGCGGGCAAGGCCTTCCACGCAGTTTTTTAAATTTTTTTCACGCCTCTGCAAGTGCCGATCTTTCATGAGTTTCCGAGTACAGGCTGGTACTCGATCTAGAATAGAAATGTGCGATTCACAGTCCGCGACTACCGTCCCGATGATTTCAACACTATCTGGGCGATCGACCAGGCGTGTTTTGATCCCGCAATCGCCTATAGCCGCTATGAATTGCAGGTCTACCTGCGTCGCCCAGGGGCTTTTGCGTTAATTGCGGAGCTGGATCGCCAAGCGCTGCAAGCATTAAAGAATGATTCGCCGGCCAGAGACGATCCATCTACTCAGTCTTCGGTCCTCGCCTTCCTCGTCGCCGAGAGCAATCGCCGTGGCATGGGACATATCGTCACCATTGACGTTCAGCTCAACGCCCGCCGCCACCACATCGGCTCAGCTCTGCTGGATGCCGCCGAGGACCGATTACGTGCCGCGAAGTGCCATGCCGTTCGTCTCGAAACCGCAGTTGACAACGCCTCTGGAATCTCCTTCTACAAACGCCACGGCTACGACGTCATCAAAGTCATTCCGCATTATTATTCCAATGGTCTAGACGCCTTGCTGCTCGAGAAGAATTTGCTTTCCATGCAGCCGTCCAGCTAAGTTGCTTGAATGAAAATTGCCATCCAGGGAGAGCCGGGATCGTTCAGCCACGAAGCCGCCCGGCGTATGGTAAAAGGTTGCGCCATCGTTCCGTGTGCCCGCTCCGTTGAAGTTTTCGATCTGCTGGATTCCGGCAAAGTTCCTATCGCCATCATTCCCATTGAGAACTCGCTCGCAGGATCTGTGACCGAGCACCTTGATCTCCTGCTCGCCCGCGACGTTTTCATCCAGCGCGATTTCCATTTACGGATCATTCACAATCTCATCGCCGCTCGCGGCGTAAAGAAGTCAGACCTCCGCCGCGTATTCTCCCATCCTGTCGCACTCGATCAATGCCGCGATTTTTTCCGCGCTAACCCAAAAATCCAGCCCATGCCGTTTTACGACACCGCCGGAGCCGTAAAGCACGTCATTGCAGAAAAAATGACTGATGCTGCCGGCATCGCCAGCCGCCACGCTGCATCGGTTTACAAAGGCCGAATTCTCGCGGCAGGTATCGAAGACAATAAACGCAATTTCACCCGCTTCGTCCTTATCCGCCGAAATCGCCGGGTGCTCCCCGGCGCCAATAAAACTTCAATCGCCTTCGGATTAAAAAACGTACCCGGCGCGCTGCACAAAGCTCTTCGCGTTTTCTCCGACCGCGACATCAGCCTGAGCAAAATCGAATCGCGCCCCATCCGTGGCCGCCCCTGGGAATACGTCTTCTACGCCGATTTTCTGCGCGGCGACGACAAATTGGCGCGGGGAGCACTGCTGCAGCTAAAAGCCGTCGCCGACATGGTGAAGGTGCTTGGAGTCTATCGAGCGGCCTGATGTGGGTTCCTTCGTGAACCTTCGTGCCCTTCGTGGTTAAAGGTTTTGAAAAAGCCAATAATCATTTCTCACTCGTTCTTCATGAGGAATCTCCCTCGACTATCCGCGCGCCAAATATAAGCCTGATCAGAACACCTTCGTTCACTGCCATCGCCAAACCTTCGTTTTTTCACAAACGCATTGGCGAGGATTAGAATCCAAGTGATTGATCTGTCGGCAGAAACTTACACCAGCACAGGCACGTTGCATCTTTTCAAAATGCATCGCATCAAAGTTGAGTAAGATACACTCAACCCAAAAAAATCGTTCATAACGCGCTAAATTTTCCGAACTCTAATTCCGGTTCGCGAAAAGCGCAGCGAGACAAATATGCCGCAGGATAAAGATAAAGAGAAAGAGAAAGAGAAATCATTACCCATACTTCCCGTTCGCGACACCGTGCTTTTCCCGCATGCCGTGCTGCCCCTGACCGTGGGCCGGGAAAGCTCAGTTCAACTTATTAATTCGCTCGGGGAAGACAAGACCATTGTGGTGGTCGCGCAACGCGAAGCTCGCGTCGACTCTCCTCAGCCCTCTGATCTCTACAGCGTCGGCAGCCTGGCCGTGGTGCACAAAGTCGTAAAAATGCCCAACCAGAGCCTGTTCGTTTTCGCCGAGGGCTTGGAGCGTGTGCGCCTGGTCGAATTCACCCAGCTCACTCCGTTCATGACGGCGCGGGTCGAGACTGTTCCTGAGTCCATTCCGCCCAAGTCTTCCGAAGTCGAAGCTTTGCAGCGCAACGTGCTCACGCT
>DATNAF010000355.1:0-5039 GCA_035572845.1 Terriglobales bacterium
CCGTTTTGCCATGCGAATTTCATTTCACCACGGAGGCGTTGTGACCCGGTGAATTCTTTGGGGCAGAATTTCGCTGGAGGTTTACTTTTGTGGTTCGCGCGTCTGGGCGGGGGGCTTCATTGTGGCAAGTTGGCCAATCAAATCCTTGAACACGCGCCCGCGGTGCTCATAATTCTGAAATTGGTCGAAGCTGGCACAAGCAGGTGCGAGCAGAACTATGTCGCCCGGCTGGGCCGTAGCCGAAGCTTGCTTCACCGCAGATTCGATCGTTCCTGAAGAAATAATCTGTGTTGTTCCCTTGATATGTGCCTGAATTTTTTCCGCAGCCGCCCCGATGATGTAAACCGATTTGACCCGCTCACGCAGCAAATCGTTCAGCAAAGTGTAGTCGCTGCCTTTGTCTTTTCCGCCCAGAATTAAATGGATGTTTGACGGAAACGACTGCAGAGCTTTCATAGTCGCATCCACGTTAGTTGCTTTTGAGTCGTTGTAATATTCCACGCCACCGATTGTGGCCACGTATTCCAGGCGATGTTCAACGGCTTTGAAATGCCTGATGGCCGCCCGTATGTTCTCGGGCGCGCATCCCATCAACACGCCTGCACATACCGCGGCGAGAACATTTTCGAGATTGTGCGATCCTTTGAGCGGAATTTCGGAAATAGATAGCACAAATTGAGACGATCCATTGCGGTGAAAAATGACTTGGCCATCGCGAACGAATGCGCCAGATTCGATTTCACGCTCGCGGCTGAACCAGAACGCCTGCGAGCTAGTACGGCCCGACAATTCAACGCATGTGGGATCATCGGCGTTCAACACGGCAAAATCGTCAGCTTGTTGATTTTCGAAGATGCGGGCTTTGGCATCGACATACGCTGCAAACGTCCGATGGCGATCCAGGTGGTCGGGAGTGATGTTGAGGACAACTGCAACTTTAGGCCGGAACGCGCGAATAGTTTCCAGCTGAAAACTCGAAACTTCGAGAACGATGGTTGTATCTGGTGTGGCCTGCTCGGCCAATGAAATCGCAGGAGTGCCGATGTTCCCGCCGACTAGCGTCTTGAATCCGCTACCAGCAAGAATTTCGCCGACTAATGTTGTAGTTGTGGTCTTGCCGTTAGAACCCGTGATCGCAACGATTGGACCTGGAAGAAACTGAGAAGCAAGTTCAATCTCGCCAATGACCGGCTGTCCCAAAGCGCGCGCGTGGACCAGCGGCTCGGCGTCTACTGGAACGCCGGGACTGACAATTATCAGGTCCTGATCGCGAAATGTGCGTTCGCCGTGGGCGCCGGTCTCAACTGCGATTCCCGCGTCAAGCAAAGTGGGGATCTGCTCGCGCAACTGGTCTTCCGATTTAGCGTCGGAGACAGTTACCCGTGCGCCCCGCGATTGCAGGAACAGCGCCGAAGCTACGCCCGAGCGTCCGAGTCCGACAACCAGTACGCGTTTGCCGTTAAGTTCCATCAAAAAAATTCACCACGGAGACACTGAGACACGGAGAAACATTCCACTTAGAACGAAGTAATTCACTGTCTATGAAAAGATTTGTCCCCGCGATTGATCTCCGTGGTGGGATTATCTCAGTTTCAGGGTGGTCAGTGCGAACAGCGCAAACACCAGCGATGCAATCCAGAAACGCACGATGATCTTGGACTCCGACCATCCCATCAATTCAAAGTGATGGTGAATTGGAGCCATCTTGAAGATGCGTTTCTTGCGCAGCTTGTAAGACGTGACTTGCAAGATCACCGAGAGCGCCTCGATGACAAACACTCCGCCGATGAATGGCAGCAGCAGCTCCTGTTTGATCATGACCGCGACGGTGCCGATCGCTCCGCCAAGCGCAAGCGAACCTACGTCACCCATGAAAACCTCAGCGGGATGGGCGTTATACCAGAGAAAGCCGATCGATGCTCCGACCATGGCGCCGCAAAAAATGGTCAGCTCGCCGACTTGCGGCATTCGTGGAAGCTCAAGGTAAGTCGAAAAAGTTGCATGGCCGCTGACGTAGGTGAGCACGGTGAGCGCGCCGGCAGCAATCACGGTGCACCCAATCGCTAGCCCGTCCAGGCCGTCGGTTAGATTTACGGCGTTACTCGCGCCGACAATCATCAGCGAAACGAAAATAATAAATGGAAGAAAAGCCACCGGCCACAGGTCTGGGTTGTGGATTAGCCCATGCAACACCAGGTCGGGATGAAATTGTTTGATAAACGGAACGACCAGGCGAGTGGAATACATCCCGCGGTTCTGCATGGCAATCAGGGCGACTGCGATGAGGATGCTGACCAGGAATTGGAATCCAAGTTTCGCTTTCGCCGTCAAACCCAAATTTCTTTTTTGAACGACCTTAGTGTAGTCGTCAGCAAATCCGATAGCGGCAAATGCCGCGGTGGAAATGACGGCGATCCAAACAAACGGGTTCGTAAGATCAGCCCATAAGAGCGTGGGAACAATAATTGAAATGGCGATCAAAACGCCGCCCATGGTGGGCGTGCCGGCTTTCTTCTGATGGGCTTTTGGGCCTTCTTCGCGGATGTACTGGCCGATCTGAAATTCGCGAAGACGGTTAATGACCAGCGGGCCGATAATCAATCCAGTAAAAAGTGCGGTGAGGCTGGCGAAAGCTGTGCGGAAAGTAAGGTAACGAAAAATACGAAACGGCGGAAAATAATGGAAAAGTTTCAGGTACAGCAGCCAATAGAGCAATCCGCCTCCGGTTAATTCTTAGTCGTCGATCGTCGGTCGTCGGTCGTCGGTTTTGGTTCGGCAGATGGCCGACGACTCATGGCTGAGAACTTTTCCAGCGCTTTTTCCAATTTCACGCCACGGGACGCTTTCAGCAGGACAACGTCTCCGTCGCGAGTTTCGCGAGCCATCCATTCTCCGGCCGCGTCGGCGTTCGCGAGAAACTCCGCACGAATGCCTTTTTGCTTAGCGGCCTCCACCATCTTCTCGGCCAAACCTCGAACACCAACCAGGACATCAATTCTCTTGCTTGCAATATGCTGGCCGGATTCGCGATGCATCGCCTCGCCCTGCGGCCCGAGTTCCAGCATTTCACCGGCAATCACAATACGGCGTTTCGCCGGCATTTCTGCCAACGCATTGACCATTGCTGCCAGGGCTTTCGGATTTGAATTGTAGCAATCATTAATGACTGTAATGTTGCCAAGGCGAACAACCTGCCCGCGCTTATCGGCAGGGACCATGGTCGAGAGCGATGCCACGGCACCTGCAAGCGAAATCCCACGCTCTAACGCGACCGCGACTGCAGCAAGGGCGTTTTGTATGTTGTGCGATCCAACCAATGGCAAACTGGCGTGCTCGCGGCGGCTTCCGGCAATTACATCAAACACAGAGCCTTGTTCGCCTTTGGATGCTGTGTTTTCTGCGCGCACGTCGGCACCGGGCGCGACTCCGTAGAGAACCACCTTGCCTTTGAAATCTTTGCCAAACTTTGAAACAAATTCATCATCTGCATTCAATACCGCCGTGCCGGTTTTCGGAAGGGATTCAATGAGCTCATATTTCGCTCGAGCAATTTCAGAAATATCCTTGAAAAATTCCAGGTGCACGGGAGCGACGTTGGTGACTACACCCGTGTCAGGTTGAGCAATTTGCGCGAGCGCCGTGATCTCGCCCAGGTGTGACATGCCCAGTTCAACAACTGCGCAATCGTGCTCCGGCTCAAGCTTCAGCAGCATGAGCGGCAATCCAAAATGGTTGTTAAAGTTGCCCTCTGATTTGTGGACGCGGAATCGTGTGGCGAGCACGTGAGCGATTGCTTCCTTGGTTGTGGTCTTGCCCGCAGATCCAGTCACAGCGATCAGTGGTCGCGCCCATAGACGGCGCACTGCTTGGGCAAGAAGCTGCAGAGCGACTAGAGTGTCTTCGACGGGGATCAATGCGGGTGGGCGGGACTGAGGGATCGGGGGGCGGGTGTGGACGCCCGCCCCTACACGTTCGTCTAGTAAGGATAATTTTTCTTTTGAGACAACCGCTGCAATGGCGCCGTTTTCGAAGGCTTGGCCTAGAAAGTCATGGCCGTCCATTCGCTCACCGCGAACTGCGAAAAAAACTTCGCCAGGTTTTATCGTGCGCGAATCGATGGAGTAGCCGGTAGCGACCGGGTCACGATCAAAATTTGGGCCAAGTTCATTGGCCGGAACACACAAATATTCTGCGATTCGCCCCAACGGCAGCTTCATGCGCTCTTTACGACCCCACCGCAATCATAACCAAGTTCTCGCAAAATCTCCGTCGCAACCTGACGGTCGTCGAACGGAATGCTTTCAGCGCCGACAATCTGCGCCTTCTCATGCCCCTTACCAGCAAGCAAAACGATGTCCTTGGGTCGGGCCTCAGCCAGCGCGGTTCGAATGGCCACTCGCCGATCAGCTTCGATGGTGTACTTCACCCCGGAGCGCTGCACCCCGATCACGGCGTCATTGATGATTGCCAGCGGGCTCTCATTGCGAGGATTGTCCGAGGTCAGCACCACGAAATCGCTGCCACGTCCTGCGGCCTCGCCCATCAAAGGACGCTTGCTCCTGTCCCGGTTTCCTCCGCATCCAAAAACCGTGATCACACGCCCACCATCATGTTTCACGAATTCCCGGGCCAGCGAGGTCAGGTTTCGTAACGCATCGTCGGTGTGCGCATAATCCACCACCACAGTGAATGGCTGAGAGCAATCGAGGCGTTCAAATCGTCCTGGAACCCGTGCCAGTCCGGCAATTCCGCTGGCGATGGCCTCGACGGAGCATCCTCGCGCATAGGCGGCAGCACTTGCACCCAGAATGTTGTAGACATTCACACGTCCAATCAGCGGCGAGGCCAGCGGAATGCTGTCGTCCGGAGTGATCAGTTGGAAGCGAGTTCCACGCCCTGTGACTTCCAACTTGGAGGCATGGAAATCAGCGCCTGAAATCGCGTAGGTAATTACGTCGGAACCTGCACCCTGGCAGAATTTCTTGAGCTGCAATCCGCAGTCGTCATCGGCGTTGAGCACGGCCACTCGCGGTGCGTGG
>DATNAF010000356.1:0-7921 GCA_035572845.1 Terriglobales bacterium
GTGTGCACCCACGATCAGCTTGGCATCCACATTACTCGGATCAAGCTCCAGCACTTTTTCGTGGTCATGCCGCGCCGCCACTGCATTCCGCAGCGCTGAAAACCAGGCATGCTCGACGAGCGCGGTGTACGTCGCAAACTCTGCCCGGGTCACTCCGCGGGCATAAAGCGCGCCCACATCTTTCGAATTAGCGCTCAATCGCTGGTTTTCGATAGCCGTCGCCTTCTGCACCAGCGATTTGATCTGTTCGCAGGTTTGCGGATCGGCGGGCTGGTGCGGCGCATTGATGAAGCTGTCGTTGGCGTATTCCCCAGCGCTTAACGCTCCAATGCGATATAGCTCGTGAAACAAGACCGCGTTCAGCAAATGATTGATGGAATCAGCATCATCAGGGTGCCGTTGATGCAGAAGAGTGAACTCCTGGATCGAGCGATCGTAGTCCATGTCATAAAAGTGATTAAAAGCCTGCGCTATGAGTGGTTCTTTCGAGCGGAGTGAGATGCGGGTGGCTCTGGCTAATTCGGCAGCGGAAGGTGAGGACGGCGGTCCGCCTTCAGATCGCTGGGCCCAGGCACAGCCGCTCACGATCAGTCCAACAACCAAAACACGCAATGCGATGCTGAGGGACAAGAAAAACCAGTTAACCAAGCGGCAACTTATCAATAAGTCTATCGGAGAAAGGTGTTCGTTGCTCAATCGATTGGTGCAGGTTTAGAAGCTGAAGTCCGAATACTGTTTAGAAACTTTGCACTATCAGAGTAATTCTTGCTCGATTAATAGTTTCGGTTGATTAAGATAGAAATGCTAACTGCTTGCGAACAATCGCCGTTACGCTGTTAAGCGATTTGGAATTGCACGTGCCAATTTCACGTTCTCAGGAAGTATTTATGAGTGACGCGGTCCGCGACGCCCACCAGGAGTTTTGGCGCCCTCCCCTGTCTCAGCCTGCTGCTGCGGCAAACCTAGCCGAATCTTGTAGGCGTTGCGGAACCGAGTTTATGGTCGGGGCCACCTTTTGTCATATCTGCGGCACCGGCCGTCATCGTACCGACCTCGTACCCTCCCCCGGTTGGATCAAGCATCTGAATTTTTTGCGGGCCTTGGAATTCTCGAGCGTCACAAACTGGTTCGGACTACCTCTTCCCACGTTATGCGCTTTCCTTTTGGGGATAGCCTTCCTGATTGTGGCGTTGGCAATGGGCTTGGTTAGCGTTCACGACACTGCGGATTTCGAAGCCGTTCAACTGTGGCGGATCCAGTGGCTGATCGTCTCGTGTGCATCATTTCTCGCTGGAATCCTTCTGCGAAACCGAAAACCCCAGAAGTAGGTCTGGCGGTCATTGCTTCTTCAGATTTCCTTCGATCGCATACATATGATTCACCGGCCCCGGCCCTCGGCCGATTGCATAGCTGTCTTTAATTGCACCTGAAACGTAAGCTTTGGCTAAGCCGACCGCGACAGGTAATCGTTCTCCAAGCGCGAGCTGGCAAGCTACGGCAGTCGAGAATGCGCAACCGGTCCCGTGGGTATTGGGCGAGTCGATTCGGTCCGCGGGATACCTTTGCGCCAGCTCGCCCTTAACACTAAGTACGTCAACGGCTTGATCCAGATGCCCTCCAGTCACGACTACCGCCCTGGCGCCCATTTCATGCAGGCGACCAGCCGCCTCCTCCATCTGGGCCGGGTCCCTCACTTCCATTCCGGTGAGGGCCGCAGCCTCGTCCACGTTTGGGGTGATGACATCGGCCAAAGGCAAAAGACGCTCGATTAGCACCGAAACGCCATTTCGATCTAATAACTCAGCGCCTGAAGAGGATTTCAACACTGGATCGAGCACCACATTCTTCAGGCGGGCGCTCTCTAGAAAATTCGCAACCCGCTCGGCGAGTTTTCCACTGCCCAGCATGCCGATATGTACCGCAGAGACCTTTCCATCCCTCAGCAATTCGTCCAAGGTATCTGCGAGCACTTGAGGGTCAATTGGCGTCACCCGCCGTACACCCGCTGTCGATTGGACGGTCATAGCGGTAATTGCCGATATCCCATAACAACCATGCGCCGCGATGGTCTTAATGTCGGCGGTAACTCCGGCTCCTGACGATGGGTCAAAGCCGGCGATGGTGAGAACGATGGGCGGCGTTTGTGGCATAGGGCGACTCTATCGAACTTCAGCTACAACGCAAAATTGAAGGCGCTGGCCGAAAGGTTTAGGGACAAAATCCCGGTAAGTTGTTGAAAATAGCCCGCATGAGGCCATTTTGCTGTAAGTCGTTGAAAATACTATTACGAAAATATTGCACTCAGCTTTCAGCACACAGTTATTTACTCACTAGTAAACATGTATGCACCTGATGAATCATCAACATAGGCCAGAAAAGCTGAGTCGACAAGATACGTTACTTCACCTATCTATAACTGTACTAAGGTACTTATACCTGCCCTTCCCAATTGACACGCCCACCATGGGCCCGTAGCATTTTAGAGACTGAACGAACGTGTAACCGAGTAGATCGAGTTTGGCAATGGAGGATACTGAATGCGAGGACGAATAGTTCAAGGACTGGCCGTCGCGTTACTTGTAGCCTTTGGAGCGGCCCATGGGCCGATCAACTCCAGCGCAGCCAGCAACCCGAAAATCGGTCCAAATCAAGCCCCCAAAGCACCCTCTGCCCACAGCAAGCCCTATCAGGTTGGAACCGCCTCCTGGTATGGCGACTATTTCGAAGGACGGCCCACTGCCAGCGGTGAGCCCTTCGATATGTATGACATGACCGCAGCCCACCTGACCTTGCCCTTAGGGACCCTGGTTCGGGTGACTAATCTGCGCAACCATCGGTCGGTTATAGTGCGGATTAATGACCGCGGTCCGTATGTCGACGGCCGTATCGTTGACCTGTCCTATAATGCCGCCCGGGTCCTTCATTTCGACCAACAGGGACTTCAGCGGGTCCGGCTTGACGTTGTTCCACGCCACAAGGCTCCGGCCACGCTTGCAATGCTTCGCGAACCAGTGTTAGAGAAGTAGACTCCAACAGAAAAGGGACGAGCCGACGGGCTCGTCCCTTTTTTTCCGCAGCCAATCTAATGAACTAGCATCAGTTATTCCCGTAGGGGCCACGTGGGAACAGCCCCGGCTATCCGTGTTCAGCGAGAACGCCTGCCCTGCTGGCACTCCTCCGACGATTGTTTCTGACTGATATCGCGTCTTCGCTTAAACTCATAAACGATGCATCCCAAACCTGAGGATCGCCTGATCGTCGCCCTGGATGTTTCGTCGGCGGCAGCGGCGCAGAAAATCGTGACGGCCCTAGGCGATTCAGTGCATATCTACAAAGTTGGAATGCAGCTCTATACCGCGGAAGGTCCGCAAGTAGTTCGCGATCTGGTCAGCTCGGGCCGTCAGGTCTTCCTTGACTTGAAATATCACGATATTCCGAACACGGTGGCGTCTGCGGTCCGCGAGGCCGCGCAGCTTGGAGTAAGTATGCTGACGGTGCATGCTTCGGGCGGAGAAAAGATGCTACGCGCGGCGGCAGAAAACGCCCAGGTAGCGGGCGTCCACGCCCGTCAGAATGCTCTGCAAATCCTGGCAGTGACTGTTCTCACCAGCATGGACCAATCCGATCTTGAGCAGACCGGAATATCGGGACCATTGCTTGAGCAAGTTTTGCGGCTTGCTTCAACTGCGCTGCATTCGGGCTGCGCCGGGATTGTGAGTTCGGCGCGTGAAGTGAAATCTCTGCGGGCAAAGTTGGGAGAGGATTTCTTAATCATCAACCCTGGCGTCCGGCCTATCGGAACCGATCACGGCGATCAGGCACGAGTTGTAACTCCCACCGAAGCCATTCAGGCGGGCGCAACTCACATTGTGGTCGGAAGGCCCATTACTGCAGCCAAAGATCCAGCGTCCGCAGCCCGAGCCATTCAGCAGGAAATCCGCGCCGCGGCTGGAGAAAGCTCTCCCACACACGTGACATCCACACATTGAAAGTATCTTCGAGCTCCGGACTACCCACGACCAGCGCCCGGTCGCTCAGCGCTTTGCGAATTGCAATTGGTTGTCTTTTCCTGATTTTTGCCGAATACAAAGTTTTCGGGATGGAGTTTACTCGGGGCGGCTTTCAGCACTGGATCAACCTTTTCTTACAGGACGGTGCTTACCCGTTCATGGCCCCGATACTTAAAAATTTTGTGCTTCCCCATTCCACGGTCATTGCATTGTTCGTAGCCTATGGCGAGCTCGCCATCGGGCTGGCTATGGTTTCGGGAATTCTTGTGCGTCCCGCCAGCGTGTGCGGCCTGATTTATATGTTTACGCTGCTATTCTCGTCGAATTACCCGGGAGCGAATGCACCTTTGTGGAAATACTTTGGAGCGTCTCTCGATCACTCCGTGCTGGCGCTATGCTTTGCCGCGTTCGCACTAACCAATCCCCAAGAGCTGTGGTCGATACATTCCTTGCGGCGCCGGTCCCTGTCGCGGGAGAGATTCCACCGTTAAAATCACACAATGCAAGCCGGCCAATTACAACTTCTCGTGGAATTCGCAGCCCGAGCAGGAAATGAAAATTCCGCCGGGGGTGCCGCGTTCGCGGTCTTTCACGCGCTTTACGATGCGCGTCGGCTTGCCGCACTTGGGGCAGTCGGTGCTCTTTGTAGTGTCCATAATCTTCTTGCGGTCTGCTGTCTTTGCAATCTTCGCCATGTCTCTCCTTCAAATTTTTAGCGGCATCTTCCGATTTGCGCATTTACAAAGCTGATTTGAGCTTGGCAGTTCGGGGCCGTGGGACTAAGTATGAGGTGAACTCATTTTAGCAGGCCTGCTCATTGGGCGTTGCTGCAAGTCTAAATGCAAGGAGATGGAGACCATCATGAATTCCGATTGTGCCCATCAATTCTTTCGAATTGACCGGCCACGCACGGTCGGGTAGTTTAGATAGTTCATGCTGACTCATCACCATCATCATCGCCATCACGCGCATTGCGCGACGGCGGGGGTGTGCGGCTGAATTAGCCAGCAACACAAGTTCGAGGCCCGCTGAAGCATAAAAAGCTCAGCGGGCTTTTTGTTGGAATGAAACTCAGGACTGGTAGGAGAGGAGATCATGCAGATCCATCAATTCGGCGGCCCGCATTGATTTACTTCGTGAACCTTCGTGTCCTTTGTGGTTAGAGCTCTTTATGAAAATTGATTTCGACAAAATGCAAGGCCTGGTTCCTGCAATCGTGCAGGACGCCAGCAACCGAGAAATCCTGATGCTCGGCTTCATGAACCATGAAGCGTGGGAACGCACACAAACGATCGGCTACGTAACTTTTTATAGCCGAACCCGCAACCAGCTTTGGACTAAAGGCGAAACTTCCGGGAATCGCCTGAAAGTGATTTCCGTCAGCACGGATTGCGACCGCGATTCTCTCTTGATCAAGGTTGAAGTCGAGGGCGCGGGTGTCGTCTGCCACGAAGGCACGCGCTCGTGTTTCACGAAGTCGATTGCCGTGGCGGCGACGCCCACAACCGCGGAGATTGCACGATGAAAATCCGGCTCGGGATTCCCAAGGGTAGCCTACAGGACGCCACGCTGCAGCTTTTCGCGCAAGCTGGATTGCCTATCCACACCAACTCGCGTTCTTACTTTGCGTCGACCGGAGATCCCGAGATAGAGTGCATGCTGATTCGGGCGCAAGAGATGGCACGCTACGTCGAACACGGTGCGCTCGACGCCGGATTGACCGGATTGGATTGGGTTGTCGAGAGCGGGCTTGAGGTCGTAACCGTTTCTGATTTGATCTATGCCAAGCAGAGCCGAGGGAAAGTGCGTTGGGTATTGGCAGCCCCGGAGAATTCAGCGTATCAGAAAGCGGAAGACCTGGAGGGAAAGATTATTGCGACGGAACTCGTCAATGTGACGCGAAACTATTTCGCCGCTCGCAAGGTCAATGTTCAGGTCGAGTTTTCGTGGGGCGCAACCGAAATCAAACCTCCTATGCTGGCGGATGCGATCGTTGAAGTCACTGAAACCGGCAGCTCGCTACGCGCCAATCACCTTCGCATCATGGACACGGTGCTCGAAAGCAACACCCAGATTATTGCTAACAAAGCCTCATGGGCAGATGGCGGTAAGCGTCGCAAGATCGAAAATCTCGCGCTCATGTTGCGGGGCGCAATGGAAGCTAAAGATCGGGTGGGCCTGATGCTGAATGTTCGCAAGGAAGATCTCGATCGCGTATTGAGCGTGCTCACGGCGCTAAAGCGCCCGACTATTTCTACTCTCAGCGATCCAGACTGGCTGGCCGTGAACACCGTCATCGAAGAATCTCAGGCTTGGCAAGTGATTCCGCGACTCAAAGAAGCGAACGCGCAAGGCATTGTCGAATATCCACTGAACAAGGTGGTCTTGTAATGCGGATGGTCGAGGGCCAAGCTGCCGAGGCATTTGTGGCGACTCTGGAGAAGCGCGGCTCGCGGTTCGATGAGGTAGAACCTGCGGTGCGCAAGATTGTTGATGATGTGCGTCGAAACGGCGATGCCGCGCTGTTGAAGTATGCGCATCAGTTTGATGGACTTGATCGGGCGCAGTCGGTGCGAGTTGGCGAAGCCGAGATGAAAGCGGCGTTGAAGCAGGCTCCGGCTCAACTTAAAAGCGCTTTGCGGAAGGCCGCAACAAACATTCGCCAATTTTGCGAATGGCAAAAACCGAAAGCATGGACGAAGGCGCGTGGCGGCTCTTCACTCGGGCAACTGATTCGTCCGCTGGATTCGGTTGGCTGTTACGTTCCAGGCGGCCGATTTCCGCTTGTCTCGACGTTGCTGATGACAGTGATCCCGGCGCAGGTCGCGGGCGTAAACAATATTCTGGTGCTTTCGCCGCGGCCATCCGCCACAGTGCTGGTCGCTGCTGCAATGCTCGGAGTCGAAGAGTTCTACCGCGTAGGCGGCGCTCAGGCCATTGCCGCACTTGCGTACGGTACTGAAGCAATTCCGCGAGTTACGAAGATTGTTGGGCCGGGAAATTTGTTTGTTACTGCGGCAAAGAAAATGGTCGCCTTTGATTGCTCGATCGATATGCTGGCGGGACCAACCGAAGTTGTCATCGTGAGCTCAAGAGGCAATCCCGCATTCATCGCGGCTGACCTGGTTGCCCAAGCCGAGCACGATCCGGAGACGCTGGCGGTTTTCATTACAACTTCGCGCAAACTGGCGCGAGCGGTCGCAGATCAATTGCAAAGCGCTGGAGGGGACGAGAACGCGGTTGCCCAGCGATCCCTTGATAGTCGCGGGGCAATCCTGATTGCCGGCTCGCGCGAACAAGCTTTCGACTGGGCAAACTGTATTGCTTCGGAACATATCACCATTGAAAAAAAAGATTTGCCGCTGGTGCGTAACGCGGGTTCAGTCTTCATTGGAGACTACTCTGCGCAAGCGGCTGGCGACTATGCCTCCGGGCCGAATCATGTTCTACCGACTGCGGGCGCGGCGCGATTTCGCGGCGGCTTGAGCGTGATGGATTTCGTAAAAATAATTTCCGTCCAGGAGCTGTCTTCTGCCGGCTTGCGAAAACTTGCGCCGACCATCATTCGCCTGGCAGAGACGGAAGGGCTGCGAGCTCATGCAGAATCAATCCGCGTGAGGTGCCCCGGTGCTTAAGGCACGAGAAGCGGTTCGCACGTTGAAGGAATATCATCCGCCATTGGGTAATCGCGAAGGTCTGCGCCTGGACTTCAACGAAAATACTGCAGGCTGTTCGCCGCTGGTTTTAGAAAAGCTACGCCGGCTTGATGGAGAAGCGCTCGCCCGGTATCCGGTGCGCGAGCCGGCAGAACGGGCTGTGGCTGCGGCTTTCGGAGTTTCGCCGGAAGAACTTCTGCTGACCAACGGCACTGATGAAGCCATCCATTTGATCTGTGAAACTTACCTTGAACC
>DATNAF010000357.1:0-24588 GCA_035572845.1 Terriglobales bacterium
GGCGCGCACGAATACACCACAGACATCAAGCTTCCGGGAATGCTGCATGGCAAAATCGTTCGCCCCACCGCCTTCCATGCAAAGTTAACTACGTGCGATACCTCACAGGCGGAGAAGATTCCTGGTGTAAGCGTGGTGCACGACGGCGATTTCATTGGCGTGTCTGCCGCCGATGTGATGACAGCTGATCGCGCGGCGCAGGCGATCCGCGCGCAATGGGACGCCCCGCCGCAAATTTCTGACCGCGAACTCTTCGATCAGCTGAGAAAGCCTGCGTCTGATAAGGACGACGACACTGAGCAATATGTTTTGGGATCGGTTGAGCAATCCCGCGCTCAGGCCCAGAAGACGCTACGGCAAACTTACACGGTCGCATATATCGCGCACACCCCGCTGGAACCGAGGGCCGCTGTCGCCGAATGGAAAAACGGCAAGCTGACGGTGTGGACGGGAACCCAGCGTCCATTCGCCGTCGCCGAAGAACTTGCGCAAACATTCCATCTGGGTCCGGAAAACGTGCGCGTGATCGTGCCCGATACCGGCTCGGCGTATGGAGGCAAGCACACGGGCGAAGCCGCAGTCGAAGCGGCGCGCCTGGCGAAGGCCGCCGGAAAACCGGTGAAGCTGATCTGGTCGCGGGAAGAGGAATTTACCTGGGCGTACTTCCGTCCTGCGGGGGTAATTGACGTAAGCAGCGGAGCGAAAGCCGACGGCACTCTCGTCTTCTGGGAGTTCGACAACTACAACTCAGGTCCGGCCGCGATGCGCACGCCTTATGAAGTTGCCAACCAGCGCATCACCTTTCATCCTTCTGACGCTCCGCTGCGGCAGGGATCTTATCGTTCATTGGCGGCGGCTGCGAATCACTTTGCACGCGAGTCTCATATGGATGAACTGGCGCACGAGTTGCAAATGGATCCTCTCGAATTCCGGCTGAAGAATTTGAAGAATGACCGCCTGCGTGCAGTTTTTCAGGCTGCCGCCGAAAAATTCGGCTGGGGGAAACAGAAGAACTCGAGCGGGACCGGTTTCGGCATGGGTGGAGGATTTGAAAAAGGCGGCTATATTGCCACCTGCGCGGAGGTCTCGGTCGAGTGCGGGGCAATCAAAGTCACGCGGGTAGTGCAGGCTTTCGATTGCGGCGCGGTGGTGAACCCGCAGGGCTTAAAGAATCAAATCTCTGGCGCAATTGTGCAAGGTCTGGGCGGCGCTTTGTTTGAGGCAATCCGTTTTGAGAATGGGCGTATCGTGAATCCGCATCTTGCCGAATATCGGGTGCCGCGGTTCAGCGATCTGCCGCGGATTGACGCTGTGTTGGTTGATCGCAAAGATCAACGTTCGATGGGCGCAGGCGAGACCCCTCTGACCGGCATCGCCCCGGCGGTTGCGAATGCAATCTTCGATGCCGCCGGAATTCGCTTGCGATCCATGCCTCTGGCGCCTAGTGGATTGCCCAATCACGCCGTTTAGTTTCAGTTTTCATGCGTATGTTCTGCAACCCGACGATTAGTGGCATCATCCTTTTACTGTCTAAACTAAAAAATCTTTGGCAAGGTGAATATGAAACGACTTGGCATGCTGTTCTTCACGTTGTGCTGCTGCGTTCTCACCGCCCTGGCGCTAAATGGGGCGCTTTTCGCCCAGGGAAACTCTTCTCCTTTTTACGATTACAGCGCTGAGAGTCCTGGAAAGGTTCATAAGATCACGACCAGCGATTTGCCGAAGCCGTTTGCGACAAAATCCGCAAATAACGAACCCGTGCCTGCGGCGCGTCCAGAAGGCGCCCTTCCCAAAACTCTTCCCGGATTCAAAGTCGATATCTATGCTACCGGCCTGGACGAACCACGCAAGATGCTGACCGCACCCAACGGCGATATATTTCTGGCCGAGACTTCGAAAGGCGAGATCACGGTTTTTCGCGGAATTAAGGACGGAAAGCCGGAGCAGAAATCAACATTTGCTTCAGGTCTGCATCAGCCGTTCGGAATTGCGTTCTATCCCCCGGGAAAAGATCCGCAATGGGTCTACATCGGCGACACAGATTCGGTGAAGCGATTCGCTTATCATAACGGCGACCTCAAAGCGACCGGCCAGCCGCAGACCATCGTCGCTGAGATCTTTCCGGGTGCAGCTCATGCCCACGGACATTCAACGCGAGACGTGGCATTCTCGCCGGATGGCAAGAAGATGTTTGTGTCGGTAGGATCGGGATCGAACATCGATGATCCTGACACGCACAAGACTGAATTTCATCGGGCGAATATTCTCGAATACAATCCCGACGGCTCGGGCCTGCGCGTCTTCGCCTCCGGCATTCGCAATCCAGTTGGCCTGGCGGTCAACCCCAAAACAGGCGAGCTTTGGACGGCAACCAACGAACGCGACGCGCTCGGCGACAATCTTGTTCCCGACTACACCACCCATGTTCAGGACGGCGGCTTCTACGGCTGGCCATGGTATTACATGGGCGGCAATCACGATCCCCGCTTGCCGGACAGTCATCCCGATCTGAGAGCCAAGATGATCACCCCCGACGTTCTCATCCAGCCGCACAGCGCGCCCTTGTGTTTTGCGTTTTACGACGGTGACCAATTTCCTGCCGAGTACAAAGGCGACATGTTCCTGGCTCTGCACGGTTCCTGGAACCGCAGTCCGCGCACCGGTTACATGGTGGTGCGCGTTCCATTGCACGGTCAGGGAAAGGCCTCAGGTGATTACGAGGAGTTCCTGACCGGGTTCGTTACCGCTGACGGAAATGTTTGGGGCCGGCCCGTAGGCATTGCCGTCGCGAAAGACGGATCGCTGCTGGTGAGCGATGACGGCACGGGCTCGATCTGGCGCGTCAGCTATGAAGGAAAGTAGCTGATAGAAGTTTGGGCTGTGGGGAGACGGGCGTCCTCGCCCGTCTTTAATTTTGTCCATTTACGGCGACCAAGAATTAACCTGAGCAAACCTCAGAATTGACCAGCAGTTGTCGATAACGGGTGTTCTACCGGGTTCATCAATACCGCACCCTCTCGGCAGCTAAGGCCTCCTTCAACAAAGAGTTGGCATCAGAGTCTCGGACCTGAAAGGTGGGGCTTTGCCGACTCAGACCAAATCCGCACGGCGCCATTCTGGGGCGAAGAAGAAAAGCGGCTCTGGGAATAGCCTGCTCAAAACAGAGTTTGATCATTCTGAGGCGCTACGAATCGCCGCGCTGGTAGCGCTGGTGGCGATGGTCACGTTGATTCTGGCTGGGCTTTTCGCTCCAGGTCTGCACTACTCGCTCGCCACTCCGCCAAAGGACCCGATCGAAAGCAAAGCATTCCTGAACCAACTGGAATCTGTCACCAACTCCAAAATCACGAGCAACGATCGCGTTCAGGTTTTAGAAAACGGTGAGAACTTTTATGCCGCCGAATTAGCCGCGATGCGCCAGGCGCAGCATAGCATCGATGTCGAAGCCTACATCTTTCATAAAGGACGTCTGACCAAAGAAGTAGTCGACTTACTCACGCAGCGCGCCAGGGCCGGAGTAAAGGTCAACCTGGTGCTGGATTCTGTGGGTAGCTTCTCCACGCACCGGAGCTACTTCAAAAATTTGAGAGCGGCAGGCGGGCACATCGAGTGGTACCACAAATTGCGTTTGCACAATTGGTTTATGAGCAACAACCGCACACACCGGGAAATCACGGTTGTCGATGGAAACGTGGCGTTTGTAGGCGGCGCCGGATACGCGGATTGGTGGCGTTATCAAAATAAGAAAGAACCCCGTTGGCGAGACACCATGGTGCGCATACAGGGCGATGCGGTGTCCGCGATCCAGGGAACCTTTGCCGAAAACTGGCTTGAGTCCTCGGGTCAGATCCTTGACGGGCCTGATTACTTTCCCACCGAAACTGACCATGGGACGAGCTCAACGCTGGTGGTTTCCAGTTCACCCACATCGAGAGGTTCGAGCCCTGCACGCGTACTTTTTCAAATGCTGATTGCCGGAGCACGTAAGTCCATCCTGATCACAACCCCCTACTTCCTGCCTGATGAAAGCATGCGCGAGGAACTGGTGCGCGCGCGGCGGCGAGGCATCGCGGTCAAGGTTGTTGTTCCCGGCCGGCACGCCGACCATGCTCTAACCCGCAGCTCCGGGAGAAGCATTTATGGCGACCTCCTGAAGTCCGGTGCCGAAATTTACGAATATGAGCCCTCAATGATTCATGCCAAGATCACCGTCGTCGACGGCGTTTGGAGCGTGGTGGGCTCGACTAATCTCGACAACCGTTCCTTCGGAATCAACGACGAAATCAATGTTGCCGTGCTCGATCCAAATGTGGCCGCGATACTGACCCGGGACTTCGAACAGGATGCTTCGCAAGGCAAACGAATCACCTTGCAAGAATGGGACCACCGAGGCGTATTCGAACGTTTGCTGGAGTACTTCGGCTGGATCTTCGAACATCAGCAATGACCCGCCGCATCCGTATCGCAACCTACAACGTCCACAAATGCAGGGGCCTCGATCGGCGTACCAGTCCAGAGCGCATTGCGGAAGTGATTAGTGAGCTGGACGCCGACATAGTTGCCATTCAGGAAATTCTTAACGTGCGGGATGGCCCTGATAAATACGATCAGGCGCGCGGCATTCACAATCATCTTAAGGGATACGAGTGGCGCTTTGGAGAGAACCGCACCTTGCACGGCGGTCCGTACGGCAACATGACGCTAAGCCGCTTGCCGATAAAATTCTGCCGAAACTACGACCTTACCTGGCGGCGCCGCGAGCGCCGGGGCTGTCTCCGCACCGACGTCCTCTTCGCGCGCGGAATGGTGCTGCACATTTTCAACATTCATTTGGGAACGAGCTTTTTTGAAAGGCGGCATCAAGGCAGGAAATTACTAAGCAGTGAAGTCTTGAGTCGTCGAGACTACCGCGGCCCGAGAATTGTGATTGGAGATTTCAACGAGTGGACCCGCGGCTTGGTCTCGCGATCAATGGCCGATGCATTTGAATCCATCAATCTCCGCAGCTTCATGCGTTATACCCGCACGTATCCAGGGATTCTGCCACTCCTGCATTTAGATCATTTCTACTACGACAACCAGCTCTCGCTCAAAAGCTTCCGTTTGCACCGCAGCCGGACCGCGCTAATTGCATCCGACCACTTGCCCCTGGTAGCGGAATTTGAGATCGAACCAGCCTGATGGGCCGCCCGTAGGACTTTGTCATTGAGGTCGTATCGAGGTCCCAATGGTTGTATGGAGATTTGGCGCAAATCATGGTGTATTGCTCTGAGTTGAGCGGGCGTCAATGGACGTCCTCAGTGCTTTCGTCACTTCGGTAGCAATATCATCTTGAACCATGAAAGGGTCATCGAACGGCCGGTCGTAACTTTCCGACCAGATCACGTATCCGTCGTCCGCACGAACCAAACGTGCAGCAACTCTCACTCTTGAGCCGGATTTGCGCACACTCCCGTCCAGGAGATACGAAACCCGTAAAGTCTTCGCCACGTCAGCGACGGCGACCTGTTTGCCTCGAAAGAAGAACGACGATGTCGCAGTCGGAACACGCAGGCCCGGCACTTTGCTGAGCCTATCAATAACCTCCTCAGTCATACCGTCGGCGAACTCCTCCTGGCTCATTCCTTCAGTCAAATCCAGGAATGGCAAGACAGCCACGGACCTTTGCGCTTGGGAAGATGCGAATGTCGAATTATCGGCAGTCTTGCTACGAAACATTAGGTTAAGTGCCACGACGACCGTCAGACAACCCGCAACCGCGACGAGTGACCTTAACTTCGTGCGCGAAGGCAACGCGACATCCTCTTTCCAGGGACTAACCTTTGCGACGAGGCGATAGCCGAGTCGTGGCACGGTCTCGATGTATGCGGGCTGCTTAGGATCATCGCCGAGCACACGGCGCAGCGAAGTTACGGCCTGATAGACCGAGTCCTGAGAAACGTTGATGCCTGTCCAGACTTTTGTGATCAGGTCATCGATGCTGACGATCTCTCCAGCGTGCTCGGCAAGGCAGAGCAGCAGGCGCATGGCACGAAGTTCCAGGTGAACCATCTCACCATTCCGGTAAATCTCGCCGGACGCTGGACTGACGCGCCAAGCTCCAATGCGAAGAATCGCCGAAGGTTCCATGCGCTTGGCGATTTTACCAAGGCCAACGAGTTTAGACCCGATTTTCTATATCGCAAGACGGTATTTCAGAACTATTCAGGACCTTTCAGGCGAATCTCAGGACTTCGCGACCACTATTGGGTATGTTTGCGCTGTTAGGAAATGAATAGCTCGTTTGAGGGAAAAGCTCATGAGCAGTGCCTTTGCTGCCGCCCCAGTCAAGAAGAACGCCTCACTAGCGATTGTCGTTGGAGGCCTAGTCGCTGGAACTTTGGACCTTATCCAAGCATCCATTTTGTTCGGATGGAAAGTTCCGTTAATCATAGCTGGAGGACTATTGGGAGAGCGGGCGTTCACTGGAGGTGCAGGCACGTACATTTTAGGAGTCCTACTGCACTTTTCGATCGCGCTCTCGGCCACGACAATCTATTACATCGCCAGCCGTCGCCTGACTTTCATGCCAGACCACCCGCTGGTATGTGGTCTGTTCTTCGGGATGGCGGTTGAGTTAGTTATGAGTTATGTGGTCCTGCCGCTATCGGCCCTGCAGGCACGGGGGCCGTATCGTCTGCATGACATACTCGTGGGCCTGATCGTTCACATGATCGTCATTGGCTTGCCGGTGGCATATAGCATCCGGGTGTTTTCGAGACGCTTGCGCTAGAGTACCGGGAAGTCCACGCCGCTCAGAGCACCATCTTAGGAACGCAATCAGGCGTTTATCACAGTAGCCCGCGACTCGGCCTATTCTCAATCGGCGATTTCCCCGTAAGCATACTGGCGCCGGTACGACGGATTAAGCATTGCAGAATTTCTGCCAAGTTTTCCTTCCTCTTCCACAAGCAACTTCCACACTCCACAGTTTTCGCACAGCAAGGTTGCGAATTCCGATTGCTGAACTTAAGCAGATGCGAGAAAGTTCAGTCACTGCAAGCGTGAACTTAACGCTACCAGTGATCGCGAAAGCAGGGTCTGCGGCAGTTTTCCCAAGGGCCAAAGTCGGAGCATGCTGTAAAGCCTGAGCTGACAGAAAGCCGGACGGATATGCTGCCGAGCGGTTCCCAAGCGTGAAAGCGTTGGGGCACCCAGGGCGTTGCGGCCTCCTCAGAGAACGGTCTCGCCCAGCGAGACTGCGACCGGTGGACGCGATCAGATGCGGTGCACTTTCGGGTGCGCATGCGCTCTGGATATCAGGGTTTGATTCGAACCGCCCGCCGTCATGCGGCGTGCCGAGCGAATCTGGCTCCGTATACGGACTAGGTAGCCCTTTGCGGTGTCAAAGGGCACGCGTGAAATTCATGCGGCAACATGCGGTTCGGGTGGCTGGCCCGGACCGCATTATTTTTTTGCGCTCACTCCTCAACTGCTTAAAAAATCAACCACAGAGAATACAGAATTTCACAAAGAAAGCGCCACAGAGGACAAAAGACCGGGCACCGATTCCTCTGTGGCTTTGTTCTGTGTTCCTCAGCGCTCTCTGTGATAAAGCTTTTGAACTTGCCGGCTGCAGCTTCTAAAATTCTTTCGTTGATCTTCGCTTTTTATTCGGCCTATAATTTTTGGGCAGCCGAGAGCGCTGTCCTGAGATGAACGGTGTTAATTCGAAGGCCGCTTTCCCCAGATGCATTAACGCAATTATGAATCCGCAGAAAAATAGTTTGGGATTCTTTTTCCAGAAGAACTTCCAGCCATCCACAACCGTCCTGCGCGTAGTATCAGCTTCGCGCTGGACGAAATCTCTCCTGAAAAATAACGGAACAATTTAATTGGCGACCACTGATTACATTTCCGCGCAAGCGCTGCCTGCAAATATTGAGGCCGAGCGTTCCATTCTTGGCGCCATTCTTCTCGACAATCTGGCTTACAATCAGGCCGCCGAGCATCTCAAGCCGGAAGACTTCCTGCTCGACTCCCACCGCCGAATTTATTCGCGGATGATCGATCTATCTGAGGCTTCGCACTCCATCGATCTGATCACTTTGTGCGAAGAGCTGTCCCGCAAAAGCGAACTGGAAACCATCGGCGGCGCGGCTTACGTGTCCGGCCTGCTAGACGGAGTTCCCGATCGCCCGAGCATTGAGAACTACATCAAGATCGTGCGCGACAAGTCGTTGTTGCGCTCGCTCATTCATACCGCCACAGCCGCCATCGCGCGCGCCTCTGAGCAAGGTGATGCCGCGGAAGAAATACTTAATGACACCGAAGCGCAGATATTCCAGCTTTCGGAAAAGCGCATTGGCCGCGGTTTCATGGGAGTACAGGAGATCATCCGTGAATCTTTCGGCTCGGTGGATGCTTTCCTGCAGCGCGGCAGCCGAATTACGGGACTGGAAACCCATTACGTCGACCTGGATGAAAAAACCAGCGGATTCCAGAAATCAGATTTGATCATCATCGCCGCCCGTCCTTCGATGGGTAAAACCTCGTTCGCCATGAACGTTGCCGAGAATGTCGCTATCGAAGATCGGAAGACCGTAGCCGTCTTCTCGCTTGAAATGTCGAAAGAGGCTCTGCTGCAACGCATGTTGTGCTCGGTAGCACGCGTTGACGCGCACAAGTTTCGCACCGGATCGCTTTGGCAGGACGATATGCGGAAGATTACCCGTGCCATCGAGCAACTGGCCGAGGCGCCCATCTTCATCGACGACACCCCGGGAATCACCATCAGCGAAATGCGGGCCAAGGCGCGTCGGCTGTTGCAATCCAAGGGAGCACTGGATCTGATCGTCGTGGATTACCTGCAGCTCATGTCCGGCGGAGGCAAACGTTACGAGAACCGCACCCAGGAAGTGTCGGCTATATCGCGGGGACTGAAGGCGCTGGCGAAGGAATTGGCCGTGCCGGTCATGGCCCTCTCGCAATTGAGCCGCGCTCCGGAAAGCCGCGGCGCCGGCGATCATCGCCCGCAACTGGCTGACCTTCGTGAATCAGGATCGATCGAGCAGGACGCAGACGTAGTGGCGTTCATCTTTCGCGAAGAGGTTTATAAGCCTGATGATCCAGAACTCGATGGCATTGCCGAACTGATCATCCGCAAACAGCGCAACGGCCCGACCGGGACCGTCAAGTTGGCATTTTTGAAGAGTTCAACGCGGTTTGAATCCAGAGCGGATGGAGTTGGTCCCGACGCAGACGAGGGCTAAATCTCGAACCGTTAATACGAAAATTCGTTGACGGCCTGCAGTGTGTTTTAGCCGCGTGTGTGCGCTCAAACTCCTGTGGAAAGATTGTGGAACATTCCAGCTGCTTCGCTAAATTCCTTAAAACCGACCACTCGGTCGGATAGCACTTACGTGCCAGACGCTTGCAAGTTGCTGCCCATCCATCGATTAGAAGTAAGCCGGCCTAGGGCCATTCGTAACTACTGAAATTACAGAGCTTTAACATTCTAAGAAGTTTTGCACATGCACTCCGTGGAAATCATCAGGTTCGGAGAGCGTTCGGAGCTTTAAGCGAGAGGGAATTTCATTCGAACGAGAACGGCCGCAGCGATCTGGAGAAGCACATGTCGGGCATTTCGCCTGCTCGCGACCCGAAGGTTTTCGATGGAAAGGAATCGGCGTCCAACCGGTAAGCCGGATGGGGTTTCTGCCCACTCGCTTCGGCGGACGCCTTACGGTTAGGTTAACGATTTTTGGCTTTATTCCTTGCGATTGAACGGCTGATGCGGTTCTCCTGCCGGTTCAAGCCTCGCTGCTCGGACTTGGTCAGGTGTCCATTGTTCTTAGCCATGTCGCGCTGCTGACGGTTTTGCAGATTGGCTTCCCGGTTCTCCAGGCGAGCCGTCTGGCGCGGTTTCAAGGTGCCGTTCTTCACGCCATTGGCGATGCGCTGCTGCTGGCGGCCTTCGCGGCGGTTAACCTGGTTGACCCGTGGATGTCCAGGATCGACTACGCCCGGCCCGGAGCCTGTGTTTTGTTGCGCGGTGGCGGAACCGGCCAACATCAATCCCCCAACCGCAAGGACAACTAGCGAACTGCCCAATCTTTTGATCATGCAGATAGAAACCCTCTCCCGTCAGAGTAGTTGTGACTTGAAAGAGGCACGAGGTTACGAAGGGAGTACGCCTCTGTCCGCAGCAGTGGATCAAGCCGGAGAGAGCAGCAGTCAAAGAAAAACTTGGAGTCCCAGTATGCTTTCCGCCATCAGTGAGGACAGCCGTCCTCGCCTGTCCGAACTCGGCCGAACCGGCGATCCACAATTACGCGCTCACCGAAACATTCGCCGACAGCGGAATCAGTGGAGATTGAGGTTGCGTTCCGCCACCGGGGCTGGATTGTTGAAAATCCTGCGCCAAAGTGCTGTATGCCTGCTGCGCTGAGGTCAGATTGCCGGATTGCAAGTCCTGGCTTAACTGGTTCAGCAGCTGATTGACTTCGCCGCTCCCGCTGCCGCGGGGGTGATGGTGACGGCCTTGGGCGGTCTGACTCTGAAGATCTTGCTGAAGGGTGTTGTAGTCCTGCTGGGCTGAGTTTATGTTGCCGGTCTGGAGGTCCTTCGCCAATTGACTGAATACCTGAGCTATAGGGCTGCTGTTTCGCAGCGATGAAGTGGAAATAGCTTGCGGGACATCTTGCTGCAGGGTTGCAAAATCGGCCCGCGCGGCCGCGAGATTTCCGGACTGCAAGTCTTGTCCGAGTTGCTGGAATTCTTTTTGGAAGTTCTGGAAACTGTTTAGAACGCTTTGCGGTGTGTAATGAAGCAGACTGCTGGAAATGCCTGCGACTGACATGTCCATCTCCTTCGATCAAGTTGTCCGGTCAAGAGTTTTATCGGCGGTTTACCAACGTTCTTCATCCGGCATTCGCCCAACTCTTGTTGCGGTACGTCCAACTGGTAGACGCAACCACCCTGCCAAATACTTCTGCGGAGAGAATGATGTAATTGCGGAACTTGCGAGAGGATTTAAATGCTTGTGAGTTCGCTGGGGGCAGGTTTTGCCCAAAACAACGCGGCAAGAGTTGCCGCACAAGTAGCCACTCAATCTCAGCGGGCAACGTAGAGTTGCTGTTTAGCAACCAATGGCCTTCACTCGTGTTGAATTGTGAAGGAGGAAACATGACTTCTCGTTTTGGCTGGGCTGGACGTTTCGCGGCGACTGCGATCGTCGGAGTGACGTTATTTACCGTAGGTTGCGCACATCGCTATTACGATCCCTACGACAATGACTATCACCGCTGGAATGCTAATGAGAGAGGGTATTACAACCAGTGGGTCATCGAAATTCACGGTGATAGGCATCGCGACTACAACCATTTGTCCAAGGAAGATCAGAGGCGGTATTGGGAATGGCGTCACAATCACGACCGTGATCACGACCGCGATCGGGACCATGACCGGGACCATCGCCACTGAGTTGCTTTTCGACCTGGTCAGTGCTCCCGGTCGCCGCTCGTATATAGTTCATTCATGGCGAGTTGCATAGGTTGCGGTCGGGAGCTACAGCCTGGAGGACATCCCGACAACATCTGCCCGGAGTGCCGCGCGCGGGCGTATATCAAGGCGCAGGAGCAGGCGCGCGCCAGCCGGCCATCGCTGATCAAAATAGCGCCCGTAACCTCCGCGATTATCGGTGCGAATGTTCTGGTTTTTGTTGGCATGGTGTTTACGGGAGCTTCGTTCACCTCCCCGCAGATTCCAGACTTGGTGAGATGGGGCGCAAATACCGGGGTGAAGACTTTGGTCGACCAGCCCTGGCGAATGTGGACTTCGAATTATGTCCACATCGGGATCGTTCACATTGCGCTCAATATGTGGTGCTTGTGGAGCCTCGGTATTTTGGCGGAACGCATCTTTGACCGCTGGACTTATTTTCTGACCTACACTTTTTGCGGAATTGCAGGCAGCCTTGCCAGCCTGGGGCTTCATCCCAACCGCTTCGGAGCGGGGGCCTCAGGCGCAATTTTCGGAATGGCGGGAGCGCTAATAGCCGCGCTTTACCTTGGGCATTTGCCGGTCCCACCACGCGCTCTGAAATCAACTTTGAAAAGCCTGATTTTATTTGCCGCTTACAATTTATTTTTTGGCGCTGTAGTCCCCGCCATCGATAATTCGGCGCACATCGGTGGGTTGCTTTGCGGCCTGATTTTGGGAGCCCTGATGGCGAAGCACCTGACGTCCCCGCCGGAAGAAAGAGGTTCCTGGCGAAACCTGGTGTTCCTCGTCGGCGGCGTAGTCCTGCTGGGAATATTTTTTGCGGTTCGAAGATCAGTGCTCCACGGGTAACTTTTACTCACCGCCTTCGCTGTCATCCGGCGTGATTGCGTCGACTGCACGGCTCTTTACCGAAAAAGTGAGCTTCTGGTCGGGTGTGTACGTGAAGGTCACGCGCACTGGGTCGCGTTCCCACATCGGGGCCGCGCAAGCCGGGTTGGAATCCTTGACGCTACCAATAAGCTTTTTCAGAAGCGGCTTCCGCCGGCCGATCTGCATAATTACAGCCGAAAGCTTTTGCCCGTCATCGGATATCCCGCAATAAGCGGCGTAATCGCGAAACCAATTTACCGCCGAAGAATCGGGATCGAATTCGGCGAGCGCGAGCTGCTGAACTTTTCCGCTCACGCGATCGATCATTAACCACCCACCGCGCTGCCACTGCCATTGGCTAGGACCGCTTTGCTGCGGCAGGGAATCATTCACGCGGTAAATTCGCTGGACAACAAATATGCGCTCGGTCACATCATGGGCCGTGCCGAAGGTGAATTCTTTGGCGCGGCCATCAACGTAGAGCGCCCTGATTTTGATAGTTGTTGTCGGCTTTTCGTCGGTATCGCTGCCAATTGAAATTGATGTCCAATGTCCAAGTGCGACGACATGCGGCTTGGAAGCGGCCAAGGCACTCAAGTGCAGTACTAGAATGCAGATCGGTACAGTCCAGCATCGGCTCATGCCAGAACATAAACATCCTCAGGCCTAGCGATGCAAGGTCAGATGAACATTTCCACCAGCGACGGCCGCGGCGTTCCTTCGTGAACCTTAGTGTCCTTCGTGGTTTATGCTTTTAGGTCAACAAATAGAGCGAGGAGAGCAGCTTGATCCTTAGAAGAAGTTTTGCAGCGTTTCTTCCGATAGCCGGTTTGGTCCCGATAATGTTTGTGCTGCAAGCCCCAGCGCAACAAGCACACCAGAGCTCGCAAACTGCAGACCCCAAAATCCAGACTGCATTGAACGAAATTTCAGCGCAGCAAGTGCAGTCTGATATCGAGAAGCTGGTCAGCTTTAAGACACGCAGCACCCTTTCGGCCCAGGATGAGGCTTCAATCGCGGCCGGACACGGAGTCGGCGCCGCGCGGGAGTGGATCAAGAGCCAGTTTGAGCGCGACTCACGTGATTGTGGCGGATGCCTGGAGGTGAAGACCGACAGCTTCACGCAACCGGTCAGCGACCGCGTGGCAACCCCCACCGTGATCACGAATGTGTATGCCGTCCTGAAAGGAACTAATCCTGATGATGCCAAGCGAATTGTGCTGGTCACGGGCCACTACGACTCCAGAAACAGCAGCAATGAAAACGTAACTGACGCCGCGCCTGGCGCGAACGATGATGGCAGCGGCACAACCGTGAGCCTGGAATGTGCGCGGGTCCTGAGCAAGCTGAAGTTTCCGGGAACCATTATTTTTCTGACTGTAGCGGGCGAAGAACAGGGTCTCTACGGCAGCAAGCACTTTGCGGAGTTTGCTAAATCGCAAGGCTGGGACATCGTGGCCGCGCTGAACAACGACATTGTTGGCGGAGACAAAAGTGCCGGCCAGGATCCCAAACTCGTGCGAGTATTTTCTGAAAGTATTCCTGATGGTGCGACCGAAGCACAGCTGCGAATGATCCGGGCGCTTGGCGGAGAAAGCGATTCAGCCTCACGCGAACTGGCGCGCTATGTCACCCAGACGGCGCGGACCTATCAGACCGGAGTTTCTCCTTTGATCGAGTTCCGGCGCGATCGCTTTTTACGGGGCGGAGATCATATTTCGTTCAACGAAGAAGGATTCCCGGCAGTGCGCTTCACCGAATATCGCGAAAATTTTAACCGCCAACACCAGACCGTGCGCACGGAAAATGGAATCGAATATGGCGACTTGCCGAAGTATGTGGATTTTGACTATGTAGCCAATGTGGCGCGAGTGAACGCGGCCACGCTGGCGGCTTTGGCGGCGGCCCCGGGCGTCCCACAAAAAGTGCGGATCGAAACCAAGGACCTGGTGAATGATTCGACTTTGGTGTGGGAGGCGCCTGCCGACGGGCGTGCCTCGGGATACGAAGTGCTGTGGCGAGCGACCAGCGCGCCGGATTGGGAGCACATGCAATCCGTAGGAAAAGAGACGCGGGTAACGTTGCCGGTGTCGAAAGACAATGTGATCTTTGCAGTCGAATCAGTCGATGATGCGGGGCACAAAAGTCAGCCCGTCGTGCCTGTGCCGGAGAGATAGCTACTGCTAGCATAAAGAAATGCGAGATTGTCGCGGGTGCAAGTATGCCTAGAAGTTTCAATTCCGTGATGGGTTTTCCGCCGTTTCGCGGCGCGGTGCGGCAGATCATTCTGGCGAGTGCGGCAATTTATGTGGTGATCCTGCTGCTACTCTCGTTCGCGCCGGGCACGGGCCAGCCACTCATCGCGCTCGGGGCCCTCAGTCCCGGCGGGATTCATCATGGCTTCCTGTGGCAATTTGTCACCTACATTTTCATTTATGTTGATCCCCTCGATTTTGCCCTTTCCTTATTAGGAATTTATTTTCTGGGCGGCGCGGTCGAAGACCAGGTCGGATTCGCGCGCTTCTACGGCTTGTTCTTTGGCAGCGCGATTTTGGCGGGAATAGCCGGCTTCGGGTTATCGCTCACGGGCGTGATCGCGCAGGGGACGGCATTCGGGTGTGGAGCGGCGGTGAACGCGATTTTGATGGTGTTCTATCTGTTCAATCGCAGTGCACCCATCATGCTGTTTCCAATTCCTATACAGATTCCAGTGAAATGGATCGTTCTTTTCACTGGCGGAATTGAGACAGCATACTTATTGCTCCACCATTTTGATCTGTTCGACTTTGTCCTGCTGCTGGGCCTGGGCACTGGATATATCTGGTATTCGCTGTTCCTGACCCGCAGGAGCACGCTGCAGATTTCCGAGCGGTATTTCGCTCTCCGCAATTCCTATTACCGCTGGAAGCGCCGGCGCGCTGCCCGCAAATTCGAAGTCTATATGCGCGACCACAATCGCACCGTCACCTTCGACGAGCACGGCAATTACATTCCCCCCGACGAAGATAAGAAAAATGGCGGCTCGAAGTCGGGCTGGGTGAATTAGGCAATTGGCACTCAGCACTTAGCACTCAGCAAACCCAAACTTGTGCACAAGAGGGTCTCTCAGGTCTCGACCAAGCGGATATTTTTCCTGATGGCAAGCAGATGGCTCGTAAGTCTTAAGCGGCTCGAAATGAAAGCATGCAGTTTTTGGTGAGTGCGGGTGCCAAGTGCCAAGTGCCAAGTGCCAAGTGCCTAAGCACTCACCAGCGACCCAATCTTTTCCCCAGTCACTACTTTTGCGATGTTCCCGCGCTGGTTCAGATTGAAAATGATGATGGGGAGATTGTTGTCTTTGCAGAGCGAGATGGCGGTTGAGTCCATCACTTTGAGGCCGCGCTTCAGCACTTCCATGTAAGTTATTTGGGTGAACTTGGTCGCGTCTTTCACGATCATTGGATCGGCGTCGTAGATTCCATCGACCTTGGTGGCTTTGAGAATGGCGTCGGCCTTAATTTCCATGGCGCGGAGCGAGGCCGCAGTGTCGGTCGAAAAATATGGATTACCGGTGCCGCCGGCAAAGATCACGATGCGGCGCTTTTCCAGATGGCGCAGCGCGCGCCGCCGAATGAAAGGCTCGGCCACCTGGTTCATCTCGAGCGCCGTTTGCACGCGGGTGTAGATGTTTTGCTTTTCGAGGGCATCCTGCAGCGCCAGCGCATTGATGACAGTGGCCAGCATGCCCATATGGTCGGCAGAAACTCGGTCCATGTTGCGCGCCTGTTCGGCGACGCCGCGAAAGAAATTCCCGCCGCCGACGACGATCGCAATCTGCACGCCGAGCGAATGGACCTCGCCGAGTTCGGCAGCGATCTCATGAATCCGCAGCGGATCCACTCCAAAACCTTGATTGGCGGCTAGAGCTTCGCCGGAGAGTTTCAGCAGAACGCGTTTAAAGATGGGTTCAGGCATATTGTCCCAACTATTATCGCGCATCTGTGGATGGCCAAACTGACATTCTACTGGTACATGCGGTGCTTCCAGTAAATCTCCACAAGGCGCCGGAACTGATTGCGTGCGTAAGCGCTATCCTCTCGAAAGCAACTCACGACAGCAATTGCAATTATTGAAAGAACTGCGAACACTACTGCCGGGATCACAACGAGTAGAAAAAGGCTCCCCACGCCAATGGTCGTATAACTGGTGATCAATAGCAGCCCGCGGATAGCCGGCAGTTCAGGCGTAGAGCATCGGCGCAGGGAAGACCAGAGCGCTGCAACGAATAAGGCTGTTCCGGCGATTGCGGCCTTTACCGCGTTTTCAGGTTGGTACCACCGCGCAGCAATTACCTCAATTCCCAAAAAACAGGCGCTTACAAGCAATACGATTGCCAGTGCACAGTAAATGAAGACAAGAGGATGAGGACGCCATCGCTCAAGCATATTTGCGTTAGCCCTGGATATCAACGCACCAACCTCTTCGTCGCGCAATGGTAAATTGACGAGCTTCTCGGCTCAACATGTTTTTGTTTTTGAACTGCTGATAGTGGCGTAATTCTCACGCCAGATAAGGGACGCCCTTTGATGGATTCAAACGAGCAAAATTGAGTATTGGTCGGGACGGGCAGATTTGAACTGCCGACCCCTCGCACCCCAAGCGAGTGCTCTACCAGGCTGAGCCACGTCCCGACACTGGTTCGAACCGGGAAGTTCGAACGGGGTTGACTAGGAAATTCTACACCACGAATCGCGGGAGATTGCTCACGAGACTGCAGAATCGGGCGACTGAATTCCGCCTAACTCCCAAGAACCCTTTTTTATTAACCCTAGCCCTAGCGTGATTTGCCTTTGCGCCGGGTCTTCGCGCGGCTAGGCGGGCGTTCTTCCATCAACGCGAATTGAATCTTCTTCTCAACTGGATCGATGCGATCAACCAATACGTGTACGCGCTGCCCAAGCCGGAAGATTCTGCGGCTGTGCTGGCCAATAATTTCGCGAGTGTTCTCGTGAAAAATGTAGTGGTCGTCAACGAGAGTGTTGAGCGGGACCAGTCCTTCCACGAAAAGATCTGTGAGTTCGACGAAGAAGCCAAATTTAGTGACGCTGATAATCAGGCCGTCGAAGTCCTCGCCGATGCGGTCCTGCATGAATTTGGCTTTCTTCCATTCCATCAGTTCGCGTTCTGCATCGTCAGCGCGGCGTTCGGAGTGGCTGGATTCTTCAGCGATGGCATGAAGCTCATCGAGCGAGATCGGGCCGTCTTGAACCCCGACCTGTTCGCGCTCACGGCGCTTGGACCAGGGGGAAGCGTCGGTTGCATGACGCGGACCCGCGGGCGGAGCTTCGGGGGCTGAAGCCCCGAATGATTTATTTACGTTCTCGGCACGGCTGAAGCCGTGCCCTCCCGTTCTCGTGCCCACGGCCACCTCTCCGTCCCATTTTTCTGCCGAATCGCGCAGCACATCTTTCAAAATCCGATGCACGATCAAATCCGGATATCTTCGGATTGGCGAGGTGAAGTGAGTATAAGTTGGTGCTGCCAGTGCGAAGTGACCGAGATTTTCCTCAGAGTAACGCGCTTGCTTGAGTGACCGCAGCATTAGATAAGACAGAATTCTCTCTTCGGGCTTGCCCGCAATTTTCTCGGTGAGCTTCTGATACATGCGCGGGGTGATATGAACTTCTTTCGGAATCTCAAGTTCCCGCGCGCGCTTACCCGTTCCGTAATTGGCGCGGCGATCAGTCTTGAACTGCATGCGTTGAATCGGCAACGCACCCACTCCAAGTGAATATCCGAATGTCGCAGCGATCACCTCAAAGTCGTACACGCGCTTTGCATCTGGCTTTTCGTGCACCCGGTAAAGCGACGGCACTCCTTTCGCTTCCAGGTATCCGGCGACGCACTCGTTCGCCGATAGCATGAACTCCTCAATGATGCGGTTCGCAATGTTTCGTTCCGAGCGCGTGATGCTCTTCATCAACCCCAATTCGTCGAATTCGATCACTGGTTCCGGCAGGTCGAAATCGATCGATCCGCGCCGCTCGCGCTTGCGATAGAGAATTGCCTGCAGATCGCGCATCAATTCAAAGTTGGCTACCAGCGCGGAGTAACGCGCTTTTGCAGATTCGTCACCTTCGAGGATCGCATTCACCGCCGTGTAAGTCATGCGCTCGGCAGATCGAATAACTCCGGGGCAAATTTCATAGCCAACAATCTCGCCACGATTATCGATTTCCATGAGGCATGACATCACTAGGCGATCGACCTGCGGACGCAGACTGCAGATATCTGTCGAGAGTTCGAGCGGCAACATGGGCACAGCGCGGTCTGGGAAGTAAACACTCGTGCCGCGCAGGCGGGCTTCCTGGTCGAGCGCTGTGTAGGGCATCACGTATTGCGCGACATCGGCAATATGAACCTGCAGTTCGAAGTTGCCATTTTCGAGCCGCGACACCAGCACGGCATCGTCGAAGTCGCGAGCGGTTTCTCCGTCGATGGTCACAATCGGAAGATCGCGAAAGTCGCGCCGCTTGCGCATCTCCGCCGAAGAAATAATGGGCTCGACCGCCGCGGCTTGAGCGAGCACTTTTTCCGGAAACCGGTGCGGCAGATGATGTTTGCGGATGATGATTTCGACATCGACGCCGAAGTCATTTTCGAATCCCAGAATCTCGACGACTCGGCCGCGCGGCTGCTGCGTGGCCGTAGGCCAGTCAGTGATCTCGACATCGACCACCACATTCTCCAGATCGTTCCAGTCGCGGCGGGCAGCTTCGTCGCCTAGAACGCGGTGCTTGGAAGTCGTGCGTCGTCCGTCGTGCGACGTGCGCTGTTCATTTTTTTGCGACGTGCGACTCACGACGTGCGACGGTTCTTCCGGATACTCCATTCCATGCGGAATCACGATCTGCTGGGAAATCTTGTGGTCCAACGCGACGACGTAATTGTTTCGTGATCCGTAATGAAATAGTCCGACGACGGTAGCATGCGCCCGATGCACTGGCCGCAAGATCCGCCCCTCGGCCTTCCCGCCATCGCGAATGTTGGTGACTTCGACCAAGACTTGATCGCCATGCATTGCCGAACCAACTGCGTGCGGCGGAACGAAAATATCGCCTGCAAGTTTTCCTTTCAGATTGGGAGAAGCAGAAGCAAGATCAGGAATCACGAAACCGAATCCATCTCGATGGAGGCTTAGTTTCCCCGCAATAAGATTTTTTCCGGAAGCCCCCGCTGCCTGCGGAATTGCATACCGGTCCGAATCCATTTTGACCAGCTGCCCAGCGGAAATCATTCTCTGTAGCCTTCCGCTCAGTTCCTTGCGTTGGTCGCCGTGCAGCCCCAACTCACGCACCAGTTGCTTGTAGCCGGCGGCCTGCTTTGGCTGGCGCTGAATTTTTTTCAGAATGATGGAATCTGAAAGCATACGAGTTCAGGTTTCAATTGCGGCACGGAGAAACTCCGATGTGAAGTATTAACTTCAGATTCTAGATGAGAAATAAGATGAGCTCCCGGTTCGACTACTCTCAGCTGCAGTATTCCCTGTATTGACGCGTTTTAATACCGGGTATAACACGGTAGATCGAGGTTTGTACCTCCCGCCGCGCTCACTTACGCGTGACGGCTAAATCAGGAGGCGGTATGCAGAAAAGGGCGGCATTCGTGGGCGTGATGGCGGTACTTCTTCTGTCGGTGATCTCCCAGGCACAAATGCAAATTTATGGAGCATGGCACTGCGGCAGCGATTATTGCACCTGGGCGAGCGTGCGCAACATGACTGATTTCGATACTAAAAATCATTGGCTCATTGATCGTGGCGACGGATCAGGACTGCCGTCGGTGAATCTCGTCATTCTCAGCTTTGTTCAACCGCTCAAACTGCTCAACCAGACCAACGATTCCGGCGACGTCAACGGTGTGCCGGTGGGAATGAATTCAGCAGTCGTGAGTTACTTCACCAGCCATAACGTGCGTGTGATGCTCTCCATCGGCGGGATCACCTATACAAGTTTCTGGGACCAGGCGCTGTCCACAAATCCGACGCAGCTTGGATTGAATGCTGCTGCTTTAGCTAAGAGTCTCGGAGTCGGGATCGAAATTGATTACGAGAATAGCTCCAGCCCGAACCTCACCGGTCTGCAAGCGTTCGTTAATGCATATCGCTCACAGATACCGTACGACGCAACTGGGACGAACCCTGCCGCTCGACTGACGATTGATCTTGGGGCCGGCGATCAATGGCTGACAGATGTCACTCGATATGCCACGGCTAATTGGTTGAACAACTCCTCTCCTGTGCTCGATTACGCCAACGCAATGGTTCCGAATAAACAGCCCAACACATCCGGCGCGGAGGGCAACTGGCAACAACACATCGACGGCAAGTCAAACTACGCACCCCCTGTGCCGCCACTTGCTCCGAACCGATTCACCGGCAGCTTGTATATCGTGACCGGAAGGAATCCCGCGCCGGAGTGCAACAACTTCAGCGCATCGCTTGAAAACAGCACCGGAAACTATGTTGAATCGGTTCCTCCCAACGGTGCTGGAACAAGCGACGGCATGCTGGGTTTCATGTTCTGGGCTGCCGAATGCCAGGGCACGCACTCGATCTGTACGACGCCTCCGAATACCTGCGAAGCAGGAGTCGGTACCGGAGCGAAAACTTATAACATTCCATTGCCGATGCCGGCGTTGCGGCAGAACTGATTAGGACTGCGTATTCACCGCGAACTACCCAGAGTTCTGGCAGCCTGTGATGTCAAAGGGCAGGCCCAACCTGCCCTTGTTTCTTTTCGAACAGCTTCAGTTGAGTTGATATCTATACCTGTTCAGAGTTGCTGCCGTTTCCAAGCTGACCAAAGTAATGCGCCATTCCTAAGGCTTTACCCTGAATTCCACACTGGAAATGCCCAAAAACAACCCAAAAATGCACAAAGTATCGCGCTTTTCCACAATACAAATGCGGCTATGGAGAGTAGAATTTTCTTGGCCACCGAAGCGAAATTCGGTTCCCAAACACATTTTCCTCAAAGGAAGGATTTCTTCTCACATGTGGAAGCCTACAAATCAGCCCACGGCACCAGGTCGTCCGACCGAACAGCCGGAGCGTACCCCTATCTCAGCGCCGAGCGCTCCTGCGGTAACGGAAACGGCCGTCAGCAGTGCTCCGCGAACTGTTTCGGCCAGCACTGCGGACCAGGCTACCATCGGGAAGTCTCTTGTCATTAAGGGTGAGGTCACCGGCTCCGAATCGCTCTACATTGATGGTCGTGTCGAAGGTTCCATCAATCTAGCCGGAAACCGGGTTACAGTGGGTCGCAACGGGGTCGTTGCCGCCAACATCACTGCCCGGGAAATCGTCGTCCTCGGAAAAGTTCGTGGCAATCTCACGGCCAGCGACCGGGTTGATATCCGCAGCGATGGTTCGCTCACCGGCGACGTTGTAGCCGCGCGCATTTCTATTGAGGATGGCGCGTTCTTCAAGGGCGGAATCGATATCCGCAAAGCCGGACAGGCTGCCAAGCCCAATGGCGAGGAAAAGCCGGTCAGCAATCAGGCTGAAGTCGCCGCTGCCCGCGCGTAAGCCCCTCACAGTACAGTCTCCAAGCAGGCACCCTGACGTAAGGGTGCCTGTTCTTTTGGGGAAAATAACCTCTCCGGTGGGCGAATTTACGCTCCCACGTAGGGGATTTCCTGACGGTTCAGAGTCATCCTCCAGACATCCAATTCGCATGGAAAGGGAATGCGAAATGGCTCTTCCCGACATTACGACGTTGGACGGGCAGCTTAGGCCCATTCCGGTAGCGCTGCCGCCCCGGACTGATCGCGACGGAAAGGCGATTAAGAACCAGATATTGCTTGCTATCCCGGAAGATGAATTCATGGCTGTGCGCCCACTTCTGGAAGAAATGGATATGCCGCAACACAAGATTTTTTACGAACAGGGCGACAAAATTGCGCACGCCTATTTTCTGAATCAGGGAATGGTGTCGCTCGTGGTTTCGGTGCACGACGGCCGAAGCGTAGAAGTTGGCATCACCGGCCCCGAAGGAGTTGTGGGAGCGCCTCTAGCTTTTGGTTTTGAAAGCGCACCCATGCGGGCGATCATGCAGATTAGCGGGCGCGGTTTGCGCATCCCTTCGTCCGTACTTGAAGACGCCATTCACCGTGCGCCCTGCTTGAAAGCCTTCGTCGAACGCTATGTGATGATGCAGCAGCTGCAGGTGGCACAACTCGCCGCCTGCAACCGCTTGCATGATATGGACCAGCGACTGGCGCGCTGGCTGCTGATGTGCCAGGACAGAATTGACTCTGAAAATTTGCCACTCACCCACGAATTCCTCGCCCAGATGCTGGGTTCCGGAAGACCCACGGTCACGATTGCCGCCGGTGTGCTTGAGCGTGCCGGCCTGATCCAAAACACTCGCGGAAGCGTGAAAATCCTCAACCGCAAGCGCCTCGAGGATGCGGCCTGCGAATGCTACAGAGCGATCCAAAACTACAACGGCTCATTCAGCCTGAAGTAGTCGTCTTGTGGCCGATATTGAAGCGGAGTGTGTAGTTGCGGCACTCTCGGTTCGTTGTCGAACTGACACATTCTCGTGTGACAAATAGCCTTTGCGCACTAGTCTGCTTCATCGAATCTTGTAGTGTGCGCGTGGCTTGCAAGAGGGAGCACGTTTGCAACGTACGAATGTTCGCAATGAACTGAAAAATTTCACCAGCAATCCATCTGGCGCGCGGACCGATGTGAACGCTAAGCCGGTGGAAAATCAAATCCTGAATTCCATTCCGGAAGTTGAGTTCAATCTGCTGCGCCCGCATTTGGAATCAGTACAACTTCAACACCATCAGATTCTGCACGAAGCCGGTGAAAAAATTGAATTCGCTTATTTTCTTAACCAAGGCTTGGCGTCGCTCGTCGTCTTGACCAGCGACGGCCACAGCGTGGAAGTCGCCATCGTCGGACGGGAGGGAATTGTTGGAACACCGCTGGCGGTTGGCATCCACCGCGGCCCATACCGCAGCATTATGCAGATTCCCGGTACTGGCGTGCGGCTCAAGTCGGAGATCCTGGAAGAAAAAATGCACGAAGCGCCTGAGTTACGGCTGATGTTGAACCGCTATGTGCTGGTGCAAGGACTGCAAATTGCCCAGATAGCCGCCTGCAATCGATTGCATGAAATCGAACAGCGCCTGGCGCGGTGGTTGCTGATGTGTCAGGACCGCGTGGCGTCAGAGTCGCTTCCGATCACCCACGAATTTTTAGCGCAGATGCTCGGCACCGGTAGACCAAGCGTGAGCCTGGCCGCAGGCATTTTGCAAAAGGCCGGCTTCATCGAAAATCTGCGCGGCTCGGTAAAGATTATGAATCGGAAGCAACTCGAGTCTGCCGCCTGCGAGTGCTACAAGATCATGCAGCAGTTCAACAGCACCCTGGTCCTGAAGCCCCCCAGCAATGTCTAAAAGAAAAGGTTTCAGAAGTGCACGGGCGTCCTCGCCCGTGCAACTCCGCACTAAATTCAAATACTCGCGATTGTGCTGGCCGGCTTCTGTGCGGCCTGTTTTCTTCGCTTCAAATCTCGCGGCAGTTTCGACTTCATCAGCCATAACCCCAGTCCAACGACCGCAGCCCAAACTGCGCTGATCAAAATTAGCGCTTCCAGATCAGCCAACCGGCTTCCACTGGGATTGATGAACTTGATGAGTTCCCACCCCAAGTATCCCGCTACCACCGATACCAAAAGCGCCTTCCCGATTTCCTTCCACTCCAACGCTGCCAGCGAAACCAGTTTTCGATAATGCAGCAGCAGCGCCACTGCCAGACAGTTCGCAGCAATTCCGATATCGGACGCAATCACCAGCCCGCGCGCCGAAAATGCGTGGTACAGCGCAGAATAAACCGGCAGGGAAGCGACCGTGATCACAGTGCTGGCGATCATCGGGGTCAGCGTATTTCCCGCCGCGTAAAACGCACGAGCATACAAACCCTGAGCCGACCAGAAGGCCAGCGAAAGCGAGAACCAGAAAAAATACACCGCAGTGGTCCGTGAATCCGAAAAATGCAAATGCCCGCGCCGATACACCAGGTCAATCAAAGGCAGCGCGGCCGCAGTCATGAAACTTGAGGCGAGCACCGCCGCCGCCACGATCCGGTAAATAGAAGCGTTAACCGTGTCGGCAAATTCTCCGAATTTCTTCTCCCCAAACAAGCGCGCAAAAAACGGCAAGGATGCCTGGCTTGCGGCC